>JBDTMH010000174.1:0-9786 GCA_039934375.1 Burkholderiaceae bacterium | reverse complement strand
CCGATCGCTCGGTGTTATGGATAGCTGCCACGAGGATCTCCGACCCGAAGGCCGCCGGCTTGATGGAGATGTGGCCGGCATGGGCGCCCGCAAAGCGGGCTGGGCGATGCACTGACGGGCATCACTCGGGCTGACACAGCCAGCGGGTGAACTGTGGCTGAACTATAGCGCCAGGGTGATCGCCGGCGCAAGTGCAATGGCAACGGTGCATTGCCAATCGGCGGGCGGTGGCCGGATGCCGAATGCGGCACAACGCGACCCGACACTTTTCGCAGCGAATACGTACTCCTTGAGCAGGGCCAGAGCAGATCGAAGACGTTCACTCTCGCTGACTCGCACTCAACAACTTCCAGGAGCTGACGGACATGCACACCAAGATATTGAAAGAGCCCACCATCCTTCGCCGGCCTCAAGTTCAGCAGCGCACGGGCCTGTCGCGCAGCACACTGTACCAATTTATCCGAGATGGCGCATTTCCGTCGGCCGTGCCACTAGGCCCCCGGGCAGTGGGTTGGCTTGAATCGGACGTGAGCGACTGGATATCCGCGCGGGTAAAGCTTGCTCGCCAGGGCCACCAGCCAAACTCCCGCTGACGCTCGGCAATGGATAGCGATGGACGAGCGCGCGTGGCGCATCCACACGCTCGTGCGAGGCCCGGCGCTGGTACGGTACTTGAACAGTTCCGCAGCGCGTTGATCGCACGCAACATCATCCCGCCCGAACCCATCGTGGCCGACGGGCGCCTGCACCGCTGCGATGCGGCCGGCCCTCGCGGCCGCGGCGATGCTGCATACCTGCTGCACCTCGACGATACCCCCGCAGGCGGACTGGAGAACTGGCGGGACGGACAGGGTTGGCAAACGTGGCACCTCGACTTCGGGCGTGATCTGTCACATGCGGAGCGGGAGGCATTTGCGCGCATTTCAAATGCCGCAAAGGCAGCACGTGACGACGAAGCCAGGTTGCGACACGAAGCAGCGCGTCATGTCGCTGCACGGATCTGGTCAGCATCGCGACCTACCCCGCCCACGCACCTGTACCTCGTACGCAAGGGAGTGGACGCGCACGGTCTGCGCATTCACAAAGGTGTACTGGTCGTGCCAGTGCAGGACCTGGCCGGCACGCTGCACAGCCTGCAGTTCATCAGCCCCAGCGGCGTGAAGCGCTTCCTCAAGGGCGGCCGCATCCAGGGGCTGTGCTGCTGGGTTGGCACGCCTCCCGATCTGGCTCAGGATGACGCGACGACCCTCTGTGTTGCAGAAGGCTTCGCCACTGGCGCCAGTTTGCACCAGGCCTCTGGCCACCCGGTAGTCATCGCCTTCCATGCTGGCAACCTCGGCCCGGTGGCTGGCGCCGTGCTAGCACGGTACCCTGGCGCTCGCATCATCGTGTGCGCCGACGACGACCGGCACACCCCTGGCAATCCGGGGCACACCCAGGCGCAGGAAGCCGCGCGCCGTGTAGGCGGATGGGTCGCCGTGCCAGACTTCGGCGCCAAGCGGCCCTTTGATGCCACCGACTTCAATGACCTGCACCGGTTGCGAGGTCTGTCATCAGTGCTGACAAGCCTCGAAAGCGCCACAGCACCAACGTCACCGCCCGGCCACAGCGAGACACCACTCGCCGTGGCGAACCCCGAATGGTCAGATCCCGAACCCTTGACCGCGCCCGGCGATTCACTGCCCTACCCAATCGACGCGCTGCCACCGCTGTTGCGTGATGCCGTTCTTGAGGCGCAGGCATTCGTTCAGGCACCCATTGCGCTGGTAGCCTGCTCGGCGCTGTCGGCCTTGTCCGTGGCCGCCCAAGGCCTGGCGAATGTGCGCCGCGATCACCAGCTCGTTGGTCCGGTGTCGCTGTTCCTGTTGGCGGTGGCCGAGTCGGGCGAGCGCAAAACCACCTGTGACCGGATATTTGGTGCCGCGTTACGCGATTGGGAGAGGGACCGGGCTCGCGCATGCGCGCCCGATATCGCCGCACATGAGGCAATGTTGGCCACGTCCGAGGCCAAACGAGCAGGTTTGCTGGAGGCCATCAAACGCAAACGCCGCGACATGCTTGAAACCGCCGAGGAGGAGACCGCGCTGCAGGAACTTGTAGCCCAAACCCCGCCAGCAGCAACGTTGCCGCGTCTTCTCTACGCCGACGCAACCCCTGAGGCCCTTTCACATGCGCTGGCCACTGGCTGGCCGAGCGCGGCAGTGCTGTCGGCCGAGGCCGGCGCGGTGTTCGGGGCCCATGGCATGGGCTACGAGACCATCCTGCGCAACCTCGCATTGCTCAATGTGTTGTGGGACGGTGGCGAAATCGCGGTGGACCGCCGCAGCAAGTCGTCATTCCAGTTGCGAGACCGGCGACTGACCTTTGGTGTCATGGTCCAGCCCGAAGCGCTGCGCGGGTTCATCGCGCGTGCAGGCGCATTACCCCGCGGCACCGGCTTTCTGGCTCGGTTCCTGATCGCCTGGCCAGAGAGCACACAAGGCCAGCGTCCGTATCGGCCTGCGCCGGTGGCGATGCCGGCAGTCGAAGGGTTCAACATGCGGATCAGGGCACTGCTCGATACGCCATTGACCACCGATGCGCTCGGTGGTCTGGCTCCGACAGCACTGGACTTGTCCCCATCGGCCCACGCAGCCTGGGTCATGGCCCACGACACCATCGAACATGAACTTGCCGGCGGTGGCAGTTACGCACCCATCAGGGACGTGGCCGCGAAAGCTGCGGAGAACATCGCACGGATGGCCGCCCTCTTTCATCTGCTGGATCACGACGCGACGGGCACCATCGGCCGGGCGTGCGTGGACAGCGCAACGCAGATCGTTGTCTGGCACCTTCAGGAGGCTCACCGCCTGCTGGGCGACCTCGATGCCCCACCTACACTGGCGGCCGCCATCCGCTTCGATGCCTGGTTGCTCAGCGAGGCCGTGCGCACAGGCGACGGCCGGATACCGACCACGCGGGTGTACCGATACGGACCTGGCTGCGTGCGCGACAACAAGGACCTGAAAGAGGCGCTGGCGCTGCTGGCCGAACACGGGCGGGCCCGGATGGAGGTGGAGGGGCGTCGGCGCTTCGTGGTGGTGAATCCAGCGTTGTACGCAGGCTGATCAGCGGCAGTTGGGCCAAAACCCCGAGGACCGCCACCCTATTGGCCCCGGGGACCTTGCTGTTCTTGCTGTTCCTGCTGTTTTAGGCCCCAATGGTGACGCCGGCACGCTCGATCAACCGCAGGAACAGCAAGAACAGCAAGAACAGCAAGGGTGGGACGGGTGGCTGACGTTCATTCGCAGGGGGCTCTCGGTGAGGACTCGACGACGATTCATTACTACTGCGACGTCGTTGCCGGGTGGATCCGCATTGCGCGAAGTCTGTCATCAACTGCCAGCACCGCAGTTCGGTAGCATCAAATCGGGAAAGCTTCAGAGCGTGGATTCGCTGGTAGCTATGATGGTAACTTGTGAAATTCGAACAACCAAGAATGGCTCACATCAAAGGCTCCCAGTACTTATTCGATCCTCCTCCTCTCCACCACAACAACATCCAAAGCAATACAAGAAGAGCCGGATTTCTCTCTTGCTCAGATGCTGCCTTGCGTCGCATGGGCTACGACAGCCAAACCGGAATAACTGGGCATGGCTTTCGCGCGATGGCACGAATGTCCACGCCCTGCGTGGGCCCCAGAGCTACCAGCACCTTGGTGTTGGCGGCATTCAGGATCTCGGCCAGCTGGTGCGGCTCCAGCAAGGCATTGACAGGGTTGGCGAAACCTGCGGCCTCGGCCCCGAACAAGCCATAAAAACTTTGCGGCATCGGTGGCGAGCGACGGACGATGTGTTTCGACCAAGCGGTCTATCAGTACGGCTCTGGCCATGGCCTTGTCTCCGGGTCGGGGTTTTATGCGCCACTACACGGCGTTCGGCAGATCGGGCGACCACAAGCTGGCCCGGCGGGTTGACCCGCAAACTCCCGATGGTGGATGCCCGCTGCCATTGCCGAAGTTCGCGGAGTAAGCTGCAGAAAGTTCCACCCGCTCCACAACGCCATGACACTCGAAGAATCCGCCGGCCGGCAGCTCATCGTTTTCTGCGACGGCACCAACAACAACGTCACCGGAGGACACAACGACACCAACGTCGTGAAGTTGTGCCAGTTGCTGGCCGATGCCAACGACGGAGGTCAACAGTTTTTCTACGATCCCGGCGTGGGCAATCCGGGTGAACTGCCGGGCGCGACGCTGGTGGACCAGTGGAACCGCGTCAAGGAACGCATCGCCGGCCTGGCGTTCGGGCGTGGCGTGTACGAGAACATCGCGCAGTGTTACCTGTTCCTGATGCGCAACCACCAGCCGGGTGACGCGATTTTCATCTTCGGCTTCTCGCGCGGCGCATTTACGGCGCGGAGCCTGTCGGGCCTGGTGAACATGTTCGGCATCCTCAAGCCGCACATGGACTCGATGGTGCCGACCCTGCTGCACATCTATTTCTCGGACCGCGCTGCAGCAAGCACCGCGGGCGAAAGGCCCAACAGCTCCAAGAACCCGACCGGCTCGATAGAGGACATCACCGCGCAAACGTCACGCCTGTTCGCATCGCAAAACGCGCGCAACGTCGAGATGCAGTTCGTCGGCATCTGGGACACCGTGGAGTCGGTTGGGGTGCCGCCTTTCAGCGCGCGTATCACCAGCGCACCGACCATCGTCGGCAAGGCCTTCCGCAACGTGCGCCAGGCGCTGGCACTGGACGAGCAGCGCGCCCAGTTCAAGCCGCGGCTCTACAGCGACAACAACGGCACCTACGCCACCCGCAACGGCAACCCGGCGACGCTCGAACAACGCTGGTTCCGCGGCGCGCACTGCGACGTGGGCGGCGGCTATGAGCCGGGCCACACCGGTATCTCAGACCGCGCCCTGGCCTGGCTGGTGGGTGAGGCCACGTTGTGTGGCCTGCGTGTTGCGTACAACGAGTTGCCGCTGCTCGGCGAAAGCGCGGTCGCCGCGGCCTTGTTCCCGCCGGCCTCGGCCAGCGCCATGCCGGACCAGCTGGTGCACAGCGAGCTGTACGAGACGCACCTGTGGGCACTGACGGGCATGGCGCTGCGCGACACCACCAGAGTGGCAGTCGACCACGGCACGGTCTACCCGGTGCGGCCGCAGGAACATCCCAGCGTGGCAGCGGTGGCCGGGACGTATCCGCAACACACCATGTGGATACGCAAGCGCACCAAAGGCACGGGCTTCTGGATCGCGCTGTGCCTTGTGCCACTGCTGTTGCTGGCGCTGGGCCATGCCCTGACCAACGAGCCCTCCACCGGCGTGTGGTGGCGCGATGTGCTCAACTGGCCCAGCCACAGCTGGAGCTACCTGGCGCAGAACCTCAGGTTTGCGCAGTGGCAACTGACCTGGTGGTATCAGGGCGATATGTCCACCAGCCTGGGCCGCTTCGATTCCCCGCGCTGGGCCGTCACCTGGGACCTGGTGTTCATCGCCGCGTACGCCTACCTGCTGGCCTGGTTTGCGGTGGCCGCATTCGCCCGCCATGCCGGCCTGCGCCGCGCCGGCGACCCTACCTCCAGGTGGCTGAATATCCTTGGCTGGGCTTTGCCGCTGGGCGTGTTCAGCGACGTCGCGGAAGACATCCTTACCTGGGTTATGGTGACCTTGGTGGGAAGCGACCTGACGATGCTGGCCGCGTTGGCCGGCCTGTGCATGAGTGCGTTGGCGCTATGCAAGTTCGTCGGACTTGCGGGGGTCGTGGTTCTATGCTGCTCGCCAGCGCGGCGACGTTGATTCCGGAAGACCACGGGTTTCAGCGGCGCGCATCACGCGGCCAGGGTCTCCAGGGCGGCACGATCGTCATCTCCAGATCGGTCTTGGCGAAATGCGCGATGGCGCCGATCAGGAACCACAAAAAGACAAAGGCCACCCCGGCGCGCCGCCAGGCGCCCATTCGGGCACCATGTCTGCACTGCCGCGCACCGCATATCGGACGGCGCGGCGGCGGTGGTCAGCCATCGACGCAGCGCTTGCCGCCACCTCCGATGAGCAGACCGAGGCCAAACGCGGCCGCGACCACCGCAATCGTCTTGAGGGGCGCGGAACGCATTACATTGGCCGCAATCTGCCCGACGTGGAGACGCGCCAGCTGAAAGCGGTGCCGCGTCATGCGTGCGCCCAGCTCGCCGAGGTAACCAAACAACACGCGCTCGTGGATAGGAAAATCAAGCGGCATATTCTTGTGCCCACCGGGACGGGCTCGCCCGAACCGGGCGGCACACCGGAGAGTTTTGGGGGAGTGTTGGCCTGGCCAAACGTACACTGAGCGGCCGCAACCCCACTGCTTGACCTGCTTACTCCGGTGCCCACTACTGGACACGCGAGATTCAGCAGTTCGGCCACACGGTGCGCCTGATGGCGCCCAAGTTGGTCATTGCCTACCGACTCTCGGGCAAGCGTGGCAAGAACGATGGAGGAAGACGGGCGCCTGCACAGGTCGTCGTGTCGCTGTGTCAAAGGAAGGCTACCGCACCGCTCAACCGGTCGACGGAATCAACTGCCCGACAATGGCCGACGGGTTCTGCACTGGATCGGTGGCGACCGGCGTCGCATCGCCCCAGGAAAGCACCAAGGCGCGCAACTGGCCCATCAGGTCGTCGGCCATCGATTCAAGCAGTGCCAATTCGCGCTGGGTCAGAGAACGCGGCTGGACGTCCAGGATGCATAACGTGCCCAGGACATGGTTACCCGGGTCACGCAGCGGGGCTCCGGCATAGAAGCGCAGTCCTTTTTCCTTGAGCGCCGGGTTTCCGGCAAATCGCAGGTCGCGTGCCAGATCGGGCACGACCATGGTGCGCGCGTTCGCGACGACATGGCCGCACAGTGACAGCGAGCGCGGCAGGTCGAGATCCTCCGCGCGCAGCGTGATGCCCGGCTCGCCGCCCACCCCTGGCGGCGTCTGTCCAAACAGGGCCGGTATCCGCTGGTTGTCGGCGTCAATCAGGCACACCATCGCCATCGGCACGTCGAAGATGTCTGCGACGCGCCGAGAGGCCGTGTCGAACAGCGGCTGAGCCCGCGGATCGAGCGCCCCACTGGCACGCAACGCCGCGAGCCGTTCGGCGTCCGACTCCGGAATTGGAGCGGGGAGGTAACCGGTGCTCAGTTCGATGCCAAGCGTGTGCGCCAACTGGAGCAGCCCCTCACTCAACGACGTCACGACGGCATCGGCGCCGAGGTCTCGACGCGCGGCCTCGTCGAGTAGCTCCGGTGGGGCGTTCCACAACGCCAGAACGATGTGCAGGTGGGGCCAGCGGCGGCGCAGGCGCCGGCAGAGGGTCCGTGCGCGGGACTGCGGCTCGGGACTGAAGAACGACAGGCACACGGTTTTCGCGCCAGCGAGATCGAGGCGGTCGATGTAGTCGGCGGTAATCAGCGACGAGGGCCGATGCGCCGCCGGCAGTCCGGCCAGCGACAGCGCATGCGCAAGCATCCGGGCGGCCAGCGTGTCGATCTCCCATTTGCCGCCGATGCATACTGCCGTCGCCGGCACGGTCGCGGCGTCCGGTGGGTGCTGCTCGATCAGTCCGTCGATCAGCGCATCCATGCCGACGACGAGGCGATGTCGGTGCTCGGCGCTGGCCACGCTGGCGTGATCGATCGCCGCCATTCGCAGCACCGCCAGGCCGGTGGTGTTGTAGAACGCAGCGACGTCGGCCTCGACCAGCTGTTCGGTCGTCACCTCGAACGCGGCGTCGACGTCTCCGGCCAACAACCGCTGGTAGATGCGCGTCGCAGCATCGAGCGCGGGCTGGCTGCCGAGCAGCACGTCGAGGAAACTGAGTCGCGGCAGGTGGCGCCCGATCACCAGCAGGCACACCGTCAGCGGCGTCGACATGATCAGCCCGATCGGCCCCCACAGCGCAGTCCAGAAAGTCGCCGCCGCGATCAGCGAGATTGCTGACAAACCGGTGCTGGAACTGTAAAGCCAGGGTTCCACAATATTGTTGCTGACCATCTCGAGCAGCAAGATCAGCCCGACCGTCATGAGCACCATGCTCCAGCCCGGATCGACCGCAAACGCCAGCGCGATCGGCGCCACCGCGGCGATCATGGGACCGATGTAGGGCACGAACCGCATGATCGCCGCCACCGCACCCCACAGGATCGCGCCCGGCACCCCGATGATCCACAGGCCCGCAGCCATTGGCACGCCGTAGGTCAGGTTCACGACAAGCTGCATCGTCAGATACTTGCTAATTCGTCGCCCGGCTTCGTCCATTGCATCGGTCGACCGCTGCAGACTGCCGCCTAGCAGGCGGAGCATCCGGTCGCGCAGGTCATCGCGGTCGAGCAGCACCAGAAACAAAAAGACTAACACGATGCCGGCGGTGGCCAGCGGCGCGATGCCGGCTTCGAGCCACCTGAGTGCCTCCTCGAAGGGGGTCGGGGGTGTGGGTTCGATGCGTACGCGCTGCAACGGGGGTGGCCCTGTCCGCTGGGTAGGGACGACTGCCGGTTCTTCGGCGGCCGCCTTGTCGACCTCCGCCTTGACCACCTTCAGCGTTTCGACCGCGCCGTCGAACATGCCGGGCCCGAGCGCTTTCGAGCGCAGGTCGCGCAGCTTCTTCAGGATGTTGCTCTGGTAGGTCGGCAACTGCTGGCTCAGCGACGAAACCTGGTTGCCGAGTGACAGGCCGGCGAGCGCGATCCCCCCGAGCGCCAGCGTGACGACCAGCACCACCGCGACGACACGTGGCAGTCCGCGGTGCTTCAGCCAGGCGACGATCGGGTCGAGCACGAAACCCAGCAGCACCGACAGCGCCAGCGGCACAAGAATTTCGCGACCGAAATACAAGGCTACGATGATGACCGCGAAAGTGGATAGTCCCACCAGCAGCCGGATCTCGGGTAGCAACGGTGCCAGGCCATCGGTGGGCGAGCTGCCGGTAATGGGGTCGTCCACGGTCCGCGCCAATGCATCGCGGCCGGCTGCGATTCCGTCGCGGGGACGGGGGACATTGCTGGCATGCGCCGACTCGGGCTTTGTCATTGCATTCATCCTTGTTGGCTGGCATCGCAGACGTTCGAACTATTCGTGCGAACGAATGTTCTATTTTGGTCGGCGGGAACCGATTCGCGCCTCGGAAGGCCGGCCGCCTGGCTGTAGGAAAACTGGCGATTTGGAACGCTCTGCACGCGATGGGTAAATCGGCGGCATGGCAGCCACGCATCGGAACAGGAGGCGCTGCGGATCGCTCGGATTCCATGGTGGGCCGTAGCGGGCGCCGCATGCCTGCCGTTTTCGCAACACTCCGGACAGTTTGTGCCGCGACGCCAGGCTCCAAAGACACTTTCAACTCGTCAACGGAATTTTTGATGCCGGCCCCATGGACACTGCCGTGAGGGGCGGCGACGTATGCTCACTGGCGATTGTCGTGCGCGGTGATGAGCGACCCTGTTCACACTTCGATTGGAGGACGCTCCAATGCGCCGGCAACAGCTTCAACCAATTGCCGAAGTTCCGCATCGCTGAACGTTCCAGAAAACTTGACCTGATGTTCCGGCCGTCTTGCAGTTGGTACGAAACTGCTGATGATCAGGTGGTGCCCATGCGGTGTGGACTGAACACTGGCAGCCAACTGCCAGGATGGTTTGCTTTGAATGATTTGCATGCTTGCTCTCCTGTTAACCCCGCAGACGCTTGAAAAAACGTCTGCTGCGTGCGGGGAAGAGTGCGCGGCTCAACGTTTTAGCAGTTGGTAACGCCCCTGCAATAGTCATAACTCGGGCGG
>JBDTMH010000173.1:0-9794 GCA_039934375.1 Burkholderiaceae bacterium | reverse complement strand
GCAGCGACGACACATCGTCGATGGAGCCGAGGTAGGCCTCGATCACGCCCGGGTCGTTCTGTACCTCGCGCGGCGTTCCGGTCGCCAGCACCGCGCCCTGGTTCATCGCCACCACGCGGTCCGACACCTTGGACACCAGTGACATGTCGTGCTCGACCATCAGCACCGTGATGCCGAGTTCATTCTTGATGTCGGCGATCCAGAACGCCATGTCGTCGGTTTCCTCCACGTTCAGGCCCGACGATGGCTCGTCGAGCAACAGCAGCCGGGGCTCGGTGCACAGTGCGCGTCCGAGCTCGACCACCTTGCGCACGCCGTAGGGCAGGCCGGCGACCATGGAGTCGCGGTGGTGTTGCAGGTCGAGAAAATCGATCACGCGTTCGGCCTTTTCACGCGCGGCGACCTCGGCCTTCATGGTGTTGCGGGTGAAGAACAGCTCGCTCCAGAAGTTGGTCTTGCGGTGGGTATGGCCGCCGATCAGCAGGTTGTGCAGCACCGACGCATGTTCGAACAGCTCGATGTTCTGGAACGTGCGCGCGATACCCATTGCGGCAATGTCGTGTGGCGGATGGGCCGTGAGGTCTTTGCCCCGGTAGCTGATCTGGCCGGAGGTCGCCGTGTAGATGCGGCTGATCAGGTTGAACACCGTGGTCTTGCCGGCGCCGTTGGGGCCGATCAGCGTGAACACCTCGCCGGGCATGACGTCGAAACTCACGTTGTCGACAGCCAGCACGCCGCCGAAGCGGACCGTCAGGTCCTGGGCGGAAAGGAGAATTTCGGTCATCTCAGTGTTCCATTGCGCTGTGCGCCACCCGCAGCCGATGAAAGGTCAAGCGACCGCGGAGCAGCTCAGGCCAGAGGCCGCCGCGCACGGCCGCTCCGAAGCGGCCGGCCCGCCCCCCAGTGGGGGGTTCGGACGGTTTACACGCTGTGAAACCGTACAGACGGGGGGCGTCTTTCATCGCAGGCGGTCCGACTTCTGGAAGGCCTTTTGCCGCTTGAACAAGCCCTTGCGGTAAAACGGGAACGTCTGCAGGTAGGTCCGGATCTTGAGCCAGCGGCCGTACAGGCCCATCGGCTCGAACAGCACGAAGGCGATCAGCACGATCCCGAACACGACGCTCTGCAGTCCGGGCGCCAGGCCGATCACCGGCGGAAGATAGTCCTTGGCCTGCGCGATCAGCTGCGGCATCGTGATCAGGAATATCGCACCCAGGAATGCGCCATGGACCGAACCGAGGCCACCGACGACGATCAACAGCAGCAGCTCGATCGACTGCAGCAAGCCGAACTGATCGGGCGAAATGTACTGAAGTTTGTGCGCGTACAGGGCGCCGGCGACGCCGGTCATCGCTGCGGAGAAAGCGAACGACACGGTCTTGTAGCGCGCCAGATGGATTCCCATGCTCTGCGCGGAGATCTCGGAATCGCGGATCGCGACAAATGCCCGTCCGGTGGACGCGCGCAGCAGGTTCAGGATTGCCAGTGTGCTCAGTACGGTCAGCACCAGGCACAGGTAGTAGAACTCCTTGTCGCTGTCGAGTTTCCAGCCAAACAGGTCGGGCGCCTGCACATGCATCCCGGAGTTGCCGCCGGTGACCTTGTCCCAGCGCGTGAAAGCCTCTTCGACTATAAAGCCGAACGCCAGAGTCGCAATGCCCAGGTAGATGCCCTTGACCCGCAGCGCCGGTACCCCGATCACGACGCCGACCGCCGCCGACAACGCAGACGCAGCGGCCAGCGCCACCGGAAACGGAACTCCGTGGTTGGTGAGCACCGCTTCGCAATAGGCGCCGACACCCAGGAAGGCGGCGTGGCCGATCGAGAACTGCCCGGTGAATCCCGCCAGCAGCATCAGACCCAGGCCGGCGATCGAGTAGATCAGGATGAAGGTCATCTGCGCCAGCCAGTATTCGTCGATCAACCACGGCGCCGCCAGCATGCACAGTATCAGCAGCCCGTACCAGAACACCTGGCCGCCATGCCGGGCCAGCCGGATGTCCTGCTGGTAGTTGGTCTTGAAGATGAATCGCATGGGCTTGATCAGTGGGGGAAAAGGCTAACTGGCAGCGCTGGTCCTGGTATGTCGCGCAAGCGGGTTTTTCATACCTTCTTCCTCAGCCTTTCACCGAATAGCCCGTTGGGCTTGACCATCAACATGATCAGCACCACCACATAGGGCGCAACATCCTTCACGCCTTCGGGCGCGTAGAAGCCCGCCATCGACTCGACGATGCCGATGACCAGGCCGCCGACGATGGCACCTGGCAGGCTGCCGAAACCGCCCACCACCGCGGCCGGAAACGCCTTCAGACCGATGAACCCCATGTTGGCGTGTACGAAGGTGATGGGCGCCAGCAACAGTCCGGCCACCGCCGCCACCGCCGCGGCCAGGCCCCACACGATACCGTTGATGCGCTTGACCGGGATTCCCATGTAGTAGGCGGCCAGTTGGTTCTGCGACGTGGCCTGCATCGCAATACCGATCTTGCTGTACTTGAACAGGGCATACAACACCACGCAAAGAACGGCAGTGGCAGCGATGACGACCATCTGTTCGACATTGAGCACCAGGGTGCCCAGGCGCCAGATCTGGTCCTTGTAGGGCACCGGCATGGTGTGCGTCTCGGTGCCGATGACCGGGATCATGGTGATGGCGCCGCGCGCTACGTAACCGATGCCGATGGTCAGCATGACAATCGAGAACGCCGGTTGACCCAGGATCGGTCTGATCACGACGCGTTCGATCAGGAATCCGAACAGCCCCATGCCGGCAATGGCGCAGATCGCGGCCAGCCAGAACGGAAAGCCGAGCAAGGTCATGCATGTCAGGCCCGCGAACGCGCCGAGCATCATCAGGTCCCCCTGGGCGAAGCTCACCGTTTCCGTGCCCTTGTAGATCAGCACGAAACCCAAGGCGATCAGTCCGTAGATGCAGCCCTGAGCGATGCCACTGATCACCAGTTGCAGAAAAATCACGCAGTCCCCTCTTATCGTCTTGTGCTGTTTATAGCGGTTAAGTCTCAAATGGTGCTGAGGGTTGTCCCCGATAGGCGCTGCGGAACACGCAGGGATTTAATGCACTCCATGATCAGTCCAGTGCAAACCAGCCGCCATGGAGCGGTCACCCTGGTGGCGTTGCGTCGGCCAGAAGTGCGCAACGCGGTGGACGGCGCCACCGCACAGGCGCTGTACCAGGCATTCCTGGCGTTCGATGCCGATCCACACGCCAGCGTGGCGGTGTTCCATGGCGATCATGGCCACTTCTGTGCCGGCTGGGATCTGCAAGCGGCGGCGCGGGTGCGGGCCGATGCTCCCGACGCCGCGCAGGCCCTGGCGTCGACACTGGATTTCGACCCGGCCGATGCGCCGGTGTCAGGCCCGATGGGGCCGTCCCGGTTGTTGCTGTCCAAGCCGGTAATCGCCGCCATCAGCGGTGCCGCGGTGGCCGGCGGCATGGAACTGGCACTGTGGTGCGACATGCGGGTGATGGAACAGGATGCCTATTTCGGCATTTATTGCCGGCGCTTCGGCGTTCCGCTGATCGACGGCGGTACGGTACGGCTGCCGCGCCTGATCGGCATGGGCCATGCGATGGACCTGATCCTGACCGGACGCAAGGTGGAGGCTGCAGAGGCGTTGCAGATGGGCTTGTGCAACCGGGTCGTTCCGACTGGCACCGCCTTGGCCGGCGCACTGGAACTGGCCGCGCAACTGGCGCGGTTTCCGCAGCCTACGATGCGCGCCGATCGCGCCAGTGCCTATGCGCAATGGGACCTGCCGCTGGCGCAGGCCTTGCACCAGGAGTGGGAACGCGGCAAGACTTGCCTGGAGGATGCCTTGCAGGGCGCCGTCCGCTTTGCCGCCGGCGCCGGGCGGCACGGGAAACCCTAGTTGCCGGGCTGAGGCGTGTCCGGCGGTGCGATGACCCGCGGTTTGCCGAAGTCATCGACCGCCACATAGGTGAGTGAGGCTTCTGTCACCTTGACGTACCTGCCTTGCTTGTGGAAATGTTCGGCGAAGACCTCGACCTGTACGGTCACCGAGGTGCGGCCGACGCGCGTCACTGAAGCGTAGAACGACAGGATGTCGCCCACCCGCACCGGTTGCTTGAAGATGAACTGGTTTACCGCCACGGTCACCTGGCGCCCGCGGGTGTAGCGCGCCGGCAGCACGGCACCTGCCAGGTCGACGTGCGCCATGACCCAGCCGCCGAAGATGTCGCCGTTGGCGTTGCAGTCGGCCGGCATCGGGATGACCTTGAGAACCAGTTCCTTGTCGGTGGGCAACAAGACCTCGGGTGCGCTGGAGGGGGTGGAGGTGGTCACAATGGGGTCCCGATGTAAAAAATGGTCTGACTGAATTGTCCCGCATGCGCCAAGCCGTTGAATTGTCCGCCCCACCGGTTCAGGTGCCGGGCGCACCCGCAGGCCCGGTCAAACGATCCGACTGGGCTACGCTCGGCCGCTTGTTGCCTTATTTGTGGCAATACAAGTGGCGGGTGGGGATCGCGCTGTCGTTCATGGTCGGGGCCAAGCTGGCCAACATCGGCGTGCCGCTGCTGCTCAAGCAACTGGTCGACGGACTGAGCCCGAACGGCGGGCGCAACCTGGCGCAGGCCGGCTCGGCCGAGATCCTGCAGGCGGTGCTGGTCGTACCGACGGCCTTGCTGCTGGGTTATGGCTTGCTGCGCCTGTCGACCACGCTGTTCACCGAACTGCGCGAACTGGTGTTTGCCAAGGCCACCGAAGGCGCGGCGCGTTCGATCTCGCTGCAGGTGTTCCGCCATCTGCATGCGCTGAGCCTGCGCTTTCACCTGGACCGACAGACCGGCGGCATGACGCGCGACATCGAGCGCGGCACCCGCGGCGTGCATTCGCTGATCTCGTATTCGCTGTACAGCATCGGCCCGACGCTGATCGAGGTCACGCTGGTGCTGACGCTGCTGGGGGTCAAGTTCGACGCCTGGTTCGCCTGGATCACCATCATCGCGCTGGTGATCTACATCACCTTCACGGTGACGGTGACCCAGTGGCGCACGCAGTTCCGGCGCCAGATGAATGAGCTCGACTCGACGGCGCACAGTCGCGCCATCGACTCGTTGCTCAACTACGAGACCGTCAAATACTTCAACAACGAGGAGTTCGAGGCGCGCCGTTACGACGAGAGCCTGGAGCGCTACCGCCAGGCCGCCATCAAGAGCCAGAGCACGCTGAGCCTGCTCAATACCGGCCAGCAACTGATCATTGCTGCCTCGCTGGTGGCCATGTTGTACCGCGCCACGCAGGGCGTGGTCGACGGGCGCATGACGCTGGGCGATCTGGTGATGGTCAATGCCTTCATGATCCAGCTCTATATTCCGATGGGATTTCTGGGCACCTTGTACCGCGAGATCAAGCAGAGCCTGACCGACCTGGACAAGATGTTCCGGTTGATGGAGCAGCAGCGCGAGATCGCCGATCCGCCGGATGCGCGGCCACTGGCGCTGGACGGCGAGCCGGCCATTCGGTTCGAGCATGTCGAGTTCAGCTACGACAGCGGCAAGCCGTCGGCGCAACTGCTGTTGCCGCAGTCGCGCACCATCCTGCACGACATCAGTTTCGAGATTCCGGCCGGCAAGACGGTGGCCGTGGTCGGCCCTTCCGGTGCGGGCAAGTCGACGCTGGCGCGGCTGCTATACCGGTTCTACGACGTGCAGGGCGGGCGTATCACGATCGCCGGCCAGGATATCCGCGCCGTGGCGCAGGCCAGCGTGCGCCGGGCGATCGGCATCGTGCCGCAGGACACAGTGCTGTTCAACGACACCATTGCCTACAACATCGCCTATGGGGCGCCGGGCGCCAGTCAGGCGCAGGTGGAGCAGGCAGCGCGCGCCGCGCATATCCATAACTTCATCGTCAGCACACCTGCGGGTTACGAGGCCATGGTCGGCGAACGCGGCCTGAAGCTGTCCGGCGGCGAAAAGCAGCGGGTGGCGATTGCCCGCACGCTGCTGAAGGATCCGCCGATCCTGATCTTCGACGAGGCCACCAGCGCGCTGGATTCGGCCAACGAACGGGCGATCCAGGCCGAGCTCAAGTCGGTGGCGCGCGACAAGACCACGCTGGTGATTGCGCATCGACTGTCGACGGTGGTCGACGCGCACGAGATCCTGGTCATGGACGGAGGCCGCATTGTCGAGCGCGGCGCACATGCGCAGTTGCTGGCCGCCAAGGGGCGGTATGCCCAAATGTGGGCCATGCAGCAGTCGAGCGAGAACAGCGCACCGGCCGGAGCTTGACCGCTGCGGCGGGCGAGGCGCCGTGCACGTGGCGGCCGCGCCAACCAGCACGCGGCGCGTCTGGCGGCGCTCAGACGCGTTCGAGCACCACCGCAATACCTTGCCCGACGCCGATGCACATGGTGCACAAGGCATAACGACTGCCGGTCTTCAGCAACTGGTTGACGGCGGTGGTTGCCAACCGGGCGCCGGAGGCCCCCAGCGGATGGCCGAGCGCGATCGCGCCGCCGTTCGGGTTGACTCGCGGATCGTTGTCCTGCACGCCGAGTGCACGCAGCACGGCCAGGCCCTGGGCTGCAAAAGCTTCGTTGAGTTCTATGACGTCCATCTGGGCGATGGTCAAGCCGGTCAGCGCCAGCACCTTCTGGCTGGCCGGCGCCGGTCCCATGCCCATGATGCGCGGTGCGACGCCAGCCGTGGCCATGCCCACGACGCGGGCGCGTGGCGTGAGTCCATGTTTCGCGGCACCCGCCTCGTCGGCCAGCAGCAAGGCGCAGGCGCCGTCGTTGATGCCGCTGGCATTGCCGGCGGTCACGCTGCCGTCGGGGCGCACCACGCCCTTGAGCTTGGCCAGCGACTCAAGTGAGGTCGCGCGCGGGTGTTCGTCCTTGGAGACGATGATGGGGTCGCCCTTTTTCTGCGCCACGCTCACCGGCGTGATCTCGGCGTCGAAATAGCCCGACTGCTGCGCGGCCACGGCCTTCGTCTGGCTGGCCAATGCCATGGCATCCTGGTCCTGCCGACTGATGTTGAACTCGGTGGCGACGTTCTCGGCGGTCTCGGGCATGGAGTCGACGCCGAATTGCGCCTTCATCAGCTTGTTGACGAAGCGCCAGCCGATGGTGGTGTCGTAGACCGCGTTGGCGCGGCCGAAAGCGCTCTCGGCCTTGGGCATCACGAACGGTGCACGGCTCATGCTTTCGACCCCGCCGGCGATCATCAGGCTGGCTTCGCCGGCGCGGATGGCGCGTGCGGCACTGCCTAACGCATCCAGCCCGGAGCCGCACAGGCGGTTGATGGTGGCGCCGGGTACCTCGATCGGCAAGCCGGCCAGCAGCGCAGCCATGCGTGCCACGTTGCGGTTGTCTTCGCCGGCCTGGTTGGCACAGCCATACAACACGTCGGTAAGGGCGGCCCAGTCGACCTTGGCATTGCGCGCCATCAGTGCCTTGAGCGGAACGGCACCCAGGTCGTCGGTGCGTACACTGCTGAGCGCGCCGCCATAGCGGCCGAAGGGAGTGCGGATGGCGTCGCAGATATATGCGTGGTTCACGGGGTATCTCCTGCAGGTGGTTGAAACGGGGGGTGCGTGCCGTAGCCGGTTCAGGTAGCGATCGGCAGGCCGATGAGTTTCTCGAGTTCGGCCAGTTGCAGGCCGTCGACCGTGTCGATCAGCCGTAGGCCCTGCGCAGTGCATTCCAGGGTCGCCAGGTCGCTGTAAATGCGTTTGACGCAAGCGATGCCGGTGAGCGGGTAACTGCACCGCGCGACGACCTTGCTCACGCCTTGCTTGTTCAGCAGATCCATCATGACCCAGGTCTGCCTGGCGCCGATGGCCAGATCCATGGCGCCACCGACGGCGGGAATCGCGCCGGCTTCGCCGGTGTGCCAATTGGCCAGGTCGCCGCTGGCCGAGACCTGGAAGGCGCCGAGCACGCAGATGTCGAGATGGCCGCCGCGCATCATCGCGAAGCTGTCGGCATGGTGGAAGAAAGCCCCGCCTTTGAGCAGCGTCACCGGCTGCTTGCCGGCATTGATGAGGTCGTAGTCTTCGGCGCCGGCGGCGGGCGCCGGGCCCATGCCCAGGATGCCGTTCTCGCTTTGCAGAATTACTTCGCGGTCGGCCGCAATGTGGTTGGCCACCAGGGTCGGCATGCCGATGCCCAGGTTCACATAGGCACCCTCGTGGATGTCTTGCGCCACGCGTTGGGCGAGCTGATCCTTGCTGCGTTTGTGGTAGCTCATGTCATGCCGCAATCTTCACGCCGCCGGCCTGTGTGGCTACTCGCTCGATCTGCACAATCTGGTGGACAAAGATTCCAGGGGTCACGACATTTTCCGGGTCCAGCTTGCCGAGTTCAACCACTTCGTGCACGGTGGCGACGGTCTTCGTCGCCGCCATGGCCATCACCGGACCGAAGTTGCGGGCCGCCTTGCGGTAGGTCAGGTTGCCCCAGCGGTCGCCGCGTTCGGCCTTGATCAGCGCCAGGTCGGCGTGGATCGGCATTTCCAGCACGTAGAACCTGCCGTTGATCTGGCGGGTCTCCTTGGGCGAGCCGTCTGCGTTCTTGGCCAGTTCCGTGCCGTAGCCGGTGGGTGAAAAGAAGGCGCCTATGCCGGCGCCAGCGGCGCGGATGCGCTCGGCCAGGTTGCCTTGCGGCACCAGTTCGAGCTCCAGTTTGCCGCTTCGGTACAGCCCGTCGAACACCTGGCTGTCGGCCTGGCGCGGGAAGCTGCAGATGACCTTGCGCACACGACCGGCCTTGAGCAGCGCGGCCAGACCGGCCTCGCCATTGCCGGCGTTGTTGTTGACCACGGTCAGGTCCGACGCGCCCTGTTCGATCAGCCCGTCGACGAGTTCGTTGGGAATGCCGGCGGTGCCGAAGCCGCCGATCATCACGGTCGAACCGTCCTTCACGCCCGCCAGCGCCTCGGCGACCGAGCGGGCTATCTTGTTGATCATGCAGTCATCTCCGGTACGGCGCGCCTTGCAGGGCGTTGTGCACCGGCCGTGGACAGCGGCGCAGCTCAGGAGCTGAACAAAAAGTTGCTTGGTAAATTGTTGATTTAAATGGAGTTATGGAGAACATTTCAAAATCATACCGGCCGGTCGTACCCGCTGAACATTGGGCTGAGTGTGATGGACTTCGCGCAACGCAGACCTGCCCGGCCGATCAGCCCACTGGCACCTCGGCGAACAACTGGGCAGCGGTCAAAGTCAATACGACGCTCGCCAACTCGATGGCTTCGCCACGGGCGACGGGATGCAACACCCACAAACCGTCGCCGCCTTTGCGGTAGCAGTCGGTGGCGCGGGTATCCAGATCGACCATCAGGTATTCCTCGAGGCTGGGCAGTGTGCGGTAGAGACCGAACTTCAGCCCGCGGTCGTAGGCCGCCGTCGTTGGCGAGAGCACTTCCGCGATGAGCTTGGGCTGGGTCTTGACCATGGCACTGGCCTGGTCCAGCGCGCTGCGGGTAACCAGCACGTCGGGGTAGAAATAGCTGTTGGCAGCGGCCACATGCAGTCGCATGTCGCTCATGAACGTGCGGCACGGGCTGCCGCCCAGGTGCTGGCGCAGGGCAATGTAGAGATTTCCCGCCACCGTCACATGGCGGTCTTCGGCGCCGGCCATGGCGAACACATCGCCGTCGAGGTATTCATGGCGTTCGGCCTGCGCCGGCTCCCAGGCCAGGTAATCGGCGGCAGTAAACTTGGTTTTTTCTGCGGCTTGTCCCATGGCGATCTCCTTTGGCGTGAATCGGTGGCTTATTTTGACAGCCTGCCCTGCTT
>JBDTMH010000172.1:0-9795 GCA_039934375.1 Burkholderiaceae bacterium | reverse complement strand
CCGGGCCACCGATCCAGCTCAACACGGTGGGCATCTGCCTCAAGACCATCCTGGAACACCATATCGCGCTGGCCGACTGGGCGCCGGGCGATGTCGTCATCACGAACGACCCGTACGCCGGTGACGGGTCACTGGGTGCGACCCACACCAACGACTACCTGGCCTTCTTTCCGTGTTTTCATGACGGCCAGCTGGTGGCATTCACCGGCTTGATGGTCCACCACATGGACATAGGTGGCATGAACATGGCCAACCGCGGCTGGGGTACCGAGATCTTCCAGGAAGGGCTGCGTATTCCCCCGCTCAAGGTCGTCAAGGCCGGCGTGTTTGACCACGATCTGCTGGCCGTGATCCTGCGCAATACGCGCACACCCGAGATGCTCGAGAACGACCTGCTGGCTCAGATATCGAGCGTGCAGGTCGCCGCCGACGACGTGATCGCGCTGTTCCGCAAGTACGGCACCCGCATGATGCAGGCCTGCTTTGCCACGTTGATCGACTATTCCGAGATGCGTACCCGCATGGCGATCCAGGGCATACCGGATGGAAGCTACTTGCACGAGGAACCTCTTCTTGACGACGGCGCGCAGGGCGGACCCTTTCACCTGCGCCTGCAGGTCGTCAAATCAGGGACTGACATCTGCTTCGACTTCACCGGTACCGACACGCAGATCAGCGGACCGATCAACAGCCCGCTGTCCACGACGCTGGCGGCGGTTTATTACGTGATGCGTTGTCTGACCGGATCAAGCATTCCCAGCACAGAAGGCTGCAAACGTCCGATCACGGTGATTGCGCCGCCCGGAACCCTGGTCAATGCGCGCTCGCCTGCGGCCGTGTACCAGCGCATGATCGTCTGCCATACCGTGGTCGATCTCGTCATGGGCGCCCTGAGCAAGGCCGTGCCCGACCGCGTGATGGCCGACTCCTGCGGTTGCCTCTACAACTTCACCTACGCCAACGATCCGGCAAACGGCAAGCGCAGCATGTGGGGCGAAGTGGTGCCAGGCGGCATCGGCGCTACCGCCACAGCCGACGGCATCGAGGTGATGGCATGCCATGTCACAAACTGCCATATTCCTCCGATCGAAGCGATCGAGATGGAGTCCCCTGTGCTCTATCTGCGCCGCGAAATGCGCTGCGACTCCGGCGGAGCCGGGCGTTTTCGCGGCGGAGTGGGCCAGGTGCTGGCATACCGGGTGCTCGGCAGCGAGGCACGGCTTCACCACACATCGCAGAAGTCGGTGTCGCTGCCGCAGGGCGTGTTCGGCGGCGCGCCAGGTGACGGTGGCGGCTGGGTGATCAATGAGGGGCTTGCGTCGCAGCGGGCCCTGCCCTACGCGATCGGCGACATAGAGACGATCGCGGTGGGCGACACCGTCACCCATTACACGCCGGGCGGCGGCGGCTACGGCCCGATCGGCGAACGTGATCCTGCGGCGGTGCGGCGCGACCTGCAGAACGAATTCATCTCACCGGATGCAGCGCAGTCGGTGTACGGCCTCGACCGCGCCCACTGAAAGTACCCATGAACCGCGTCAAAATCATCGCTGCCTGCCTCGGACTGCTGACCAGCGCGTTCGCTCCCGCATTCGCAGCTGAAACGCCCGAGCAGTTCCCGCAAAGGCCGATCAAACTGATTGTTCCGTGGGCGCCGGGCGGCTTCACCGACTCGCTGGCCCGGCTGGTGTCGGAGCAGATGACGCGCGTGCTGGGCCAGAACATGATCGTGGAGAACCGACCCGGCGCCAACGGCATCATTGGCACCGAGTCGGTCGCGCGCTCGGCGCCCGACGGCTACACCTTGCTGATCGCCACCGCAGAGACGCATGCGATCAACCCCAGCACCTACCCCAGGTTGCGCTACGACGCGGTCGCCGACTTCGCGCCGGTGGGATCGATTGGCTCGGTGCCGCTGCTGCTGGTGACCAACGTCGACTTGCCGGAGAAGACCTTCCCCGAGTTGATGGCCGCGGCCAAGAAGACAGCTGGCAAATTCAAGTACGCGTCGTGGGGGGCCGGCAGCACCGGACACCTGGCTTTCGAACTGCTCAACGCGCCGGCGGGCGTCGAGATGATCCACGTCCCCTACAAGGGTCTGGGTCCGGCGCTGACCGACGTGATGTCGGGCCAGGAAGACATGACGATGGCCACCATCCTGTCGAGCGAACAGTTCGTCAAGGCCGGCCGGTTGCGGCCACTGGCCGTGACCTCACCCCGGCGCTCGGCGCTGCTGCCGCAGGTGCCGACCGTCGCCGAGATGGGTTATCCGGGCTACGACGTCGCGCTCTGGTACGGAATCGTCGCGCCGGCCCGCACTCCGGCTGCCATCGTCAACCGCCTCAACGCCGCGTTGCGCGAGGCCGTCAAAGACGCAAGCTTCAAGGCCAGGATGACCGCGTCGGATGCCGACATCTTGGTGCGTTCGCCACAGGAATTCGCTGATTTCCTGGCTGCCGAACGGACCAAGTGGGCCCGTGCCGCCAAGAGCGCCAAGGTGCAACTCGAGCAATGAGGTGTCCATAAATGAAATTTCCGTTGAGGCACCGGACGCGGTGCGCCGGCGGGATGGTGTTTTCGTACCCGTTTGACCCGATCTTTATCTTTTGACCCTTTTACCCAGGAATACCCATGAAATATCCAAAGGCTTTTTCCCTGTCTGTCGTGGCGTTGGCTGTGGCCGCGTCTAGCGCGAGTGCACAGGTCAAGGACGTGCGCATACTGGAGTCTGGTGGCCCCAGCGGCGACTCGATCGAGCAGGCCTACATCAAGCCATTTACGGCAAAAAGTGGTGTGAAGGTCGTGCGCGAGAGCCCGTCGGGCATCGGCAAGCTGCAGGCCATGGTGCAGGCCAACAATGTGACCGCCACGCTGGTCGAGCTCGGCTCAACCCAGGTCGCGATGGCGCGTACGCTGGGGCTGCTCGAGCCGCTGGACTGGTCCGCCATCAACCCGGCGCCAATGTACCCGGAAGCCAAGTTGCCCGATGGCTTTGGTTACCAGTATTTCTCCACCGTCATGGCGTGGGAGAAAAGCGGCAAGAAACTCACCAGCTGGGCCGACTTCTGGAACGTGAAGGACTTTCCGGGCAAACGCGCCCTTCCGGACTATGCCAGTTATGCGTTGCCGCTGGCCTTGCTGGCCGACGGCGTGAAACCCGAAAACCTGTACCCGCTCGACGTGGATCGCGCCTTCGCAAGCCTGCAGAAGATCAAGGGCAGCGTCGCGGTTTGGTGGACCTCTGGCGCGCAGGCGCCACAATTGCTCGAAGACAAGGAGGTCAAGTACTCTGCGGTCTGGTCGGGCCGCGTCGTTGGCAACCCCAGACTCGACTACACCTACAACCAGGGGCTGCTGCAAGTGTCGTATTTTGTAGTCCCCAAAGGTGCCGACCCGGCCAGCAAGGCAGCGGCCATGGGCCTGCTGCACGAGATGTCACAACTCAAGAACCAGTCGGTCGCATCGGCCATCATCCCTTACACCGGTTCAAGCCCGGGTATCGAGAAGACGATGGCGCAGGACAAGGTCAACGACTACCCGACCTCCGACGCCAACAAGAAGCTCCAGGTATTGAGCGACCCGAAATGGACCGCCGACAACGTGAAGATGATCGAAAAGCGCTGGCAGGAATTCAAGCTCGGCCTGTGAGACTTTGAACCCACCATGAACAGCATCATCCCAGCCGTGTCCCGTCCCGTCATCATCACGTGCGCCGTCACCGGTGGGGCGCCGTTCAAGCCAGGTTCCCAAGTGCCCGTTACGCCGGAGCAGATCGCACAGCAGTCGATCGACGCCGCGCGTGACGGCGCGGCCATCGTCCACATCCACGTGCGCGATCCCATAACAGGCGCCGCCGTCGGCGATGCGCACCTCTACCGCGAGGTGGTGGAGCGCATCGGCTCCAGCGGCGTCGACGTCATCGTCAACCTGACCAGCGGCTTTGGTGGACGCTACGTGCCCAGCGCCGCGAACGTGCGTGTCGCCGACGACACGCTCTCGACTCTGATGCTGCCCGAAGCCCGTGTGGCGCACATACTCGCGCTGCGGCCCGGCCTGTGCAGCCTGGACGTTGCCACCATGAACTTCGGCGAGGGCGTGTTCATGAACAGCCCGGCGCACTTACGCACCATGGCCGAGGCCATACGCAGTGCGGGCATCAAGCCGGAGATCGAGGTCTTCGACGCTGGCGGCATGCGCCTTGCTGCGCGGCTCATCGAACAGGGACACCTGCTCACACCGGCGCATTTCCAGTTCTGCCTGGGCATCGAATGGGGCATGCCGGCCAGCCGCGAGGCGATGGCGTTCATGCTTTCGTTACTGCCGGAGGGTTCCACCTGGTCAGCGTTCGGCATTGGCCGCTCGCAGTTCCCCATGGTGACCGCTTCGGTACAACTCGGCGGACATGTGCGCGTCGGTCTGGAGGACAACCTGTACCTCGATGCCGGCGTATTGGCGCCAGACAACGCGGCGCTGGTGCGCAAGGCGGCCACCCTGGTTCAGGCCGAGGGTGCCCACGTGGCCTCGCCGGCCGAAGCCCGCGCGATTCTCGGTTTGGGCCGCGACGCGGCGAGCCAACAGCCCGATCCCGAGGCGCACAGCACCAAAGCGCCCTGCGCGCAGGTGCACTCATGAGCACCATTGAAATCATCGGCGTGTCCAAGCGCTACGGCGCTACCACGGCCGTGGAGCCGACCGACCTGACGATCGAGCAAGGGGAACTTGTCACCTTGCTCGGCCCCAGCGGCTCGGGCAAAAGCACGATCTTGTCCATGATCGCCGGACTCACCGAACCGAGCTCCGGCCATATCCGCATTGGCGGGCGTGATGTCACGCATATCCGGCCGGCACAACGCAACCTGGGTCTGGTATTTCAGAGCTATGCGCTGTTTCCCCACATGACCGTGTTCGACAACATCGCGTTTCCGCTCAGCATCCGCGGCTTGCGCAAGCCGGAGATCGCACGCAAGGTGGGCAAGGTGCTGGAGCAGGTCCGACTGACGGGGCTGTCCGCGCGTCGTCCGATGCAGCTCTCGGGCGGACAGCAGCAGCGCGTTGCGTTGGCGCGGGCCCTGGTGTTCGAGCCCGACATTCTGTTGCTCGATGAGCCGATGGGAGCGCTGGACAAGAAGCTGCGCGAAGAGGTGCAACTGGAGTTGCGCCAGCTGCAGCGCGAGCTGGGCGTGACCACCGTGCTGGTCACGCACGACCAGGAAGAGGCGTTGTCGTTGTCGACGCGCCTCGTGGTGCTGGACCATGGGCGTGTGCAGCAGGTCGATACACCCATTGCGGCTTACCGCCGGCCACTGAACCGGTTCGTGGCCGGGTTCATCGGCACCGCCAACCTGTTCGACGGACGGATGGTTGCTGACGGTTCTGGCACGCACATGGTGCTGGCCAGTGGCGAAACGGTGCCATGCGAACGTGGTAGCGGCCTGGTTGGCGATGTGTGCCTGGTCGTTCGGCCCGAACATCTCAAGGTGCTGGACGCGGGCTCAGGCACCGGTTTGCCGGCCACGGTGGTGGAAGTCGTCTATTTCGGCCAGTCGGCCCGAATCCACATGCGAACGGCATCGGGTCTGGCGGTGGTCGCGCTCGCGGATGATCTGCAAGTCCTTCCTGCGCCGGCGCAGCCCGTGCGGCTGACCTGGGCACCTGAACACACCTGGGTGATGGCAGCGTGAAACGCCTCGTACTGCCCCTGTTGCTGGTGATGGCGGTGGGTTTCAACCTGCCTTTGCTGGTCATGCTCGGACAGAGCCTGGTTGGCAAGACCGGACTAACCCTTGACCACTACAAGGATGTCTTCGGAGCGTCTGCCTACCTGAAGGTCCTGGCAAGCACCTTCCGCATCGCGCTGATCACGGCCACGGTCTGCGTGCTGGTGGGGTATCCGCTGGCCTATTGGTTGCGCCGCCTGGCGCCGCGCTGGCAAATGGTGGCGTTGGCGATGGTGGTGATCCCTTTCTGGATCAGCATTCTGGTGCGTACCTACGCATGGATCGTGGTGCTGGGAAATGCCGGAATTGTCAATCGCAGCCTCATCGCACTCGGCCTGCGTGACCAGCCCTTGAGCTTTCTTTACAACGAACTGGGCGTCATCATTGGCACAGTCAACGTGTTGTTGCCGTTCCTCGTGTTGCCGCTGTTCGCTGCGATGCTCAAGATCGACGAGCAACTGCTGCGCGCCGCCGAGTCGCTGGGCGCCAGCCCGTGGACGGTTTTCTGGCGCATCTTCTTCCCGCTCAGCGTGCCCGCTCTGGCCGCCGGCGCAGTGCTGGTGTTCATCCTGACACTGGGTTTCTTCATCACGCCGGCCGTGCTCGGCGGCGGACGGGTGCCCATGGTGGCGACCATGCTCGACCTGTTCGTCAATCAGATGCCGAACTGGGATCTGGCCTCGGCGATTTCTACCGTATTGCTGTTGGTGACGCTCGTCCTCTTTGTGCTGTATCTCCGATTGACCCGTGCACAGGAGGTGACATGACGTTTTCCGCACCCAGGTACCCCGTGCCAGCACATTTCAGCGATACACGCGCCGCCGCGCGCTTGAGCCGCTTCGTGCTGGCGTTGTGCGCCATCGGCGTACTGATTTTTCTGTGCCTGCCGGTGTTGATCGTCGTGCCGATGTCGTTCTCGGACGCGACCTCGCTGCGTTTTCCGCCAGAAGGCTTTTCCCTGCGCTGGTACGCGCAGGTCTTCGGTGACCCCCGCTGGGTACGCGCGATGCAGACCTCGCTACTGCTGGCCCTGATGTCCAGCACGCTGGCGCTGGGGCTGGGCGGACTGGCCGCCTATGGACTTGTGCGCGGACGCTTCTTCGGGCGCATGGCGATGCAGAGCAATTTCATCGCGCCGTTGATCATCCCATCCGTCGTAACTGCCGTGGCACTCTACTTTGCCCTCGCGCGGGTCGGACTGCTGGGCTCGTTTGCCGGTCTGCTGCTGGGCCATACGCTGCTCGGGGTGCCCTATGTCGTACTGATACTGACGGTGGCGATCCGCAGTTTCGACAGCCGCATCGAGCAAGTGGCGTTCACTCTCGGTGCGTCCTGGTTCACGATGTTCCGGCGGGTATTGATCCCCAATCTTCTGCCGAGTACGGCCGCGGCCTGGATCTTTGCGTTCGTTACCAGTTTCGACGAAGTGGTGATCACCTCCTTCATTGCCGGCACCTACGAGACTGTGCCCAAGCGCATGTTCAACGACCTGGTGATGCAGGTCAACCCCACCATCACAGCCATTGCGACCCTGCTGATTGCTGGCAGTGTGTTGCTGATGGCCGTCGCGACAGGCTTGGTACAACGATCGCGCCGCGCAGCATCAACCCCATCCCCGTGACCACAACACGGCTCCTGGCCGAACGCCAAAACACACGCATGACACAACCTACCCATCACTACGGTCCGCGCGGCGGCCCGGTACAACTCTTTTTCCTCAAGGACGGCACGCCGCGCCGCCCACTGGTGGACTACGGCGAGGGTATCTACCTGTGGGATACCCAGGGTCGGCGCTACATTGACGCTTCGTCGGGCCCGATCGCGGCCAACCTCGGTCATGCCAACGCCCGTGTCATCGCCGCCTCGGACCAGCAAATCCGCAAGGTGGCCTATGCCAGTCGGGTTTTTTTCGAGAACAGCGCCAACATCGCTCTCGCAGACATCGTGGCCAGCCTGGCCGGACCCGGCCTGGAGCGCGCGTTCTTCGTGTCCGGTGGCTCCGAAGCCAACGAGAGCGCGATGAAGATGGCACGCCAATTTGCCATCACGCAAGGCCAGGCCACACGCTGGAAGGTGTTGTCGCGCAACCCCAGCTACCACGGCAGTACCCTGGGGACCATTGGCATCAGCGGCGACCCCGTGTCGGAGGGCAATTTCGGCATCATGACGCGGCTGATGCCCAAGGTACCCGCGCCCTTCGGCTACCGCCTGCCGGACGATCACACTGCAGAGTCCTATGCCGAACACTGTGCAGTCGAACTCGAACAGACCATCCTGCGTGAAGGCGCCGAGACCGTGTTGGCTTTCATTCTGGAGCCGGTCGGTGGCCTGGCCACCGGGGCGCTGGTGGCACCCGACGCTTACTACGGCCGCGTGCGCGAGATCTGTACGCGTCATGGTGTGCTGTTGATCTTTGATGAGGTCATGAGTGGCGCCGGTCGCACCGGCAGTTTCCTGGCGGCCCATCACTGGCCGGCGGCCCAACCCGACATCGTGACGCTGGCCAAGGGGCTGGGCGCAGGCTACACGCCACTGGGCGCGGTACTGGCTTCACGCGCGATGGTCGACGCGCTGGCACAGTCGGGCGGCTTCATGCACGGGTTTACCTTTGGCTCGAATCCGTTGTCATGTGCAATCGGTCATGCGGTGGTAGCGGAGACCGTGGAACGGGGCCTGATAGCCAACGCCGCGGTCATGGGTGCGCGCCTGCGCGAGCGTCTGCTCGATGTGCAAAAGGACAGCCGAGTGATGGGAGACATTCGTGGCAAGGGCCTGTTGATGGCGATCGAAATCGTCTCCGACCGGGCGACGAAAGCGATATTTCCGGTGCAGACCAAAGCCATCGAACGCATCGTCGCACTCGGAATGGAGCGCGGGTTGTTGCTGTACTCGCGGCGTACCGCCAATGGCCTTTATGGTGAATGGCTGATGGTGGCGCCACCGCTGATCGTCGACGCGCCGCAGATCGACACCATCGCGATGTTGATTGGCGAGACATTGCAGGCATTCGAGTCGCAACTGTGAATTTTGCCGTGGACATCCCGTTTGTCCGCCTGTTGGGATTCGACCTGCAGCTGTTCGAAGCTGGTCATGCACAGATCGACTACGCGCCCCAGTCGGACCACCGCAACGCCGCCGGCGCGATCCATGGCGGAGTCCTGATGACCTTGCTCGACGTCACCATGGCCAGCGCCGCGCGCAGCGTGCAACCGGCCAGTGGGCTGGTCACGATCGAGATGAAAACCAGCTTCATGCAAGCGGGCAAAGGCAGGCTCACCAGCAAAGGCAAACTGGTGCACCGCAGCACGTCGCTGGCCTTTACCGAAGCCACGATCGTTGACGAGACCGGCAAGGTATGCGCTCAGGCCATGGCAACCTTCAAGTACCTGCGCCCGAAAACGGGTGACGAGCGCGACACTACCCGAGTCGACGTCGTCGCGCAGGCGCAGGGATCCGCCAACCCGTGACGGTCCGCTGTGGCCCGTCGCCGGCTGGCGAAACACCCGCAGCGAAATGCCGGACACAACAGTCTTCAAACGGCGCAACCCGACTCGCGGTACAAACGCAGTATGTATTTTTACGAACCTTCCAAGGGCCACGGCCTGCCGCATGACCCGTTCAACGCCATCGTCGGGCCGCGGCCGATCGGCTGGATCTCGTCGCTGGGCGCAGACGGTGTCGCGAATCTCGCGCCCTACAGCTTTTTCAACGGCTTCAACTACCATCCGCCCATCATCGGCTTCGCCAGCATTGGCCAAAAGGACAGCTTGCGCAACATCGAGTTCGGCGGCGAGTTCGCCTGGAACCTGGTGACCCGGCCACTGGCCGAGGCCATGAACGCCAGCTCGGCCATGTGTCGGAGCGCGCAATGACAAGTGTTGCCGCCCCTGTTATGCTGGTCCCATGTCCGTTCGACATGCCGGCATTTCCGTTCGGCTGCGAGAGATGGTTCGCGCGGTCGTTGTTGTCGTGCTCGGCGCTTGCCTGCAATGGGTCGTCCCAGCGTGCGCCCAGACGACAAAGCCTGTGGTCTGGTTGTTGCAGATCGATGGGCCGATCAGTCCGGCATCGGCCGACT
>JBDTMH010000171.1:0-9820 GCA_039934375.1 Burkholderiaceae bacterium | reverse complement strand
GCGGCTGGCGGCTGCGGCTTACTGCCGCGCAGTGCGCACGTTGCGCGGCATTGCCTGTGGCGCGCTGGTGCGAAACGGGTTGATGTCGAGCCCACCGCGACGGGTGTAGCGCGCGTACACCGCCAGCCTGGCCGGCTTGCAGCGACGCCAGATGTCCATGTAGATGCGCTCCACACATTGCTCGTGGAACTCGTTGTGGTTGCGAAAGCTCACCAGGTACTGCAACAACCCTTCCTGATTGATCTGCGGCCCGCCGTAGCTGATCTGCACGCTGCCCCAGTCCGGCTGGCCAGTCACCGGGCAATTGCTCTTGAGCAGGCGGCTGCACAGGGTTTCGGTCACCGGTTGCTGGTCAAATTCGGCACGCAGCAGCTGCGGCGCCGGCGTGTACTGGATACATTCCACGTCCAGCCGGTCCAGGTTGACGCCGTCGAGTTCATGGATGGGTTCGCGGTCGAACAGTTCAGGCATCAGGATACGCACGCCCACTCCGCTGCCTTGCATCGGCGCGCCGCGCCACAAGGCCTCGTTGAGGTCGGTGCGCAGACAGGCCTGCACCGCATCTACGTCGTCGAACGGCGTGTTGTTTAAGCTTCCCAGGTACAGCTTGAACGACTTGCTTTCGATGATGTTGGGCGTCTCGCACGGCACGGTGAAATGTCCCAGCGCCACCTGCGGTTTGCCGCGCCGGTTCAACCAGCCCAGCTCGAACGCGGTCCACAGGTCGGCCCCCAGGAAAGGCAGCGTCGCGCCCACGCCGATCTCACTGCGGTTGGGTGCGCGTGCGATCGGGAACAACTGCGCGGGGTCGTACCGGTCCGGATAAGCCGATACCTTGCCGAGCTGCGATTGTTCCGGGGTCAACATGATGGGCGATCCTATCAGCGGTGCGCCAGCAAAAACGGCGCGATATGCGGCATCAGCCGATCGACCACGCCCTGCGCCAGGTCATGGCCCATGCCTTCGATCGCGGCAAACTGCGCGCCGGGAATACGCTGTGCTGTGTCCCGCCCGTGTGCCGCCGGCAACAGCGGATCGGCCAGCCCGTGCAGCACCAGCGTGGGTTTGGCAATTCGCGACAAGGCATCGGCACGGGTCGTGTCGGCGGCAATCGCCACCATCTGGCGCAAGGTTCCGGCCGGGTGGTAATTGCGGTCCACCGCCATGCCGATGCGCTGCACCAGTTCCACTTCGTCAGTCAGGTGTCCCGGGCTGCCGATCGCCTGGTACAGGCGCACGTAATGCGCCACGATCGCATCGCGCGAGCTGTTGGCCGGGCGGCCGAACAACACCCGCATCAGCCGCGGATCGGCTTGCGGCAAGCCGCGTGCACCACTGGAACTCATGATGCTGGTCAGGCTGGCGACCCGCTGCGGTGCGGCCAGCGTCAGCCGCTGGGCGATCATGCCGCCCATGCTCACGCCCACTACATGCGCCTTGCCGACTCGCAGCGCATCGAGCACACCGATGGAATCGGCCGCCATGTCATCCAGCGTGTAGGGCGCCCGGATGTTCCAGCGCAGCCGATGCCTGAGCCCAGTCCAGAGAAGGTTGGGCTTTCCCAGGTGATCGAAATGTTGCGACAAGCCGATGTCGCGGTTGTCGAACCGGATCACCCGGTATCCGGCTTCATCAAGCAGACGCAGCACCGCCGCCGGCCAGGCCACCAGCTGCAGACCCAGGCCCATGATGAGCAGCACGACCGGTCGCGTGTCCGCCGCTCCGGTGCCGCTGTCCTGCACTTCGATGTCGATGCCGTTGGCCCTGACTTTCATGGTTTTCCTTGCTTGCGGTCGGCCCCGATCGGCAGATTGCGCCAATATGGCGCCTGGGCTTGCATCAGTCTCAGATGGGGGCCGCGCGACGGAATACCAGCCGGTCGTCCTGCGATGCGCTGCCGTCCAGCGCATAACCTTCGGCACTGAAGTTGGCCAGTTGCACCACCTGCGTTGCCCGCGTGTCGATGACGTGGCGCGCCATCAGTCCGCGCGCACGTTTGGCCATGAAGCTGATGACCTTGTAATGGCCATCGTCGCGCCGCTCCTCGAATACACATTCAACGACTCGCGCCTTCAGCGCATTGCGATCCACGGCCCTGAAGTATTCCTGCGACGCCAGGTTCACCACCAACGGGTCCGCGTCGCCCTTCAGCCGCTGATTCAGGTAGCGAGAAATTCGGTTGCCCCAGAACTGGTACAGATTGGCACCGCGTTCATTCGGCAGCCGTGTCTTCATCTCCAGCCGGTACGGCTGCATCCGGTCGAGCGGGCGCAACACGCCATAAAGTCCGCTGAGCATGGCCAGATGCTGCTGCGCCCAGTCCAGCGCGTCGGCCGACAACGACTTCGCGTCCAGACCACCGTACACGTCACCGTTGAAGGCCAGCACCGCCTGGCGCGCAGTCGCCTGCGGCACGTTGCGGCGCCAGGCCTTGTAACGCCCGGCGTTCAGGCGCGACAGCTCGGCGCTGATGTCCATCAGCTCGGCAATCTGCGTCGGCTTGTACTTGCGCAATTCCCGGATCAGTTTGACCGATTCCGATACGAACAGCGGCTCGCTGTGGGGTAGTTCGGTCAGGGGAGATTCATAGTCCAGCGACTTGGCGGGCGAGAGCAACAACAACATGGGTGGCAACAACCTTTCGGGCGGATTATCCCAGCCACCTGGCAACGGACACCCGGGGCCGTCGCAAGCCCCTGCCTCACCGTGCACGAAGCAGCGATTCGATCGTCTCCTGCACATTCAGCGCCTCGTCAAACCCGGCCAGGCTGTTGGGCCGCCCTTCGATCAGGTCGACCCATTGGTCCAGTTGCAGGGCCTGCCCAGCGAGGCGCAGCGAGTGGGCGTCGCCGATGGCCTCCACCGCACCACCTCGACGCGCCCGCGCCAGGCCATACCAGTCGCGCAGCACGATGGCGCCGTCGGTCGCGCGCCAGACCATCTGGTTGCGGTCCGCCACGCCAACGGCACTGTCGACCTTGCCCTTCACATGAACCGTCACGTTGCCAGCGCGCAACTCGGCCTTCAGCGCGGTCTCCGCGCTGAGGCCGTCCACCGGAAAGTTGACGGCACTCTCCCAGACGATCGCCGGCCCCAGCACCCGTTGCAGCACGAAAATGAAGTGCGACAGCACCTCGCGTGAAAAGCCGCCCTCGGTGCGCATCGACAGCCATTGCCCCGCAGCGGTCTGCCACGGGCGTGGCCAGGCGGCAAATTCGAGCGTGATGGCCACATCGCGCAAAGCGCCGAGCGGTCGTGGTGCCGCCGGACCGAAGTTGTCCAGCAAGGTCGCCAGTCCCAGCGAACTTGCGAGCGAGAAATTGACCGCGGCGCGATGGCCTTGATCGGCAATGCGCCGCACGGTACGCCGCGCCACGTCGAAGTCCAGCGTCAACGGTTTCTCGCACAACACGGCCAGGCCGGCATCGAACGCTGCATTGCTCAGTGCCATGTGGCCCGCCGGTGGCGTGGCGACATACAGGCTGTGCAGGCCGGGGCTGGCGATCAGTTGTTCGGGGCTGTGGGCGGCCTGCAGCTCCGGGTGCAAGCCGCGGGTCAGGCCCAGCGTGTCGGGGTTGGCGTCCCAGATCAGCGCCACGCGAAGCCGTGGATGGGCCTTGATGCGCTCCAGCATGCGCTGACCCATGACACCCAGTCCAACGACACCGACATTCAACCGGTCCGGCATGGTCCCTCCTTTCGCAAACCAGGTTCAGGCCAGGTCTGCCGCAAGCGATGCAAGGGTCTCGGGCGTCATCGTTGTGTGCGCCGGATAGTTCGTATGATCGCAGCCGAGCTTGACGCCTGCGCCCGCCTTCACCGCAGACACCATGGACGGGGTCAGCTCGAAGCGCACGAAATGCACGGCCGAGGTTTTTTCGCCGTTCTCGCGCTCCATGTCTTCGTCAGCAATCGCGTAGACACGCGCCGAGCCTTCGACCTCGACGAACATCCGATCCTCGACCCCGATCAGCCGCGCCAGTTCGCGCTTGCGTTCGTTGACGTCGGGGTATTCGATCAGCATCGTCCCCTTCCAGTTGCTGCCATCAGGCACCAGCGGTGCATAGGCCTCGATCTCCTGCAGAATGCCCTCTTGTTCGAAGATCTTCTCGATGCGCAACATTTCCTGGATCTGGTAGCGGATCGTCATCTCGCTTTCAAACTGCAGCGTGAAGTGCTCGCCGAGCGCCACCGAGCGCAGCCGGCGGTGCGCGATCACGTCGGCCTTGTGCGCCTTGCGGTATTTGCTATAGGCCTCCAGGGTCATCAGACTGTCTGGGGTGATTTTGCCGGTCAACTGCATGTCGGTTTCCTTGAACGTGGTTTCGCCTATTTCAGGCCGTAGGCCTCACGCACCAGCGTGAGCGGGTGTTTCTGCGGCACGGCGCCGAGCTGGTTCACGTCGAAGCCCTGTGCGATATGGTGGCCGCCAAGCGGGCAGTCCGAGCTGATGACATCGGGCAAGCCTCCGTCCCTGTGGTTGGCCATGGCCTTGAACAGCGGCTTGCCGATCTTCATCGACATCGGATGCGTGGCCTTCTTGACGCCGAAAGTGCCGGCGTGGCCCGAGCAGCGCTCATGGGTTTGCACGCTGGTGCCCGGCACCATCTTGAGCATTTCTTCGGTCTTCTTGCCAATGTTCTGCACCCGGCCGTGGCACGGGATCTGGTAACTCACCTTGCCCAGCGCATGCGGGAACTCGGTCTTGAGCAATCCGTCGCGCTTGCGCGCCATGAAATACTCGAACGGGTCCCACATCGCATCCTGCACCAGCTTCACCTCGGCGTCGTCCGGAAACATCAGCGGCAGTTCCTGCTTGTACATCAGCGTACAGCTGGGCACGGCACTCAGGATCGCGTAACCATCACGCGCGTACTTCGCCAATATCGGGATATTGACTTCCTTGTTGTCGTTGACCGACTCCAGGTCGCCAAGCTCAAGCTTGGGCATGCCGCAGCATTTCTCTTTCTCGACCAGCACGTACGGCACGGCATTGTGATCGAGCAACTTGAGCAGGTCCATTCCAATGCCCGGCTCGTTGTAATTCACATAGCAGGTTGCATAGATGGCGACCTTGCCCGGCGTTTTCTCGCCGTCGCGCACCGCGTGTTCGGCACTTTTCGGCGCGCTGGAGCGGAATTTTTTCTTTGCGAGATCGGGTAGCCAGGCGTCCTTGTCGACACCCAGCGCCTTTTCCATCACGGCGCGCGCCGGCCTGGTGTGATTGATCGCGTTGACCGCCTGCACCACGACCGGAATGCCGGCCAGGCTGCCATGCACGTCGGTCGACGCCAGCAGTTGTTCGCCGACGCCGACTTCGCCTTTCTTGAACTTGATCGCCTTGGCACGCAGCATGGTGTGCGGAAAGTCCACGTTCCATTCATGCGGTGGCACATAAGGGCACTTGGTCATGTAACACAGGTCACACAGGTAACACTGGTCGACGACTTTCCAGTAGTCTTTCTTGTTGACGCCGTCGACCTCCATCGTCGTGCCCTCGTCCACCAGGTCGAACAGCGTCGGAAACGAGCCGCACAGGCTGACACAGCGCCGGCAACCATGGCAGATGTCGAAGATGCGTTCGAGTTCCGTGAAGGTGGCGGCTTCGTCGTAATAGTCGGCGCCTTTCCAGTCGATCGGATGTCGGGTCGGAGCTTCGAGATTGCCTTCTTTCGCCATGCTGTCCTCGTCGTTCTTGCTTGATCTGGTGCGGCTGAAACAAGCAGTCGTGAACCGCTTGCTTCAGCCAGCCGCGCTTGGCGGCCGGTAAAAAGCGCAGTGCGATTTCCCGCACTGCACCTGCGCTGGAGCGATCAGTCCACCAGTTCGGTCAGCGCCTTGGCATAACGATTTGCATGACTGCGCTCCGCCTTGGCCAGCGTCTCGAACCAGTCGGCGATCTCGTCATGGCCTTCGGTACGCGCGGCCTTGGCCATGCCGGGGTACATGTCGGTGTACTCGTGGGTCTCGCCAGCCACAGCAGCCTTGAGGTTGTCACGGGTCGGGCCAATCGGCAATCCAGTGGCCGGGTCGCCGCACTGCTCAAGCCACTCGAGGTGACCATGGGCGTGACCGGTTTCGCCTTCGGCCGTGGAGCGGAACAGCGCTGCCACGTCGTTCTGGCCTTCGATGTCGGCCTTGTTCGCAAAGTACAGGTAACGGCGGTTGGCCTGGGACTCGCCTGCGAAGGCGGCCTTCAAGTTTTCTTCCGTCTTTGAGCCTTTGAGTGTCGCCATGGAAATCTCCTTGGAATTGAGGGTTGAACACATCTGCTTCACGTGCAAACGCACGCGAAGAGGCGACTAGGGTAGCCCGGTAAGCGCCGTCGGTCTAATTGGCACATTCAATGTGACAAATTTAACAGGGCTATCGAAAGCAGCTTGTTGACAACCATTCTCAACTAAAAGTGGGCGTTTGTGCCCGCGTCACTGCGAGCTGCATCACCTGGCGCGCGATCGTTCAGGCGTTCAAGGATCCAGGTCTGACGGGCACATTGCCTGGACTCGCATCTGCAGTCAGCCACCATGATTACGATATAGTAAATGCGTTACGAATAGGTAAATCGCTCGAAGGGCCACAAGCAAGCCTGACCGCCAGAAGATGACCGACACACTGCCCGCACCGGCACCGATACAACAATTGCACCACTATGCCCATCACGCGCATGACCGACCACCACATCTTCCATAGCGTCCATTTCTTCGACCCCAACGCCGTGCGGCTCAAACTCTCGGCCCAGGTGGCAGACGGGTTCCAGATGCTGCAGGAAAGCCGCGACACGTACGCACGGCTTGACGCGTGGACGGCATGCAAGGCACAGTGGCGGCACGATCGTGCCAATGGCAAGGCCAGCAGTGCGCGCAGGCCGCAGCAGATCGACCGACCGCAAGTCATTGCACGCGCCGACGCACAGGCGCGATGAACCAGGAGACCCGCATGCAGACCCGTGCCCCTAGCGCCGCCAGCAAAACCTACCAGGCTACGGCCTTCACCAATGGCTATGAGTTCTCCAAAGGCGGCTACGACCTTCCTCTTTACCCTTTCGTCGCGCCGCCCGAGCTGTCCGGTGGCTCGGTGTTGCGCCATCCCATCGTCATCATCGGGGCCGGCATTACCGGGCTGACGCTGGCCTGCGCGTTGGCCCGTCAGGGCATCGCAGCGATCGTGCTCGACGAGGACAACTCGGTCGGCGTCAAGGGCGCATCTTCGCGCGGCATCTGCTACACACAGAAGTCACTCGAAATATTCCAGCGACTGGGCATTTATGAGCGCATCGCGGCCAAGGGCATCCAGTGGAGCGTGGGCCGCACCTTCGCCGGTGTGGACGAAATCTATGCCTTTGACCTGCGCCAACAGAGCAGCTTCCAACTCTCGGCCCAGCCGCCTTTCATCAATATCCAGCAGTTCTACATCGAGGGTTTCCTGGTCGAGCGTATTTACGAACTCGGCCATGTCGATCTGCGCTGGGGTTCGCGCGTCACCGGCTTCACGCAACACGACGGTTTCGCCATATTGAACGTGGGCACGCCCGAGGGCGAGTACACGATAGAGGCCACACACGTGATCGACGCCAGCGGCTCGCACACGCCTTTCCACGGCTGGTGCCATGCAGCAATGCAGTCACGTCGCGGCGACGACCGCTGGTGCATTGCCGATGTGCGTTTTTCCAACCTGCCGCCAACTGAGCGCCATACCTGGATCGAAGCACCCTTCAACGACAACCGGGCAGTGTGGCAACACCTGATGGCCGACGATGTCTGGCGCATCGACTACCAGATGGAACCCGACGCTGATCCGGCAGTCGCCAGCAGCGAGGTCGAGGTGCGCAAACGGCTGCGCCGCCAGTTCGGGCCCGACATCGAATGCGAGATCGTCTGGGTCGGGCCGTATGCGTACCGCAGTCAGTGCCTGGATGCGCTGCGCATCGGCAACGTGTTTTTCATGGGCGACACCGCCAAGATCGTCAGTCCATTTGGCGCACGCGGCGGCAACACCGGCGTGGCCGATGCCGACAACCTGGCCTGGAAACTGGCCGCGGTACAGCGCGGCCGCGCGCCGGCGTCGCTGCTCGAGAGCTACAACCAGGAACGGCTCGAGGCAGCGCGCCAGAACGTGCTGGTCACCAACCGCACGGCGCGCTTCCTGCGCCCGGCGGACGGCATGGAACGGGTGTTCCGCACTGCGGTGATCAGCCTGGCGCGCCAGTATCCGTTTGCGCGCCAACTCGTCAACACCGGTCGCATGGCGGTGGCCAACCCATACAGCCAGTCCGCTGTGTGCGACCCATCGGGCGGGCTTTCGGTGCACAACGTGTTCTTCCGCTGGGAGGACGGCAGCCAGGGTTGTGTCAACGACCTGATCCAGTGGGCCGAAGGTCAGCTGTTGCTGCTGGTGTTTGGCGACCAATCCGCACAGGCAAGGGCGCGTCTGGCCGAGCTGACGTGCCAGGCACCGGTGCGCTGCGTGCAGGTGCTGGGCAACGACAACCGGCGCCAGTCATTGGAGACCGTGCGCGATCCGCTGGGCCATCTGCAGGGCGCCTGCCACGTCTTCGGTCATGCCTGGGCGCTGGTGCGCCCCGACGCCTACCTTGCCGCCACTGGCGAGGCGGTCGACAGCGCACTGGTCCGCGCCATCGAACACGCATTGGCACTTGTATGAGCCGCCGGGCCGCCCCAAGGCGAATACCGCAGTGCGCAGCGCGAAGGATTGTCCAGTGACCCGCCGGGCCGCCCCAAGGCGAATACCGCAGTGCGACGCACGAAGGATTGTCCAGTGAGCCAACCCGGAGCGACAACCATGAAAACCCAACTGCATCTACAGGACGCCGACGGCTTTTACGAGCAACTGCTCGACGCCCACCAGGGACTGAGTGCGCAGCAGTCCGAACTGCTCAATGCCCGGCTGATCCTGCTGCTGGCCAATCAGATTGGCGACGCTCGCGTACTGCAGCAATGCCTGAGCGCCGCGCGCCCAGCACCGGCACCCACCACGGCCTGATGCCACTGTGATCGTGGCCGCGCGCAACGTCCCCTAAAATCGACCCGTCCCGGGCCACCGTCCGGGTGCGGTACCTCGCCAAGGGCGGTTGCACGACCCCCTGGAATGGCGCCGCTGTCTACCGGCAAGGTCGACCCACAATGCCCTGACCGACCAATGCACCACACCATGACCGACGCACTGAAGCAGCCCGGGCTCGAAAGCCTGTCCAAATCGTTTGAACCCGCCGCGCTGGAGGCCTTCTGGGGGCCGGAGTGGGAGCGCCGCGGCTACGCCATCGCCGGTCACCGTGGCACTGGCAAGCCCGATCCGGACGCCGGCGCGTTTGCGATCCAGCTGCCGCCCCCCAACGTGACCGGTACGCTGCACATGGGCCATGCGTTCAACCAGACCATCATGGACTCGCTGACGCGTTACCACCGCATGCGCGGCCTGAACACGGTCTGGGTACCCGGCACCGACCACGCCGGCATCGCGACCCAGATCGTCGTAGAGCGCCAGCTGCGCGACCAGGGCATCAGCCGCCACGACATGGGACCGACGCCGTTGGAAGCGCGCAAGAACTTTGTTGCGCGGGTCTGGGAATGGAAGCAGAAGTCGGGCAACACCATCACCACGCAAATGCGCCGCATGGGTGACAGCGTGGACTGGAGCCGCGAATATTTCACACTCGACGACAAACTCTCGAACGTGGTGACCGAGACCTTTGTGCGGTTGTATGAGCAGGGCCTGATCTATCGCGGCAAGCGCCTGGTCAACTGGGACCCGGTGCTCAAGACCGCCGTCAGCGACCTGGAAGTCGAAAGCGAAGAAGAAGACG
>JBDTMH010000170.1:0-9888 GCA_039934375.1 Burkholderiaceae bacterium | reverse complement strand
CTCCTACGAAGAGCGCGCGATTTGCATTTGTAGGAGCGGCTTCAGCCGCGACTTGTTTGACGGGCCTGAGCGATACGGATACGCGTCCAGGCCCAACCCCGCTGCCTGCCGATTCCCTGCCAATCTGTCGTGCCGGCGTCTAGCGCGCAGTGGCAACAATGAACAGCCTGCGAAACGGAAACAGCGTCCGCCCATCGCTCCTTGTCGGATACGCATCGCGCAAGCGCGCCGCATAGTCCTCTTCGAATGCAGCAAGTTCCGATGCTTCGAGCGCATCAAGAAACTGCTTCAGCCAGGTTCCCTTGGTCCACTCCTTGACCGGATCATTTCCTTCGAGCACCTGCAGGTATTCGGTCTCCCAGATGTCAAGCCGGGCGCACAGCGGGGCGAGCACGTCGTAGTAGGAATCTGGCGTGGCAACCGGCGACGGCTTGATCATGCTGACCAGCCGTTCACGCCAGGGGCCGGCTTGAATCGTGTCGTAGATCAGGCTGTGTGATGGTGCCTCGAAATTGCGCGGCATCTGCGCTGCCAGCACGCCGCCAGGCGCAAGTTGCGCCAGCAATGTCGGGAACAACTGCCGGTGATTGGGCAGCCAGTGCAGCGCTGCGTTGGAATAGATCACGTCGGCCGGCCGGTCTGCTCGCCAGTCGGTCAAGCCTTGCTCGACCCAGCGGACATCGGATTGCTCGGTGGCAGCTTTCGCCAGCATTGCCGCTGAATCGTCGACACCGGTGATGCCTGCCTGCGGCCATCGCTCGGCCAATGCCCGCGTCACATTCCCTGCGCCGCATCCCAGGTCGTACACAGTACGTGGCCGCGTGGCCGGAACGGCGGCAAGAAGGTCGATCGCCGGGCGCAACCGCGGCGCGGCGAATTTGAGATATTGGTCCGGATTCCAGCTCATGCTGCCGATGCTACTGCGCCAGCAGCACCTGCTTCAGCCCAGGCTCGCAAGCACCCGATCCACCATCACACCCGACTGCCCGAGGTAATTGGCCGGGTCGCACAGTTTGGCCAACGCGGCACGATCCAGGTGTTTGTTGATCTCCGGATGTTCGGCCAGCAGATCGAGCAGCGGGCGCTGCTGCTTGAGCGCCTCGCGGCAGATGTCGTAGACCAGGTCGTGTGCATATTCGCGGCCGATGTACGGGCCCAGTCCCATCATCACCGACTCGCTCATCACCAGGCCGTGGGTCATGTCGATGTTACGGCGCATCGCCTTGGGGTCGACTTCCAGGCCTTCGACGATGACGCGAGACTGTTTCAGTGCGCCGGCCAGCAGACAGAAAGCCTCCGGCAAAACGATCCATTCGATCTGCCACGGACCGGTGCTGCGCTCGTGGTCGGCGACCATCGCGTCCATCAGCGCAGCGGAATGTTGGCGCACGACGCTGATCGCGCCATGGATATAGGCGCTGCTGATCGGGTTGCGCTTCTGCGGCATCGTGCTGCTGCTGCCGCGGCCGTGGTAGTAAGGCTCTTGCACCTCGCCGACTTCGGTCTGCATCATCAGCTTGACGTCCATGCTGAGCTTGCCCAACGTGCCACCGACCAGGCCGAGGAAGGCGCCGACTTCAGCGATGTTGTCACGGATGGTGTGCCACGCGATCAGCGGCTGACCCAAACCCAGTTCGGCGCACAGACCGGCTTGCGTTTCCATCGCGCCTTTGTCCAGCGAGGCCAGCGTGCCGGCGGCACCGGCGAATTCGCCGACCTCGACCCGCGGGCGCAATTGCGCCAGCCGCTCGCGGTGGCGCTCGACGGCAGCCAGCAAGCTGGCCATCTTGAAGCCGAAGGTGATGGGAATTGCCTGCTGCAGGTTGCTGCGGCCGATCATCGGCGTATCGCGATGCTCCTTTGCCAGCTTGGCCAGCGCGGCCGAGATCGCGGCCAGCTCGCGGTCGACGATGTCCAGGCCTTCGCGGATCTGCATCGAAGTTGCGGTGTCGGTGATGTCCTGCGTCGTCGCACCCCAGTGCACGAATTCACCGAGCTTGTCCTTGCACAACAAGTTGATCTGCGACACCACGCCAAGGATGGGATAACCAATGCGTTCGGTCTGCGCGCGCAACTTGACCATGTCGATCTGGTCGAGGTGGCAGTGGCTGACGATTTCGTCGGCCGCTTCCTGCGGGATCAGGCCGAGTTTGGCCTGAACAATGGCCAGCGCGCGCTCGATGTCTATGTATTTGGCGGTTCGGTTTTCGTCCGACCAGACATGGCGCATTTCGTCGCTGCTGAAGATGCCTTGGAAGATTGCTGAGTCGATGATGGTGGAGGCCATGGAATTTCCTGATAGGGAAGTTTTGATTCGGTAGGTGGAGTGCAGGCCGTCAGGCGCCTGCACGTTGCAAGGTGCGTTCGGCCAGCAGCACAACCGGTCTATCGATCATCCGGCCGTCGAGCTTGGCGGCGCCAGGCGATGCGGCCTCGGCGGCCAGTACCCGGCGCGCCCAGTCCAGCGCCTGAGCATCCGGTGCCAGTGCAAGGTGGATAGGCGCGACCTGTTTCGGATGGATGCACAGCTTGGCGCCGCAGCCGTGCCGGCGTGCCCAGGCCAGGTCGAGCAGCAGCCGTTGCTCGTCGTCGATCTGCGGCGTGACGCCGGCCACCGGCGACGGCAATCCGGCCACCCGTGAAGCGATGGCAAGCCGGCCGGCGGCGTAGATGAGGGCTTCCGAGCCGTCGCTGATGTCGAGGTCGAGGTCGAGCGCAAAGTCGAGCGTGCCGAAGACCAGGCGCGTCACGCCTTGCGCCGCAGCTACCGATTCAACTTGGGCGATGCCGCGTGCACTCTCGATCAGTGCCAGCACCTGCGTGTCAGGCGTGATGGCGCGTGCGGCGGCTATCTGATCCGGCGACTCGGCCTTCGGCAGCATCGCGGTGTTGAGTCCGGAATCGCGCAGCAGGCGCAGGTCATCGGCAAAACCGGGGTGTTGCGCGTCGTTGATCCGAACCACGATGCGTTCGCGATCCTTGTCGCTTGCGGTCACGGTCCAGTCGGCGATCGCATTGCGCGCAAAGGCCTTGGCGTCGGCGGCAACTGCGTCCTCGAGGTCGAGCACGATGGCGTCGGCTGCGCTGGCCAGCGCCTTGGCGAAACGCTCGGGCCGGTTGCCCGGGACAAACAGAAAAGTGCGACGCGAATCCATTTCAGTACCGTCCGCCCGTCGAGTGTTTCTGGCGCGGCTTTGCTGCGGGCTGCGGGCTAGACATGTGCAGGCGGAGCATGTTCATTTCAGATCGCTTCCGCTGCGCGCAGGGCGGTGATGCCTGCGGCATCAATCCCGATCTCGCTCAGCACGGCTTCGGTATGTTCACCCAGTGCCGGTACCGGGTCCATGCGCGGACCCTCGTTCCAGGTGCCTGGCGGCAGCATCGCCGGAATCGGGCCAGCCGAGGTGCCGACTTCGCGCCAGCGGTTGCGCGCCTTCAGTTGCGGATGTTCCCAGACCTCGTGCATGGTATTGACACAGGCATTGGCGATCTGCGCCGCTTCCAGGCGCTCGACGACCTGCGGCGCACTCAAGCTGCTGAAGGCCTCGATGATCAGGGCACGCAAGGCGTCGCGCGAGGCAACGCGTTTGGCGTTGCCGGTGAATCGAGGGTCGGTCGTCAGCGCCGGTTGCAGCAGCACCACTTCGCAGAACTTGGCCCATTCGCGTTCGTTCTGCAGCCCCATCATCACCGTGCCGCCGTCACCGGTAGGGAACGGCCCATAGGGATAAATCGTCGCGTGCGAGGCACCGGTACGCGGCGGCGGCGGGGCGCCGTCGAAGGCGTAATACAGCGGGTAGCTGGTCCATTCGGCCAGCGACTCGAGCATCGAGATATCGATATGCTGACCTTTGCCGGTCTGCGAGCGTTGCATCAGCGCGGCCAGGATATTGGTATAGGCATACATGCCGGCCGCGATGTCGGCGATCGACGGGCCGGCCTTGCAGGGTTCATCGGCGGTGCCGGTGACCGAGACGAAACCGGCCTCGCTCTGGATCAGCAGGTCGTAGGCTTTCTTGTCGCGGTACGGGCCGTCGGCGCCGTAGCCAGAGATATCGCAGACGATGATGCCCGGCTTCATTTCGGCAAGGCGCTCATAGCCGAGGCCGAGTCGTGCCGCCGCGCCGGGAGCGAGGTTTTGAACCACAACGTCGGCTTTTTCGATCACCAGGCGCTCGAGCGCCTTGGCAGCTTCGGGGTGCTTGACGTTGAGAGTGACACTTTCCTTGGAGCGGTTGGTCCAGACGAAATGTGACGCCAGGCCGTGAACACGCGAGTCGTAGCCGCGGGCGAAGTCGCCGGATCCGGGGCGCTCGATCTTGATGATGCGTGCGCCAAGGTCGGCGAGTTGACGGGTTGCGAACGGCGCGGCAATCGCGTGCTCCAGCGTGACGACGGTGATGCCTTTGAGGGGTTGCATGGGGGTTTCCGGTTTAAATGCGCGATCGTGGCGGTGTTCAGCGCAGCGTTGCGACGGCGTCCATCGTCAGCCAGCCTTCATGGTCCTGCGCCCACAGCCTGATGGTCTTGCCATCATCAGACGGCTGGCCATTGACCTGGAATGGGTGCAGATCAAATGTCGGTCGCACGGCCTTGAAGCGGAAACTTGCGACATCGGCATTGGGTGCCTCGCGGCGCAGCAGGTCCATCAGCAGCGTCGAGATCAGCGGGCCGTGCACGATCAGCCCTGGGTAGCCTTCGACTTCGGTGACGTATTTGCGGTCGTAGTGGATGCGATGGCCGTTGAAGGTCAGCGCCGAGTAGCGGAACAGCAAGACGTCGTCCGGGACGATTCGGCGTTGCCAGGCAGCACCGGCTTCGGCTTTTTGCGGCGGTGGCTCCACATCGGTCAGTTGCTTCGCTTCGCGGTAGACGATGTCGTGGAATTCAACCAGCGCCGGCTCACTGGCGCCATTGCAATGCAGTTCATGCCGCACCTTGACGAAGACGAGCTTGCCGGTGCGACCTTCCTTGGTCGTCACGTTGTCGATGGTCGAACGGCGCTCGACGGCATCGCCAACGAGGATAGGGGTGCGAAATTCAAACTGGCTGCCGGCCCACATGCGGCGCGGCAGCGGAACCGGCGGCAGAAAGCCGCCGCGTTTTGCATGGCCGTCAGGGCCGATCTCGCTTTGCTGGTGCAACGGCAGGAAGTAGAGCCAGTGCCACAGCGGGTGCAGTGCCGTACCGTCAGGCACATCGACCTGCGGATGATCGAGTGTCGCGTTGAGCGCCTTGATCGGCGTCGGGACCATGCGGTCGGCAACGGTTTCACTGCGGCCGATCCAGGCGGCCAGGTCGAGATCCTGTGTCATGGTCTGATTGCATCCACATTGCGCTGCACCGGCGGTCGGGCAACTTGTTCGAACGAAGTGTCGGCCGCCGGCTGGTTTTGCGGAAGTGCAAGATTCGGATCGATTGATGTTCGAACTGCATTGGTGAAGGACTTCTTTGTCGAAGAACAAGGGCTCGGAACTCATTTGAGAAGCGCCGAAATCCATCACTACGGTCAGACGATTGCCGGCTGACACTCATCCTGCAAGCGGAAAAGTTCGACCGTCGGGCGGCGGGAAACGGCCCGTTGCGGACGTTCGTCGGCAGAGGCCTTCATTCGTCGGCTGGCGCGGGAGCGCTGCGGCGGAGTGCCGTGTTCCGTCCATGTTCCCCGGGCCGGTTGCAGACTCAAGCGTCTCCAGCGAATCGAGCCGGCCCTCCTCCTTTACTTCCCTCCACACGGCATCCCACCGCCCCGAGCCCGATCCTGCACAGAGCTTGATCCCCGATGGGCCGAATTCGGTCGCAGGGATTCGTCAGCAGTCCTTCTGCTCGGCGCCAATCTGCCTTTTCAGCTGAAAAGGCGATCAGTTGCGGCCTTTCGCTCGCGCCAAGCCTTCAGTCCGCCCCGATTGCCAAGGCGTTCGGACGTCGCCGCTCGATCGCTGATTTCAGCAGGGCTGCGCTGCGGTATATGCCATGCGCGAATTTGCTGTAAGGCATGGTTGCGAACAGCGCCATCACGACGCCAAGGTGCAGGCACAGCGTCAGCGCAAGTGCCGGTGTCTGGCGCAGCGCCATCAGCAGCAGGCCGCTGGTTGCGGTCAGGAACAGCAGCGCGATGAAGCCGCGATCCATGGGCTGCTGCTGCACATCCTGCTGCAATGGATGGCGACGCAGGTTCAACCAGAAAAGTCCGGCACTACCGAAGGCCAGAGCCAGCCCGCCGGGGATGCCCAGCAGCTTTGGCAGGCTGGCGAACCCGTAGGGCGCCTCCCAGCCGAACAAATAGTGGTAGAGCGTGGCGACGCTGGTCGACGCGAAACACAGCGCGAAGCCGTAGAAGACGAAGTGGTGCATGCGTCGGCGTGCCAGAGAAAAGGCGTCGTCCTCGTTGTTGCAGCCGTCGCCGTGGCCGCCGCCGAGGTATTTGAGCCGCAGCACATCGTGAGTCGCTTCGCCGATCGCCCCTCCCGACATGGTGCCCGGATCTTCGTCGCGCCAGAAACGCCGTACACCGATTCCAAGTGCCAGGATCGCGAACAGGAAAATCGGCGCGAACAGGCTGACCATCAGGTTGTGCGGGAACAGCGCATAGAAACTGCCGTTCAGCGGCATCTCGAGCAGTGAGCCCTTCAACACCACCGCCAGTATCAGGAACAGCCCCAGACCGGCCGCCAGCGCGAGCGACAGCGTCAGCCCGTTGCGCTTGTACAGCGCGCCGAGTGCTGGTGGCCAGGCGTAGTCGGTGTACGTCTGCAGTCGCACCTTGGCCAGTGCCTGCGGCACGTTGACGGCAAATTCGTGCGGCGGCGCGTATTGGCAGGCATGCAGGCAGGCACCGCAGTTGTGGCACAGGTTGGCCAGGTAGTGGACGTCCGCGCGGCCGAATTCGAGCCTGCGCGTCATCGCCGGAAAAACCGCGCAGAAGCCTTCGCAGTAGCGGCAGGCGTTGCAGATCTGCATCTGGCGTGCCACCTCGGTTTCGTCGGCGATAGCCGCGCGGATCGGGATCATCCGGCCGTGGCCGCCAGCCAGCGCAGCCGCTTCGCGATTCAAGACTTCAAGCTGTTGCATGTGCGGCTTCTCTGGTTGCGGCTGTTGCCGCCTGGGCGCCAGCTATGCGGCCGAATGCAGTACCGATCGACATGCCGACACCGGCGGTATAACCCTTGCCGAGTACATTGCCGGCCATCATCTCGCCGGCAACAAACAGGTTGTCGCTGGCCAGGCCGCCGAAGTGCACAGCTGCGGTGTGGTCGGTTTTCAGGCCGAGGTAGGTGAAGGTCACTCCCGGTCGCAACGGATAGGCATAAAACGGCGGCGTGTCGATCGGCCGTGCCCAGTGCGACTTGGTGGGATCCAAGCCTTCTGTGTGGCAGTCGTCGAGAGCGGTGTGGTCGAATTTCCCGACCTGGCAGGCGCCGTTGTAGCGATTCAGCGTCCGCTTGAAGGTGATCGGATCGAGTTCCAGCCGTTGCGCCAGTTCGGGCAGCGTGGCTGCTTGTGTGCCGGGAAAAACTGGCGGCATGAAACGGCCGATTGCCTTTGAATCGATGATCGACCAGGCGATTTGCCCAGGCTGCTGGGCCACCAGTCGTCCCCATATTGCATACCGCTTGGGCCAGAAATCCTCGCCTTCGTCGTAGAAGCGCTCGGCCTCGCGGTTGACCACCACGCCTAGCGAGACACAGTCGATGCGGGTGCAGATGCCGCCGTCATACAGCGGTGCGCGGGCGTCGATGGCAACCATGTGCGCCTGCGTTGCATCGCCGATGGTGTCGGCACCGGCATCGATCATGAAGCGCAACATGGTGCCGGTGTTGAAGCGGGTGCCTCGGATCAGGAAATTGTCGGCAGGGTATTCGCCGCGTTCGTTGACACCCCACGCCGCGCGCAACCATTCGCGGTTCGACTCGAAGCCGCCGGCGGCCAGCACGCAGGTCTTGGCCTCGATCCGCTGACCATCGCCGAGTAGTGCGGCAACAAAGCGGCCGTCCCGCAATTCGACACCTACGGCCGGCGCCTCGTAGCGGATCTGCACTCCCAGGCACTCGGCACTGCGGTAGTAGGCGTTGACCAGCGCCTTCCCGCCACCCATGAAAAACGCATTGGTTCGCGCGGTGTGCAAGGCCCCTGACAGCGATGGCTGGAAGCGCACGCCATGGCTCACCATCCACGGCCGACAGGTCGAAGACTCGCGAATCACCAGCCGAGCCAATGCCTCGTTGGTGGCGCCACCGGTGACCTTGAGCAGATCCTGCCAGTACTCCTCCTCCGGGTAGGCCTCGACCAGCACGTCCTGCGGTGCGTCGTGCTTGCAGCGCAGGTTGCGGGTGTGTTGTGAATTGCCACCGCGCCATTCGCGCGGCGAGGCTTCGAGCAACAATACCGAGGCACCCGCCTCACGCGCCATCAGCGCGGCGCACAATGCGGCGTTGCCGCCTCCGATAACGAGTACATCGATCAAGCAACCCCCTTTTTTGTCGAACGCCAACTCTACGGACGAACCGACAACACCGCCAGACGCTGTCCGGCAAAGGGGTTTCACGATTCGTGAATCGATGCGCCGATCCAGTGGCCATCGCCAACGAGTCGGCGGGCGACATCGGTCATCACGACACGAGCGGCGAGGCCGGCTGGAGACAACTCGTCGTCGGACAGACTCACCAGCATGTTGGGACGGCGCGCATGCTCGTCGCTGACTTGCACCAATCTGATCTCGTCATCCGGCAGGCGTGATGCCGCGGCACCGGGCTGGATGGTTGCACCCAATCCCGCGCCAACTGCGTCCATCAACAGCGCGAGGCCGTCAATCTCCGCAACGACCTGCGGCCGAATTCCTGCGCGCTCGAAGGCGGCGTCGACGAGCGTGCGCAGGTTGTGCGGTGCACTGGGCAAAATCAATGGCAGTGCTTTCAAGCGGGAAAGCGAGGTACTTTTCCCGGTCGGCATGCCGACGACAGTCTGCGTTCCCATGACGAACAGCTTTTCGTCGAGCAACGGCTGCACAGTCCAGCGCCGCGCGGCGTCGACCTGGAACAGCACTGCCAGATCGAGTTGTCGAGCGTTGAGCATCAGCGCCAGGTGCCCGGACAGGCCCTCGACCAGATGAAGACGCAAATCGGGATAACGCTCGTGCATCGCCCGCAAGAAACCCAGGCCCATGACGCTGGCCGTGCTGGGCGGCATTCCGACACTGACATGCCCCGACAAGCGGGCTCCCTTTGCCGCATTGGCAGCAGCATCGACATGGCGCAATGCCAGTTGGCTTTGGTGCCAGAAAGCCAGCCCGGCGTCGGTCGGACGGACACCAGTCGACGTCCGTTGCAGAAGTCGGGTCGACAACTCGCTCTCCAGTTTGCTGACCTGCTGGCTGAGCGCCGACGTGACCACCCCGAGGGACCCCGCAGCCTGGCTGAAGCTTCCCAACTCGACGACACGCACAAAGTAGCGAAGTTGTCTTAGCTCCATGCCAGCTCATTCTTCAGAGTTTATCGGGCATCTTCGCACGCAGATTTGCATTCAAGGATTTCTCATTGACTTTGGTCAGCGATCGCAGCGAACCACAGATTCTCTTATTTTCCCGACAGAATGCCCGACACGAGCCGATGATTCCGGCGCGCGTGGAAGTCACCTTTGTGTGGATATAGCAGTCCTTCGACGTGTGCCGGTTGGAACTTCAGCAATGGGTCGATACCGGCCAGCCAGATTTCAGATCGCGCTGCCGGACAGCGGTCGTTGCTGTGCGGTTGAATGTCCTTTTGGCCGGCAAGCTGTTCGCCCATGCCGGCGGTTTCACTTTTTCCGTTCCGGTGCTGTTTCCGCGATGCACTCGGCCAGGTTCAGCGCCGCCAGCATGAGCATCTTTTCCGCTTCGGTCTTGATGCCGAG
>JBDTMH010000169.1:0-10007 GCA_039934375.1 Burkholderiaceae bacterium | reverse complement strand
AGTTCGAAGCTGGTGATGGCGAGTTGCGCCGAGTACTGGTTGCTGGTGCTCGGCAGGCCGGTGCTCGTCAGGTCTGCCGCGGTGCGGCTGCGGCTGCCCTGGGCGGTGGCGGCCACGCTGGGCAGTTGGGTCGCGTTGGTGATGCCGTACTGCGCCCGCGCCCGGTCGATGTTGAGCAAGGCCGTGCGCAGGTCGCGGTTGTAGGTGAGTGCCTGTGCGATCGATTCGCGCAGGCCCGGGTGCTGCACCCAGGCGAGGGCCCGGGCCTGCTGCAAGGCGGCATCGCTGGCCGCGGCAACGGCCATCGGTTGACCAAGGTCCCGTGGCACGACCCCGTTCAGATCGGGCAGCGCGGGCGGCCGCTGCGCGCAGCCACCCAGCAGCAGCGCAATCGCAGCAGCCGTTGCAGCAGCAGCAACGCTCCGGTCCGCTTTCATCGAAACGGCACATGCCTTGACTGGACGGCGCATCAGTCTGCTCCTTCTGGCGCCAGCGCAGGCTCGACCGCATCCGACGACGCCGACGTCTTCTTGTGGCGGTTGACCCAGTTGCGCACCAGCAGAAAAAAGACGGGCACGAAGAACAGCCCAAGCAAGACCGACAGCACAACCCCGCCCATCACCGCCGTGCCGATCGCCTGGCGGCTGGCCGCCCCCGGGCCGGTGCCCAAGGCCAGCGGCAACACGCCGAAGCCGAAGGCGAGCGAGGTCATCAGGATCGGGCGCAGCCGCCGGCGCACGGCCAGCAAGGTGGCGTCGAACACGCTCTTGCCCTGCTCCTGCAATTGCACCGCGAATTCAACGATCAGAATGGCGTTCTTGGAGGCCAGGCCCACCGTGGTCAGCAGGCCGACCTGAAAGTACACGTCGTTGGACATGCCCCGGAAATAGGTCGCCAGCAGGGCGCCGATCACGCCCAGTGGCACGGCCAGGATGACCGAGAACGGCACGCTCCAGCTTTCATACAGCGCCGCCAGGCAAAGAAACACAAACAGGATGGAAATGGCGTAAAGCAGCGGTGCCTGCGCGCCCGACTGGCGCTCCTGCAGCGAAGCACCGGTCCATTCATAGCCGATGCCCGCGGGCATCTCGGTCATCATCTCCTCGATGGCGCGCATGGCTGCACCCGAGCTAACGCCCGGAGCCGTGTTGGCAAGCATCTCCATGGCGGGCGAGCCGTTGTAGCGCATCAGCTGCGGTGCACCACTGCGCCAGTCGGTGACGGTGAAGGCCGACAGCGGCACCATCTCGCCGCTGCGGTTGCGCACGGTCCACTGCCCGATGTCGCGCGGCAACATGCGGTACGGCGCATCGCCTTGTACGTAGACGCGCTTGACCCGGCCGTTGTGCACGAAGTCGTTTACATACGAGCCACCAATGGCGTTCGACAACACACTGTTGATGTCGGCGGTGGCCAACCCCAGCGCGGCAGCCTTGCGGTCGTCGACCACCACCTGCAGTTCGGAGGTGTTGTCGAAGTTGTTGGTGCGCATGCCCGTCAGCTCGGGACGTTTTCCGGCCAGCTCGATCACGCGGTCCTTGGCCGCCGTCAGGGCGTCCTGGCCCAGGCCATTGATGTCCTTGAGCATGAAGTTCACGCCGGCGTCGGAGCCCAGGCCACGCACCGCCGGCGGCATCGAGACGAAGACGCGCGCTGAACGGATGCCCGACAGGTCCTTGGTGGCCTTGCGCGCGATGGCATCGGCGCCCTGCTCCGCGTTCGGGCGATCGCCCCAGGGCTTGAGTCGCACGAAGACGGAACCCGAACTCTGATTGCCATTGTTGCCAGCCAGCGAGAAGACGCGCAAGACATCGGGCTGCCGGTTGAAATAATCGGTGATCTCGCGCAGCACAACTTCCAGCCGGGCGTCCGACGCGCCGCTCGGCATGGTCACACTGGCCGAGATGAAACCCTGGTCTTCGATCGGCAGGAAGGAAGTGGGCAGCTTCTGGAACAGCAGCACCACGCCGCCGACGAGCAAGGCGAATATCAGCATGACGCGCTTGCCGCGCACCAGCAACTGGCCGACGACGCCCTGATAGCGTGTGGCGTTGCGGTCGAAGCCTGCGTTGAACCACAGAAAGAACTTGTCCACCAAACCCAGCACGCCCTTGCGATGGACTCGCCCATGCAGGTGTTCCATGGGCTTGAGGATGGTGGCGCACAAGGCGGGCGTGAGCGACAGCGCCACCAGCACCGACAAGGCCATGGCCGAGACGATGGCGACCGAGAACTGGCGATAGATCACGCCCACCGAGCCCGTGAAGAAGGCCATCGGAATGAACACCGCCGAGAGCGTCAGGCCAATACCGATCAGTGCCGGCGTGATCTCCGCCATCGACTTGCTGGTGGCTTCCTTGGCGGGCAGGCCATCTTCGTGCATCACCCGCTCTACGTTCTCGACCACCACGATCGCATCGTCCACCAGCAGACCGATTGCCAGCACCATGGCGAACATCGTCAGCATGTTGATCGAATAGCCCATCACCGACAGCACGCCGAAGGTGCCCAGCAGCACCACGGGCACCGCGATGGCGGGGATCAGCGTCGCGCGCAGGTTCTGCATGAAAACGAACATCACGATCATCACCAGCACCAGCGCCTCGAACAGGGTGATCGCCACCTCCTTGATCGACGCGCGCACATAGGGTGTGGAGTCCGAGCTGATGACCCCGGTGATGCCGTCAGGAAAGAAAGGCGCCAGCTCGGCCATCTTGGCGTTGACTGCGGCGGCCACCGACATGGCATTGGCCCCGTCAGCCAGCACGACGCCCAGGCCGGCGCCCGGCTGGTTGTTCAGACGCGATTTCACCGTCAGGTTGTCGGCGTCCAGCGCCACACGGGCCACATCACCGAGGGTGACGAGCGAACCATCGGCCGCGGACTTCAGCACGATGGCCCGGAATTCCTCCGTGGTCCGGAGCTTGGTGCGCGCCGTGACGGTGGCGTTGAGCATCTGGTCGGTCAACGCCGGCAGTGCGCCGAGCTGGCCTGCCGACACCTGGGCGTTCTGCGAGTTGAGCGCCGAGATGATGTCCGAGGGCATGAGCGCGTATTGCTCCAGCCTGGCCGGGTCCATCCAGATGCGCATCGCATAGCTGGTGCCGAACACGTTCACGTCGCCCACGCCGTCGATCCGCGAGATCACATCGATCACGTTGCTGCTGATGTAGTCGCCGATCGCAACCTGCGTGACCGACGGGTCGGGCGACGTGAAGACATAGGTCATCAGGTTGTCCTGGCCGCCCTTGTTCACGAACACGCCGCGGCTTTTGACGGCCTCGGGCAGCCGGTTCATGGCGGTCTGCAGCTTGTTCTGCACCTGCACCTGGGCCACGTCGATGTTGGTTCCCGGCGCGAACGTCAGCTGGGTGCGCGAGCGGCCTGCGGAGTCGCTGGTCGAGCTCATGTAGAGAACGTTGTCTATTCCCTTGAGCTGCTGCTCGATCACCTGCGTCACGGAATCGGCCACCGTATCGGCCGATGCACCGGTATAGGTGGTGTTGAGAGACACACGAGGTGGCGCGATGTTCGGGTACTGCTCGAGCGGCAGCGTGACGATCGACATCGCCCCCGCCAGCATGACGACGATGGACAGGACCCAGGCAAAAACGGGACGGTGAATGAAGAACTCGGCCATGGTGCAGCGTGTGGGGTTCGGGTTGATCAGGAAACCGGGCGATCCGATGGGCAGCGGCCCGGCGATGGCTGCGTTCAGGGTTTGGGCGCTGCCGCTCCTGCAGGCGCTTGTGTTCCCGGGGTGGTCTTGACCTCAGTCACACGGTTGCCTTCAATGCGCATCGCCACGGGTGTCACGGCCTGGCCGATGCGGGCCTTCTGGTAACCGTCAACCATCACGCGGTCGCCGGCCTTGATGCCACCCAGCACCAGCCACTGGCCACCCAGTGCCTGACCGAGCTGGATGGGTCGTTTCTCGATCTTGTTGTCCGCATTGATGAGCTGCACGCTGGGGTTGCCCGCGGGGTCACGTTGCACCGCCTGCTGAGGCAGCACGATGGCCTGGCTCGACTGGCCGGTGGCGAGTTGCGCGCGCACATACATGCCGGGCATCAGCAGGCGTTCAGGGTTGGGGAAGACCGCGCGCAAGGTGATGGCGCCGGTGCTCTGGCTGACGGTTGCGCCGGTAAACTGCAGCGTGCCGGGATGGGGATACGTGCTGCCATCCTCCAGTACCAGCCGTACCTTGGCGCTGTTGCCTTCGGCCTTGTCGAAGATCCCGGCCTGCCACTGACGCCGCAGCTCAAGCAATTCAGCACTGGACTGCGTGATGTCCACATAGATGGGGTCGAGCTGGGTGATGGTGGTCAGGGCCTGGGCCTGGTTGGCGGTGACGAGCGCGCCGGGCAGCACCGCAGACAGGTCGGTCTGACCGCTGATCGGCGCCTTGATGCGGCTGAATTGCAGGTTGATGCGGGCGTTGTCCAGCGCCGCCTGGGCAACGGCAACGTCGGCGGCCGACTGCGCCGCCTGGGCGACGCTCTCGTCGTTCGCCTGTCGGCTGATGGCGTCGATCTTCACCAACTCGGCATTGCGTGCGGCTGTCGCCTTGCTGGATTGGGCCGATGCGCGGGCCTTGCTCAAGGCCGCCTCTGCGCTCTGGACAGCGGCTTTCAGTGTGCGGGCATCGATCTGGTACAGCGGCTGTCCAGCCTTGACCGACGCGCCCTCGGTAAACAGGCGCTTCTCCAGGATGCCGGAAACCTGCGGCCGCACCTCCGCTCGTTGCGAGGCCCCGGTGCGGCCCGTCAGTTCGGTATGCAGGGCTTGCACCTGCGGCACCACGGTCAGGTAGCCCACCGCTGGTGGGGCGGCCGGCTTGGCGGTGCCGGCGTCCTTGCCATTGCACGCCGCCAGACCCAGCGCGACCAGGCCAGCGAAAAAACAGCGCGAGAGGTGGCGCACGTCGGCCACCGCTGCGTTGGACATGCGGTGGCGCGCAGCGGAAGAGGGAGATGTCAAGGGCATGGCGGCTGGGGCTGGCATTCCGAAAGGCGAGTGCGACGATTGGCGGGCCGCGATTCTGCATAGCGGCGATGCGCGGCCGCTGAGCATAGAACATGTCGATGTTGCCCCTCGGTCAATAGCGGAGCTCGATGACATCCGGCGTAAGGAATCGTTGCCAGCGTTCGCCACTCGCTTGGGGATTGCAAGCCGAGCGGGTTGCCGCCGCTCCAGGAACCTGAGTGAGCCGAAGCGCGGTTTATCCTTGTGATTCTTGGATTGTCGTTTGTGTCGACGCAGTAGCCCAATGGGCAAACCAGCTATCGCAGTTCATACCAAGCCCCCCGCCCGGCGCCCTGCGGACTGAGATGACCGCGCTCTACGAGCGCGCGAAAATGCTGCTTCAGCGTGTTGCGGCTGCTGCCGGTCGGCCCGATCGCATCAGCCATGGTCACACGGCCATGCTCGCGGGTGAATTCAACAATTTGCAGCGACAGTTCGGGCAGTGCGGCCAGCACGAGCTTTTCGCGCTCGATCTTGCGGTTCAGGCGCCGGACTTGCTCGGCCAGAGAGGTGAGGAAGAACTGAAGACACGGTTGCCAGTTCGGTGCATCAGTACGAATCGAGCCCTGGGTCTGCCGCAGGGCGAGGTAGTACATCTACTTTTCGGATAGCCACCGGTTTCAGGTGTGCCCTCGGACCACTTTAGCCTGCCGCGCCGGCTGGATCGATGCGGGGGCCTGAAGCAAACCGACGGCTCGTGTGCGCGAAGTCACGGATGCTCTCGACGGAGCGCCTTGCGCCTACGTGAGCACCTGCCTATATTGGTTCGGCTCAACATCGGAGTTCACACTATGCCCGGTACTCTGCTCGTTTTCGATCAGAACTTTCCGCGCAGCCGTGCGGCGACCGGCGACATGATCATCAACCGGCCACGCGTCGCTGAATTGATGGCGGAAGGCTACCCGGCGCCGCATCGACTCCTGCCGATTGCGGTGTCCAGCAACGCGGATCAATACGTTCCTCAGATCGCTCAAGCAGCGCGCAGTCTGAGCAGCCGAATCGATGTACTGATCATATTTGCCCACGGCCAAGTGACCTCCGCCTACGGCCCGGCCGGCGTGATGCCGGTGATGACAGGGATTCTTCTCGGGTCCAACCCAATTGCTCAGGACAACGCGGATCTCCTGCGATGCCTGCGACCTCGGTTTGCACGCGGCGCACATTGTGAGCTTTGGGTATGCCAAGCGGCCAGTCCGACTGCCACATCACCTGGACGGGGCAGCACCTCAGGCCACAACCTTTGCCAGGCGATAGCCGACGCTCTCCGAATCCCGGTGCAGGCCTCCGCAAGCGATCAACAAACCACAACCATGACTGGCGCAGGAACATTTGATAGCGAGATTGACTTTCTGCCCTGGGAAGGACCGGTAGAGACATTTCGGCCAAACCTCTAGAGTCGATGTCATCGGCTCCTCCGCGGCCAAGTCCGGCCGGGCGCGAGCGGCATCCCAGCGAGTCACAAAGTGCTTTCTGGAAGCCCTGACCGGCACCGCCGATTACAGCTTGACCCGGCGCAGCTGCGGCACCTCGGCAACGCGTTCTGCCGCGCCCGGCTTGCTTCGCGAACCGAACATCTGCGAATAGATCCAGGTGAACTCCGCACCGAGCAGGAAAATCTGCGCGGAGTAATAAACCCACACGAACACCACAGCGATCGATCCCGCCGCGCCGAAGCCGGAGGCGATCCCGGTCTTGCCAATGTAGAGCCCGATCAGGAATTTGCCGACGGTGAACAGCAGCGCGGTGATCGCAGCGCCCCACCACACGTCGTGCCAATCGACCCGTACCCGCGGCATGAACTTGTAGATCAATCCGAAGCCGATCGCGGTGACCAGGATGCCGACCAGTTCGTTGACCACCTGGAGCAGGATCTCCCACTGGCCGAAATACACGCCCCACCACTTCCCGAGCGCGGACACGGCCGCTGACATCACCAGCGACACCATCAGCAGAAAGCCAAGTCCGAGGATCATTCCGAGTGACAGAATGCGCGCGCGCACCAAGCCCCAGATGCCGCCCGGCTTGACGCGATTCGGAACCCGCCAGATGCGGTCGAGCGAATCCTGAAGTTCGGCAAAGACCGTGGTCGCGCCGACCATAAGAGCCGCGATGCTGACCAGCGTGCCGCTGACCCCGTTGCTTGGTTTGGACATCGCGGAGAGCATGTTCTGGATGGCGGTCGCTGCCTCGACGCCCATCAGCCCCTGCAGCGCACTGAATACCTCGCCGCGCGCCGCTTCCTGGCCGAACACCAGCCCGGCAACCGATATCACCAGCAGCAGCAGCGGCGCCATCGAAAAGACGCTGTAGTAGGCCAGCGCAGCGCCCATGCTTTGCGCGTAATCGTCCGACCAGGCTGAGACCGATCGCTTGATCAGCGTCCACCATTGCGCTGCGGAATGGTGACGGAAGAAGTTCATCATTTTGACGCAGCGCCTCGTGGCCAAGCCTGGAAACAGCTTACCGGAGTGGGCGGTGACTCATTGCTTCATCTGCTTGGCGATGTGTCCCATCGCGATCGCCATCGCCAGGCCACCGACAGCCTTGAAGACGTCCGGATGTTGCCCATAGAACGCACCGATCTTGTCGATGATGCCGGGATCGGCCTTCTCAGCGCCGCTTGCGATCTGCGTCAGTTCGTCCGGCGTGACCTTCGATGCATCTTCAGGCGAGAGCTGCGTTGACTGTGCAGACGAGCCGCCTTTCATTCCCTGCACCAGCTTGCCGAGCGCACCGCCGCCCAGGCTGGCGAGCACGGTCGGGCCGGCAGCGCGGATCAGTTCGGAGAGCAGACCGGCGCGCTGCTGAGGGCTCGAGCCACCGAACAGGCTGCCGATCATGTTGCCGAACGACGGCGTCTGATCGGACCGCAACGCCTGAGCGATGCCGCTGCCCAGGACATCGGGCGGAACCTGGCGCGCTACCGTGTCGAAGTCGGCATGCGTATCGGTCGGGCTGTCGGCGTATTGCTTCAGAAGGTCCATCAAATTCATTACATGCTCCATTGTCGAACGACTCGGGCCGGCTCAAGTCAACCTCACGGATTCCTGTGATGTCGCAAACCGGCCCTGGCGGGGGTTGAGGCACAGCCCGCCTGGACTGCGCCCAGAAACACGTCTAGCTAGCTCACTTTCCGTCGTGGTCCGAGTCGCCCGGCACCGCACGCTCGACGGTGTCGCTGACGCGGTTCCATGCATCGCGCGTGGCGTGCTTGGCACGCGCCCATTCCAGTGCCGAAGTGCCGCGGGCATCGGACCAGCCGCGCGACAGATCGGTCTCGACTTCGTCGAACGAGCGGCCCGGGTAGCGACGGTAGGCGTCGACGCCGTAGCCATAGGCCGGGCGGTATTGCTCGTAGTCGGTTCCGCTGTCGACGTACGAGCGGCCGGTGTAGTTGTCGCGCCAGTAGGCGTCTTCGACCGTGGGGTCAATCGATTCGGCGACGCCCTTGCCAGCCAGCCCACCGACGATTGCGCCAACTGCAGCGCCGATGACGGTGCCGACTGGTCCTGCGACGGTGCCGGTCGCTGCGCCTGCCGCAGCGCCACCGAGTACCGCCCCGACACCTGTCCCTACCGGGTGAGCGCCCGGGGTTCCGCTGATCGGGTCGAGGTTGGCGCTTCCGTCACGGGTGGGAATTCGCTCGTTCATGTCAGTCTCCTGAAAGTGATGAAGGTCCGCAGGCTGTGCTGAACAGCCCGGGTTGACGAAGCAAGGCGTGTTTGCCGTGCATGGCCGCAGAATAGCCAGCCGTGTCGCCGATCACCAGGGCGCAATCGCGCTTCATGACCTCTCCCATCGCGCTGCGATGGAGTCGGAAAACGACTACGGCCGCGTTTGTCGCGCTCGGGCTGGCCAACAACTTCGTGGCCCGTCGCTTCATCAGTGGACTTGAAAAGTTTGAAAAGTCATGCTTCGGTCATCAATCCCGCGATATGACAACCAGCTTGAAGCAGTAAACCACCGAAAATCAGGCTCAAATGCGGATCATCGGGTGTGGCGTCCGAAATGAACGTTGCCCGGCGATCAGGTGTTCGACTTGATGACCTCGACGGACAGTTCGTTGGTGAACATGTCGCGGTTCAGGAAGCGGATGGCATCTGACGAGAACACCAGTTGAGTCTTGCCCCTCAGGAGCGGGTCGTCATCTTCGTCAAACCCAGTGGAAGCGACGACCTTGTTCCGCTTGTAAAGGACCAGGTCGGATTCGTACAGGACCACCTTCACGATAGCTGGCGATTGGGCAACCCGCTGCTTGGCCCTCGTCCTTTTGGCGAAATGAATAGCGAGGTCCCTCGTGGCTGCGAACCAGGTCTTGCGCTCGTCGAACTTCTTCACGCCGAAGATGGCCTGAGCGATTTCCAGGGTGGTGCCGTGATAGATGGCTGTTTCCCGTTCGTCGTCGTCGGTGCTCATTCGTTTCTCCCTACCAGTGGGCTGATCAGTTTAAGGACTGAACGAGCAAATGGGATCACACAATGTAGGGATGGCATGCGCGGCCCGAGGGTGGTCTTCGGTGGTGCCCTCAGCCGGAGATTTTTGATTGCCGGCGCAATTTGGAGACCAGATCGATGAACATCACTTCATCGGGATTCAACGGGTCAAGATGCCGTTTCGGTCGTCTGGGGGTCTGGGGTCTCGGAACCACGGTGTCCGCCCGCATCGTGATCGCCTGTGCACGCCCCACGCGCATCACGGTGAGATGGCCAACTTCCCTGACCACGGTAGTCGGCCACGCCAGCGACTTTGACCGGCCCGAGGAGACGCCCGGCCCGCTGTGCTTCAAATGCCGTCAGACTGGCGCGGCAGTCACTCCAAACCACCATGCCCAAAGCACCGCCCGAGAACCTGGAGACATTCCTGCGCAAGCAGGATGCCGTCGCGCTGGTGGCCGTGCTGCTCGAACTGGCTGCCGACCACGAAGACGTCCAGCAGCGCCTGGCTCGCATGCAACTGGCCGACCGGCCGGACAAGCTCGCCGC
>JBDTMH010000168.1:0-10175 GCA_039934375.1 Burkholderiaceae bacterium | reverse complement strand
ACCTTGGCCAACGAGCCCAGCGTGCTCAATGCCGAGGAAAAGGCCCACGCCGGCGCCCTGATGCGTGTCAATCACGTCGGCGAAGTATGTGCACAGGCCCTTTACACCGCGCAGGCGCTTGCCACCCGCAACGAAGTTTTGCGTGCCCAGTTCCGCCATGCCAGCGACGAAGAGACTGACCACCTGGCCTGGACGCGCCAGCGGCTGGACGAATTGGGCAGCCGGCCCTCGCTGCTCAACCCGCTGTGGTACGCCGGCGCCTTCGGCCTGGGCCTGCTGGCTGGCCGCCTGGGCGACAAGGTGAGTCTGGGATTCGTCGTCGAAACCGAAAAGCAGGTCGAGGCGCATCTGCAAAGCCACATGCAGCGGCTGCCACCCGGCGACCACGCTTCGCGGGCGATCGTGGCCCAAATGAAGGATGACGAGGCCCGCCATGCCCGTGACGCCCAGAATGCCGGCGCGGCACCGATGCCGGCGCCGATCCGAGCGCTGATGCGCGGCGCCGCCAGGTTCATGACCACTGTTGCGCACCGGATCTGAGCGCGGCCCACACCCCTGCGCAGCCCACCATCGGTCAAGCTTGGCCCGATCGCCGACAGTGCCGGCGTAGCGGTCCGCCTCAGACTTGCGTCAGTGAAAAGCTGGTGGTGATCGCCGCCGTCTTGCCCAGCATGACGGTTGCCGAACAGTACTTGTCATGGCTCAACGCGATCGCCCGCTCGACTGCTTCCTGCGGGATGTCCCGGCCACTGACGTCGAAATGCATGTGGATGGCCGTGAACACCTTGGGATCGGTCTCGGCACGCTGCGCAGACAGCTTGCAGGTGCAGCGGTGCACGTCGTGGCGCCCACGCTTGAGGATCAGCACCACGTCGTAGGCCGTGCAGCCACCGGCACCGGCCAGCAAGGTTTCCATCGGCCGTGGCGCCAGATTCTGTCCGCCGTTGTCCGGCTTGGCCGCGTCCGGGGCCCCGTCCATCATCAGGGTATGGCCGGTGCCGGTCTCGGCCAGAAAGCCCATACCCGAGCGCGTACCGGCGCCCCCTGTCCAGCTGACGGTGCATTCCATGGTGTCGTGATCTCCAAAAAAATTGCGTGCGGCCCCGGACTGGGCCTTATGCCTGCAATTCTGCCAGTGCCGTGACCGGCCTGCAGCGCCGCGGTCCGCCGCCGTTCATGCCGGCTTGAGAGGCGCAGGCTTATCATCGACGGCCTTTGCACCGTTCTCATGAAAACCCGACACCTCACCCCCTTCGACTACCTGAAGAAGATCCTGACCGCACGTGTCTACGACGTAGCCTCGGAAACCGCGCTTGAGCCAGCCGCCAACCTGAGCCGGCGCCTGCACAACAAGGTTTTGCTCAAACGCGAAGATCAGCAGCCGGTGCGCAGCTTCAAGCTGCGTGGCGCCTACAACAAGATGGTGCAACTGGACGCAGAACAACTGGCCAAGGGCGTGATCTGCGCCTCGGCCGGCAACCATGCGCAGGGTGTGGCGCTCAGCGCGCGCAAGCTGGGCACGCGCGCAGTGATCGTGATGCCAACGACCACGCCGCAGGTCAAGATCGACGCCGTACGCTCGCTCGGAGGCGACACGGTGCTGGTCGGCGACAGTTATTCCGACGCCTACGACCACGCAGTCAAGCTGCAGCAGGAGCAGGGCCTGACCTTCGTGCATCCGTTCGACGATCCGGATGTGATCGCCGGCCAGGGCACGGTGGCGATGGAAATCCTGCGCCAGCACCAAGGGGAACTGCATGCAGTTTTCGTTGCCATTGGTGGAGGCGGCCTGATCTCCGGGGTGGCCAATTACATCAAGGCGGTACGCCCCGAGGTCAAGGTCATCGGCGTGCAGATGAACGATTCGGACGCCATGATGCGCTCGGTCGCGGCGAACAAGCGCGAGGCGCTGTCCGACGTCGGCCTGTTTTCCGATGGCACCGCGGTCAAGATGGTGGGCGAAGAAACATTTCGCATTGCCCGCGAACTGGTCGACGAATTCATGACGGTGGACACCGACGCGGTCTGCGCCGCGATCAAGGACGTGTTCATCGACACCCGCAGCATCGTCGAGCCCGCCGGTGCGCTGGCGGTGGCCGCCATCAAGCAATACGTGTCACAGCACAAGACCCGCGGGGAGACTTACGCCGCCATCCTGTGCGGCGCGAACATGAACTTCGACCGGTTGCGCTTTGTCGCCGAACGGGCTGAGGTCGGCGAAGAGCGCGAGGCCTTGTTCGCCGTGACCATCCCCGAGAAGCGCGGCAGCTTCAAACGTTTCTGCGAACTGATCGGCGAGTTGCCGGGCGGGCCGCGCAACGTAACCGAATTCAGCTACCGCATCAGCGACGCCGACCGGGCCCATGTGTTCGTCGGCCTTACGACGCAGGGCAAGGGCGAGAGTACGCGCATCGCGGCCAACTTCGTCCGGCACGGCTTTGATGCACTGGACTTGACGCACGACGACCTTGCGCAGGAGCATATCCGCCACATGGTGGGCGGGCGCTCGACGCTGGCACGCGACGAACGGCTGCTGCGCTTCATCTTCCCGGAGCGGCCGGGTGCGCTGCTCAAGTTCCTCAGCCTGATGCGGCCGGGCTGGAACATCAGCCTGTTCCACTACCGCAACCAGGGTGCCGACTACGGCCGCATCCTGGTCGGCCTGCAGGTCCCCCAGGCGGACGAGAAGGCGTTTGCGGAATTTCTTGCCGCACTGGCCTACCCTTGCGTCGAGGAAACGCTGAACCCCGCCTACCGGATGTTCCTGCAACAACAATAAGCCATGGCCACATCCCTCGAAGGCAAGCTGGTTGTCGCAATTTCCTCGCGTGCCTTGTTCGACTTCGAGGAAGAGAACAAGGTGTTCGAGCAAGGCAGTGGCCAGCAACGCGACCGCGCCTACATGCAGTTGCAACTCGAGCGGCTCGAGGAACCGGCCAAACCCGGTGTCGCGTTCTCGCTGGTGCGCAAGCTGCTGGCCTTCAACCAGGCGCCTGACCCGGCCACCACTGCAGGAGCGGCGTCGCAACCGGTGGAGGTGGTGATCCTGTCGCGCAACGACCCGGTCTCGGGCATGCGGGTGTTCCGCTCGGCCAAGCACTACGGCCTGTCGATCCAGCGTGGCAGCTTCACGCGCGGCGAGCCGCCGTGGCGCTACCTGCGGCCGCTGCACGCCAACCTGTTCCTGTCGGCCCATCTGAGCGATGTGCGCGCTGCGCTGGAGGCGGGCGTACCGGCGGCGCAGGTCTACCCGCAGTCGGCGCATGCCAGCGAAGCCCATCCGACCGAAGTGCGCATCGCCTTCGACGGCGACGCGGTGCTGTTCAGCGACGAGGCCGAACGCGTCTACCAGGCCCACGGGCTGCAGGCGTTTCAACAACACGAGACCGAGAAGGCCACCCAGCCGCTGTTGGCCGGACCGTTCAAACCGCTGCTGGCGGCGCTGCACCGGCTGCAGCAATCGGGCACGCCCACGATGCGCATCCGCACCGCGCTGGTCACGGCGCGCAGTGCGCCGGCGCACGAACGGGCGATCCGCACGCTGATGAACTGGAACATCGAGATCGACGAAGCCATGTTCCTCGGTGGTCTGGCCAAGGGCGAGTTCCTGCGCGAATTCGAGCCCGACTTCTTCTTCGACGACCAGACCGGCCACATCGAATCGGCCGCGCGTCATGTGCCCTCGGGTCACGTCGCCAGCGGCATCTCCAACCCTCCCACCTGAGACGCGGCCGCAGCCTGTTGCCGGCGCACGGATCGCAAAGCGAGCACCACCATGGGTATTTCCGACCGAGTCAACAGTTTCCGGGCCTTCACCCAACGCGTCGTGCAACTGTCCGCGCCGTATTTTCAGTCCGAGGAAAAGTGGCGCGCGCGCGGCATGTTCGTTGCAATCGTTGCGCTGAATCTGGGCTCGGTCTACTTGGCCGTGCTGTTCAACGACTGGTACGGCCTGTTCTATGACGCGCTGCAGAACAAGAACCAGGCGGTGTTCTGGACCCAGATCGGCCGTTTCGGCTACCTGGCATTCTTTGCCATCGTGATCGCCGTCTACCGCTTTTACCTGACCCAGTTGCTGGAGATGACCTGGCGCAAGTGGATGACCGACTACTACCTGCGCCGCTGGCTCGGCGGCAGCGCGTTCTACCAGATGGAACTGGCGCGTTTTGCCAAACAGGTTGGGGCGCCACCGGACAATCCGGACCAGCGGATCTCCGAAGACGTCAACCAGTTCACCAGCCAGACCCTGGGCCTGACCATGGGCGTGCTCAATGCAACTGTCACGCTGGTCAGCTTCGTCGGGATCCTGTGGACCTTGTCCGGCGCGTTCGGCTTCACGCTTGGCGGCCACCAATTCGTGATTCCCGGCTTCATGGTCTGGATGGCGGTGCTGTATTGCCTGGTGGGCAGCGTGCTGACCCACTACATCGGCCGCCGCCAGATCCGGCTCAACTTCGTGCAGCAACGGCGCGAAGCGGATTTCCGGCATCACATGGTGCGGGTGCGTGAATACAGTGAGGCAATTGCGCTGGACCAGGGGCAGAACGTGGAGAAGGCGCACCTGACGACGCGGTTCCTGTCGGTGCTCGAAAACTACCTGGCCCTGATCAAGGCGCAAAAGAGCCTGATCTGGTTCACCAGTTTCTTCGGCCAGGCGGCGGTCGTGTTCCCGATGATCGTGGCCGCACCACGGTATTTCAGCGGCGCGATCCAGCTCGGCGACCTGATGAAGATCAATTCAGCCTTCGGCCGCGTGCAGGATTCGCTGAGCTGGTTCGTCGACAACTACAGCGGCCTGGCCGCCTGGCGCGCCACCACCGACCGACTGACCAGTTTCGACGACGCGATCTCGCTGGCCGAAGTCGGCAATCCCCGGCTGCAACAGACCGATGGAGTCGCACTGGACACCCACGACCTGGACATTGCCTTGCCGACCGGTGCCGTGCTGCTGGCGGCGACCACGCTGCATGCGAAGCCAGGCGACCGCATCCTGCTACAGGGCCCGTCAGGCAGCGGCAAATCCACGCTGTTCCGAACGCTGGCCGGTATCTGGCCGTATGCCAGCGGCGAGGTCGTGCGCGACAAGGACGCGATGTTCATTCCGCAGCACCCTTACTTTCCCAACGGTACGCTGCGCGAGGCACTGGCGTATCCCGAGAAAGCGAGCGAATATTCGACCGAGGACATGGGCAAGGCATTGGCCGAAGCCATGCTGCCGGACCTGATCGACGAACTCGACCGGGTCGACGCCTGGAGCCAGAAACTGTCCGGCGGCGAGCAGCAGCGACTGGCGATTGCCCGCGTATTGCTGAAACAGCCGCGCTGGGTCTATGCCGACGAAGCCACCAGTGCCTTGGACGCCAGCTCCGAGGAGACCGTCTACCGCAAGCTGCTTGCCATGGTGGAGCAGACGGGCGGCGGCATCATCTCGATCGCGCACCGAGCTTCGGTGGCCGCGTTCCACGACCAGCGCTGGACGCTGCAGGCCAATGCGAGCGGCGCGCCGGCGCGCTACACGCTGCAAACCGGTGCGGCTCAGCCGCCCGCGGCCGCAGCGGCGCCCGCCTGAGCGGACAGATACGCGACGTAGCCGCCGGAGCGTAACTTGCCGGCAGGACCCAGACCCAGACTCGGACGTTGCGTACGCTGGGCAGATGACCCGCGCTCAGATGTTCTCGGTCTTCTTGATCTTGCTCGGGGTGTAGGTCAGGTTCTCTTTGGCGATCTCGCCCGCCGTCGCATTGGGATAGGCGGGGTTGACCAGCACGTTGTGCTTTTGCACCTGTGACAGTTCGACCGCCATGGCGCTGGCCTGCCACATCGACTTGATGAAATCGAGCAGCAGTTGGTGCATCGGTATCGGCGGCGGATCTACCACCTTCTCCGGCTCGGGGTGCTGGATCGTCCAGTCGTGCGGTTCAGCCGCGCTCTCCTGCCCGCGGCGGATCGGGTCGGCGACGCTCTGGTAGACAGAACCTTGGGTCGCGCCCATCGACGAGCCCTCGCCGATCTTGTTCACGACACCCGGTTGGATGGCAAGCTGCGGAGCGTTGACCGTCACCGGCGGGTTGACTGGCGCCACGGGAATCACCTTCTGCCCGTTCGAAGGCGCCAGGTCGGCGCCGGCGGGGCGCAAACCTGGTTGTCGATCGAAGGTTGGAAGTTGCATGACGGTCCGATTTCCGGTTGAGGTTGGTGGACTTTCTCGCCCACGTTGACCTATTAACGGCAGAACTGGAGGGCGATTTAGGCCTATTTTTCGATATCTTCAAGCCGAATGCCAATTTTTTCGCATTTCGGCCCGTGTCCTGCCGTTCCTGTGGCTATGCGCCGGTCATGGCCGCGCCGCTCGACCCCCGTGACGCCGGATGCGTTGACGCTCACGCAGCAACTCCATACACTTGTGTATTGAACCAGGAACCTTCCATGACCGACCTTGTCGTACGCCGTCTGCTGATTGACCTCGAAACCCCGTTCCCTGGCCGCTGGAATGGTGGTGACGGATTTCGCTCGGCGCTCTTCAACGCCTTGTCGCTGAGTTTTCCGGCCGGAGAGCAGTTTTTTATCGACGCCGTGCGGGCCGGCTTGAAGGCCTTGCCGGAAGAAAAGCGCGCTGCCATGGCCGTCGAAGTGCAAGGCTTCATTGGCCAGGAGGCCACGCACCGGCGCATCCACGCGCTGTTCAATGGCCATCTGGAGCGTTTGGGCTACGACAACGAGATCGAACGCCGCACCAACCGCCGCCGCCAGCTGAGCGAAGGCAATGACCTGCGCAACAAGGTCGCGGCCACGGCCGCGACCGAGCACTTCACCGCCATCTTCGCCGACTGGCTGTTGCGCTACCCGCAGGCGCTCGAAGGTGCCGAACCGCGCCTGCAGACCCTGTGGCAGTGGCACAGTTCGGAGGAGTCGGAGCATCGCAACACCGCATTCGACATGTACCAGGCACTCGGCGGCAGCCATGAATGGCGCATCAAGGTTTTCAAATACATCACCGCGACGTTTCTGCACGACTTGCTGCGCCAGACGGTACGCAACATGTGGCACGACGGCAGTCTGTTCCAATGGCGCAGCTGGCGCAGCGCGGTGCGTTTGCTGTTTGGCCGGGACGGACTGGTCCGTGGCAACTACGGATTGTGGAAGGCCTACTTCGCGCCGGACTTCCATCCGAATCAGCAATCGGCAAGCCTGTCGCAGCGCTGGCTGCGCGACAACGCCGGCCAGTTCGTCGTGGTCGGCCAGAAGCTCTGAGCATGATCCCGGTCGTTCCGGCACTGGTGCTGGCGGCGCTGCTTGTCGTGTTCCAGGCCGGCCACTCGAACTGCTACGGGCCGTCCAGACCATGATGTCGCAGCACAATGCGTTCGGGCAACCGGCGTGAATCTGCCCGATGTCGCGCCCATCGCGGCCGCCCCCATGCCAAGGACCAAGCCATGAAACTCCGCCGCGCCCTGCCCATCACATTGCTGGTGCTGGCCGCGCTGGCGGGACTGGTGTACGCCAACCGCTTGCTGGTGCTGCAATATTCGCTGGGCTGGCTGACCGACATCCAGCACCCACGCGAGGCGAATCATCCGGTGCCTTGGACGCAGGGGCCGGCCACGGCCGACCGGCCCGTGGCGCAACGCGCTCCGAACATCATTGTCATTCTGGCCGACGACCTGGGTTACAACGATGTCAGCACCCACGGCGGCGGTTACGCCGCGCACGGTGCGGGCACGCCGAACATCGACGCCATTGCCCGTGACGGTGTCATCTTCGACCACGGCTATGCCGGCGCTGCCGTCTGCACAGTGTCGCGCGCCGCCTTGATGACCGGACGGTATCCGTGGCGTTTCGGCGTCGAGTTCACACCCACACCCGGCGCCATGGCCCGCGTCGCACCCCTGCTCTACACCGACCCAACCCGGCTGCGCCAGATCGTCGTTGATGCCGACAAGGCAGCACAGTCCAAGTCGTTCAACGAGTTGGGGATGCCCGGATCCGAAATCACCGTGGCCGAACTGCTCAAGGCGCGCGGCTACCACACCGTCCATATCGGCAAATGGCACCTGGGCGGCACACCCGAACATCCCGAGATGCGGCCCAATGCCCAGGGTTTTGACGAAAGCCTGTATATGGAAAGCGGCCTGTACCTGCCGCAGAACTCGCCCGACGTCGTCAACTCCAAACAGGACTTCGACCCGATCGACCGCTTCCTGTGGCCCAACATGCGCTTCGGCGTGAGCTACAACAACGGCAAGTGGTTCGAACCGGCGAAGTACCTGACCGACTACTTCACCGACGAAGCCGTCGCCGCCATCCACAACAACCGCAACCGGCCGTTTTTCCTGTACCTGGCGCATTGGGGGGTGCATACCCCTTTGCAAGCCAGCAAGGCCGACTACGACGCCGTCACCGGCATTCCCGACCACCGGCGACGCGTCTATGCGGCCATGGTGCGATCGGTCGACCGCAGTGTCGGCCGCGTGCTGCAGGCCTTGCGCGACAACTCTCTGGAGGAGAACACCATCGTGATCTTCGCCAGCGACAACGGGGCACCGGGTTATATCGGCCTGCCCGAGGTCAACCAGCCATTCCGTGGCTGGAAGCTGACGCAGTTCGAGGGCGGCCTGCGCGTGCCTTACATGGCGAAATGGCCGGGGCGCATACCTGCAGGCAGCCACTACGCCGCCGCTATGTCCAACATCGACATCCTGCCCACGGTTGTCGCGGCAGCCGGCGGCAGCGTTCCAACCGACCGCGTCATGGACGGTGTCAACCTGCTGCCATACCTCGCTACCGACGGCAAGCGGCAACCGGACCGGTCGCTGTTCTGGCGCGACGGCCCGTACCGGGCAGTGCAGGACCAGGGCTGGAAGCTGATCGTATCCGAAAGCCCGAAAAAGGACTGGCTGTTCAACCTGAACCAGGACCCGACCGAAAAGACCAACCTGGCAGCGCAACGCCCGCAGGAAGTCGCTCGGCTCAGGGCGCTGCTGCAGGCGCACAACGCACAAATGCCGGCTTCGCTGTGGCCTTCCTTTCTACAATTGCCGGTGGCCATCGACAAGACGCTGGACCAGAAGGAAAGCGCCGACGACGAATACACCTACTGGTTCAATTGAATCCGCACCCACCGTGCTGACACACACCCGCCGATGGCGCGCGACAGCGCTGCTGACGTTGTTGCTGACCGGCGCTGTGATAGCGGGCGGATGGATCTGGCGCGGCGGCATCCAACCCACGCAAGCGCCCGGATCTGCGGTGCTGCAATGCGCCATTGCAGCGCTTGCCACGAATGCAGCGCATCCCGGCATGGTGTGGATCCCCGCCGGAAACCTCGCCTTCGGCGACACGGTCTATCCAGAAGAACAGCCGATGCGCGACACGCCTGTAGCCGGCTTCTGGATGGACCGCACCGAGGTGCGCAATGACGAATTCGCGGCCTTCGTCAAGGCGACCGGCTACGTGACGGTGGCCGAACGACCGGTAGATCCGACATTACATCCCGACCTGCCACCAGATATGCGCCTGCCTGGCGCCGTGGTGTTCACGATGCCCAACGCCACCGACGGTACGGGCCGACTGACCCAGTGGTGGCGTTATGTGCCAGGTGCCAACTGGCGCCATCCGGGCGGACCGCAGACCGACATCGCCGGCCGCGGCGCCTTTCCAGTGGTGGCGGTCGCATATGAAGACGCGATGGCATACGCGCGCTGGAAAGGGCACGACCTGCCCTCAGAGGCGCAGTGGGAATGGGCGGCCCGCGCCGGCGGGAACGGGACCCCGGAGCATGACCAACCCGCCGGCGCCAACACCTGGCAAGGCCTGTTCCCGGTGGCGAATTCCGCCGACGATGGTTTCATCGGGCTGGCCCCGTCGGGCTGCTACCCGGCCAATGCCTACGGTCTGTTCGACATGATCGGCAATGTATGGGAGATCACGGCCGACCGCTGGACACCCGACCACGGCGTCCATGCAGGCAACAGTCATGACCCGGCACAGGCGCCGATGCGTAGCACCGCCGCGGGGCAGCATGTCATCAAGGGTGGCTCGTTCCTGTGCGCGCCCAACTACTGCATGCGCTACCGGGCCGGCGCACGCCAGCCGCAGGACGACGACCTCGGTGCCAGCCACCTGGGATTTCGCACCGTGCTGAACACCACCGGGCCATGAGCGCCGCGCCGGGCCGC
>JBDTMH010000167.1:0-10206 GCA_039934375.1 Burkholderiaceae bacterium | reverse complement strand
CGCGCGCAGCCAGATCGAGCGCCATCGACTGGGTCGCTTCGAATACGTCTTCGCGTTCCATGCGCAGCGCCGCCAGGTCATTGATGTCGAAGAAGCGCCGATAGTTGATTTCATCGGCGGCCACGCGCCAAAAAGCCAGCCGGTAAGCCTGCGCCTCGATCAGCGCGTGTAGCGCGTCGTGCCCGGCCTCGGTGTTGAATTCGGCCACCACCGACGCGATGGCCAGAGCCACCGTGTCCTGGCGCGCCACAAGCCGGCCCAGCCGTGCCTTGAGCAGTTCCTTGTCGCGTGCGCGCTCGCTGCGTGCAAGTTCGTCCGCCGTCTCGCGGCCCGGAAGATGTCCGAACGCGGCTGCCAGGCTGGCCACGCTGGCGGCCAGGTCCGGATCCTCGACGCGGGCCTGGGCCGGTGTCAGCAACAGCGGATAGGTTTCCGGTGCCAGCGGGAAATGGTGCTCGAAGTAGTGCAGCGACAGGCTGCCGCCAGCGGCCTGGAAGTGCAGCGTCAGCTCGCCGGCAGTCAGGACGTCGCCATAGTGGTTACCCAGCACCGGCAGCAGCACCTTGCCAGTGAGCCCCGGGTTCAGTGGCGTCCAGTCGATGTCGAAGTGTTGTGCGTACAACGAGGCCGGGCCGTTTTCGAGCACATCGTTCCACCAGACGTTGTCGCCGCCCAGCACCCCCATGTGGTTGGGGACCATATCCAGCAGTTGCCCCATACCCTGCGCACGCAGTGCATTGCAAAAGCGCTCGAAGCCCTCGGCGCCACCGAGCTCGGGGTTGATCTCGTCGTGCGCCACCACGTCGTAACCGTGGGTGCTTCCGGCACGGGCCCGGTGGATCGGCGAACAGTAGACATGGCTCACGCCGAGTTGCGCCAGATAGGGCAGGATACGCACTGCCGCGTCGAAACCAAAATCCTTGTGGAACTGCAACCGGTAGGTGGCGCGTGGAATCCGGGCCTCGCCTTCGTGGGTCTGTTCCACCGCGGCGCGCCGGCGCGGCCGGATCGCCGACAAGGTGCGCCCGAGCGCATCGAGCTGCGCATCGCCAGCCAGTGACTGCAGATCGCGCGGCAGCTTGCGCCGCCAGTTCGGATGCTGGTCGACGGTGGACGGCAGATTGGCCTGTTCGCGCACACCCAGCGCATCCTCGAGCTGCACCATCATCACGGCCGACGGCGCCATTGCGACGAACGCATGGACAGCGTCCCGGGTCTGCGGCGACAACTCGCCGCCGGCCGCGGCTGGCGCGACTTCGGCGGCGTCGAGCAGGCCGGCCTGGCGCAGGGCCAGTACCAGGCGGGTGCGCTCGAGCGTGCGGTCGACCAGTTGTTTGTCGAACAGCGTCGGATCGGGAAACAGACCCAGCTGGAGGCGCAACTCCAGGTCGTGCGCCTGCCACCAGCCCGCCAGCGTTGCCAGGTCATGGGTGCTGATCGCGGCCAGCGCTGCGGCAGGATACTGCGCTACCGGTGTGAAGTGCCCGTCGCCCTGGCGTTCGAAATACAGCAGCCGGTACGACAGCACGTCGTGGGATTCCAACGCATGGCGCATCTCGTCGGCGACGGTGCCCAGGTCCTCACCAATCACCAGGCAGCGGTTGCGCCGGCTCTCGAGCGCGACGATGGCCATCATCTCGTCGAGTGCGTAATGCACATAGGCGCCGTCGCGCGCCGAGCCGCCGCGGGCGATCCAGTACAAGCGCATCAGGCCCATCACATGGTCGATGCGCAAGGCGCCGGCCGCACGCATGCTGCAGCGCAGCGTATCGATGAAGATGCGGTAGTGGTGCTGGCGCAGGCGATCCGGACGCAGCGGCGGCAGGCCCCAGCCCTGGCCACCCGGGTTGAATTCGTCGGGCGGCGCGCCGACACTGGCGTCTACGGCGAAACAGTCCTGAAAGCCCCAGGCGTCGGAGCCGCCCCGGTCGACCGATACCGCCAGGTCCAGGTATAGACCGACGCCCATGCCCAGCGCCGTGCAGGCGTCACGCGCGCGTTCGAGTTGCAGCGTGGCTTGCCATTGCAGGTACTGGTGGAAGCGCAGCCGGTCCGCGTGATCGCGTTCAAACGCCAGCACCGCCGCGCCCTCGGGGTCGCGCAGCGGCTGCGGCCACATCGGCCAACCCCACACCGTGTCGTCCTGCGCGTGCAGCCGATTCTGGATGGCTTCGAACAAGGCATGGCGACGCAGTGCCTGGCCGCCGCGTTCGACGAATTCAAGGAACGCGCGGCCGCGCGGGTTGGCAGGTGACCCGACGCCGAGATGGTTCTCGGCGAAGTGGGCGTACAACAACTCGAGCACCTCAAGCTTGGCGGCTGCCACACCCGGATAATCGACCAGTGGCGCGGCGCGCAATCGTGCCAGTCGTTGCTGGAACTCAGCCGACAGCACGAGCTGACGCGCCCGTGCGTTGTGCGCGAAATCGTCCACCGCCGGCACGTCGATATACAACACGTTGAGCTGCTGGCGTGACGACGGGCTATAGGGACTCGCGTGCGCCGGGTTGTGCGTGAACAGGGCATGCAGCGGATTGAGTCCGATGATGTCGGCCCCACGCTCGGCCATCTGGCGTACCAGCGTGAGCAGGTCGCCATAATCGCCGATACCCCAGTTCTGGTCCGAACGCAGCGCATACAACTGGACGGAAGTTCCCCAGACCCGGCCGTCGTTGCGCAGCACAGCGGGCCGGTAGCACCGGCGCGGCGCGCAGATCACCAACGTCTCACCCTGTAGCGCGTCGACCCGCAACCGGTAGTAGCCGCACGACAGGCGCCGGTCTATCGGCAGATGGCGTTCGCACCAGCGCACGCCGTCGCGCTCGGTGCTCGCTACTTCACCGAGTGCCTGTGCATCGACTTCGCCTGTATCCACTGCGCGGCCGTCCTCGTCACTCAATTGCCAGCGCAGGCGTGTGATGTGGTGGGGCAGGCGCAGCTGCAACGTCCAGTGCGCCGTATCGTCGTCAATCGCCACCACCGCAGAGATGGCCTGATCCCACAACCCATGAAGTGCATGCTGCAGCGCGGCCGGCAGCTGCGCCTCGGAGGTGATGCGGGGATCGAACTCGGCCAACAGCGCGAGCAGGGCTTCGCTGCTCACCGCGCGGTGCCGGCCCCAGACATCGTGGTAGTTGGTCGCGATGCCATAGTGGGCACACAGGCGCCGCAGCGCGTCACCATTCGCGCCAAGCGAGGACTCAGTCATGGCTAGCTTCCTGCAGCGTCAACACCACGGCGCCTTGTGCCAGGCGCCAGCCACCGGATTCGGAAACCGCTGCGTCGGCAACCAGCGTGCGACCGGGCATCGGTCTTTCATGCAGCACCGCTTGCGCACCGAAATGGGCCAGCAGGTGCAAGTGTGCGGTGGCTGTGCCGTGCCGGCCGCCGAGTTTCCAGACCACGCGCATGGTGTCAGCACCGTCGCAACTGAAGTCGCCGGCGCCGCTGCCGCCTTGCAGTAACGCAAACAGGTGCTCGCGCCGAACGGCCAGCCATTGGCGTACATCGTCGCGCCACTGCCGGTGGTGCGGCAGCTCCAGCTCCTCCCAGCGCAGTTTGGACTGCAGAAAACTCGATGCGTCGTTCGGGTCGGGAATCGCGGCCTGCGCAGCCTCGCTGGCAAAAGCCGCAAAGCGACCGAATTCGGCGCGACGTCCTTCGGAGACCTGGCGCGCCAGTTCGGGTCCGAAGTCGCAGAAATACAGGAATGGCGCCGAGCATGCGAACTCTTCGCCCATGAACAACATCGGCACATGCGGCGACAGCAGGATGCAGGCCTGCGCGGCGCGCACCAGGGCTGGATTGGCCAGCGTGACGAGGCGCTCGCCCATCGCGCGATTGCCGATCTGGTCATGGTTCTGCAGGAACGACACGAACGCCGCCAGCGGCAGTCCGGTGCAGGGCTCGCCACGCAAGGCGCCATCGCGAAACGGCGAAGCCTGGCCCTGGTAGATGAAGCCGCCGGCCAGCGCCTGCGCGAACCGGGTCAGCGGCGCATCGGCATAGTCGCAGTAATAACCGTCGCTCTCGCCGGTCAGCAGGACATGGCCGGCATGGTGGATGTCGTCGTTCCACTGCGCGTCGGCGCACAGCGGCGCGCCGGTCGGCTCGCGCGCCAGCAGGCTGGCCTGGTTGAGGTCGTTCTCCAGCACCACATGGATCTGGCGCTCACGCCCGGGCCCGTTGCGCAGTGCTGCGCAGATGTCGCGCACGATATGGCGCGGTGAGTCGTCGCGGATGGCATGGATCGCGTCCATGCGCAAGCCATCGAAATGGAACTCGCAGACCCAGTAGAGCGCGTTGTGGATGAAGAAGTCGCGCACCGTCTGCGCGTGCGCACCGTCGAAGTTGATCGCCGCGCCCCATGGCGTCTGGTGGGCAGGATTGAAGAACTGCGGGCAATAGGCATGCAGGTAATTGCCTTCGGGTCCGAAATGGTTGTATACCACGTCGAGCAACACCATCAGTCCCAGAGCATGCGCAGCGTCGACCAGGGCCTTGAGTTCGTCCGGTGTGCCATAGGCGGCTTCGGGGGCAAACAGCAACACGCCGTCGTAGCCCCAGCCGTGTTTGCCGGGAAAGTCCGCCAGCGGCATCAATTCGAGCGCAGTGATGCCGATCTCGGCCAGGTAGGGCAGGCGCTGGCGGGCAGCCGCAAACGTGCCTTCGGGCGTGAAGGTGCCGATATGCAGTTCGTAGACGACCGCCTCGTGCCACGCCCGCCCACGCCATTGGGTGTCGCACCAGCCGTACGCCTGCGGGTCGATCACCTGGCTCGCGCCATGGACGTCGTTGGGGTTGAAACGCGATGCCGGGTCGGGCACGACCAGTCCGTCGGGCAGGCGCAAGCGGTAGCGGTCGCCAGCGCCGGCCTGCGCCAGTTCGAGTCGATGCCAGCCGTCCTGCTCTCGCTTCATCGGGTGCGGCGTGAACTGTTCGCGCGCCGCGTGTTCGAGCACGATCTGCTCGGCCGCCGGAGCCCACAGGCGGAACGCCACGCCGCCGCCTGCGATCAGCGTGGCGCCAAAGGGCATCGTGTGTGTGGAGCCCATCACGCCGGTCTCGGGCTGCGCAACACCACGACCGAGCGCGCCGGCAGCAGATAGTCGGGTGCGTCCCAGGCCGGGAGGGTCTGGTAGGGTGGCGCCGTTTTGGGTGGCGCCAGGAAATCGGCGGCCGTGTCCAGTATCCGCTGCCAAGGACGCGCGACCGGCGCTGGCAACACGAAATGGACCTCGTCGTGGCTCGCGTTGAACAGCAGCAGGAAGTGGTCATCCGTCAGGTGTTCACCACGGCTTCCCCGCTCACTGATGCCGTCGCCGGACAACATCATGCCCATGCAGGAGGCTTCACTATTCTCCCAGTCGTGCGCCTGCATCGGAGTTCCGTCCGGTTTGTACCATTCGCAATCCTTGATCTTGTCGCCGTCGACAATCGCGCCGGCTAGAAAGTTGCGGCGCCGGAATGTCGGGTGCCTGCGACGCAGCCCGATCAGTCCCTGCACGAACACCAACAACGATTCGTTTTCCGGCGACTGCGTCCAGTTCAGCCATCCCAGCGCGTTGTCCTGGCAATAGACATTGTTGTTGCCGTTGTGGCTGTTGCCCTGTTCGTCGCCGGCCAGCAGCATCGGCACACCTTGCGACAGCAGCAGCGTCGTGAGCAGGTTGCGTTTCTGTCGCGCGCGCAGCGCCAGCACATCGGCATCGTCGGTCGGTCCTTCGGCGCCGCAGTTCCACGACAGGTTGTGGTCGTGCCCGTCGCGGTTGCCTTCGCCGTTGGCCTCGTTGTGCTTGTCGTTGTAGGACACCAGGTCATGCAGCGTGAAACCATCGTGGGCGGTGACGAAGTTGATGCTGGCAGAAGGGTTCTTGCCTGACCAGCCGTACAGGTCGTGCGAGCCGGTCAGGCGCCGCGCCATGTCGCCGATCAGTCCGTGTTCGCCCTTCCAGAAGCCGCGCACCTGGTCGCGGAAACGGTCGTTCCATTCAGCCCATCCGGGTGGAAAGTTGCCAACCTGGTAACCGCCTTGGCCCAGGTCCCAGGGTTCTGCGATCAGCTTGACCCGGTTGAGCACCGGGTCCTGGCGGATCGCGTCGAAGAAGCCACCGAGGTTTTCGACCTTGCCCGATTCGCGTGCCAGCGCCGAGGCCAGGTCGAACCGGAACCCGTCGACATGCATCTCCTGTACCCAGTACCTCAGCGAGTCCATCACCAGTTGCAGGGCACGCGGGTGCTCCAGGTTGACGGTATTGCCGCAGCCGGTGAAGTCGTCGTAATAGCGGCGGTTGTCGCCGTTGATGATGTAGTAAGAAGCGTTGTCGATGCCGCGCAGCGACAGCGTGGGCCCGAGCTGGTTGCCTTCGCAGGTATGGTTGTAGACCACGTCCAGGATCACCTCGATGCCTGCAGAGTGCAGGCTGCGCACCATGGTCTTGAATTCCTTGACCTTGCGTGAGGCGCTGTAGCGCACTTCGGGCGCGAAAAAACCCAGCGTGTTGTAGCCCCAGAAGTTCTGCAAGCCCTTTTCTGCCAGGTGCCGGTCGTTCGGATAGCTGTGCACCGGCAGCAGTTCCACCGTCGTCACACCCAGCCGCCGCAGGTAGTCCACCACCGGTGCGCAACCGAGGCCGGCGTAGGTGCCGCGCAGAGCTGGCGGAACGTCCGGGTGGGTCATCGTGAATCCGCGCACGTGCAGTTCGTAGATCACCATGTCCTGCCAGTCGATGCGCGGCCGCTTGTCGTCGCCCCATGTGAAGGCCGGTTCGATCACGCGGCACTTGGGCATGAATGCGGCGCTGTCGCGGCGGTCGAACGACAGGTCCTCGCGTTTGCCGCCGACCGTGTAACCGTATAAGGCGTCGCCCCAGCGCACCTGGCCGATCATGTCCCTGGCATAGGGATCGGCCAGCAGCTTGTTCGGGTTGAAACGGTGGCCTTGTTCCGGCTTGTAGGGCCCATGGACGCGGTAGCCATAAGCCAGGCCCGGCCGAGCCTGCGGCAGGTAGCAGTGCCAGACGTGGTCGGTGCGCTCGCGCAACTCGATGCGCTGGCGCTCGTGCCGGCCGCTATCGTCAAACAGGCACAACTCGACTTTTTCGGCATGTTGCGAAAACAGTGCGAAGTTGACTCCTTCGCCGTCCCAGTGCGCACCGCGGGGATAGGCGTGCCCGGGCCATACCTCGTTGATCGGATTGTCATTTTTCATCGGTTCACTCAAAAAGGAAAAAGGAAAAGGGAAGAGGGATTGCACCACGCATCGTCGCCGCAGCGTCACCGGTGTGACCGAATCCGGCGTAAGACGACACCGCGGCGCTGCGACGCCGATGGAAGGGGGTTCAGCTGCCCGGTTTGCGGCCGGGTTGATCGTTGTTGGCGGACTCGCGCGGCCACCAGTGGGCGATACGTTCGGCTGCCCACTCCTTGCCGCCAAGCCCGAAAGCCAGCGCGAATGCAAACACGATACCGGCCAAAATCACCAGGAAACTCTGGCGCACGATGTCGCCGCCGACCTGGATCTGGTCGAGCGCGATCAGAACCACGAAGACCATGATCGCGTACTGCGCCACCTTGCCCAGGAACGCGGCGTCTTGCAACTGGACGTTGCGACAGTAGGTGGCGACCGTATCGCCGATGAAGCGGGCGAAATAGGAACCGAAGGCCAGCACCATGATTGCGACGAACACGTTCGGGACAAACCAGACCACCCGTCCCAGCAGGTCGGTGATATAGGTCAGGCCCAGACCATTGAAGGCGATCAGCAGCGACGCCAGAATGACCAGCCAGTATGTCAGCAGGCCGACGATGGCGCTGGTGTCGGCCGCCACGCCGCCCTGCCTGAGAAAGCCGTCCAGCCCCGAACGCTCGGTCAGCACATTGAAATTCACTGCGCGCAGCGCCTTGCTCACGGCGATCCGGGCTATCTTGGCGATCAGCCAGCCGCCGATCACGACCAGCGCCGCGATCAACAGGCGCGGCAAGAACGCACCTATCTGGTAGAGGATCGCCTTTGCGGGCTCCAGTTGTATGACCAGGTTATCCATTGTCGTTTCTCCTTGTGAGGGTGGCGTCAGGTCGCCGGTCGGTCCTGCAGCAGGGCCAGGATGCCTTGCAATGGCACCTGCACCCAGTCGATCCGGTTGTTCATTTCGTAGCGCAGTTCGTACAAGGCCTTCTCGAGTTCGAACAGGGCCAGCAAGTCTTCGTCCATGACCAGCGCGGTGCCGGCATCGGCCAGCGTACTGCTGTAGGCGTCCAGAAACGCGTCGCGGCTGCTGCGCTCCCAGGCCTCGGCGACACCGGACAGGCGTGCCATGTCTTCTTCATCGTGTACGACACGGCGGATTGCCGACCAGCGTGCGTAGCTGAACGAGCGCAACATGCCGGCGACGTCGCGCAGCGGTGAGCTCTTGGTACGGCGTTGCTCGAAACTGCGCGCCGGCTCGCCCTCGAAGTCTATGATGACGAAATCGTGGTGGGTCACCAGCACCTGGCCCAGGTGATAGTCGCCGTGGTAGCGGGTCTTGATGCCCCCGCCGGTCGCGGGTCCAGCGGCATCGAAGTGCGCCGCCAGGCGCTGCTGCAGCGCCAGGACCGACTCGGCGTCGGCTTGCGCGGCAGCCGGCAATTGCGGCAATTGCTGGCGCAGCAACGCCAGTGTGGACACGGCCTCGCCACTTGCGCGCGCCCGCATGGCCGTGACATCGGCCGCCGTCAGCGGTTCGGGATCGAACGCCGAATGCCCGGTATCGCGCGCCAGTGCCAGGTGCAATTCGGCGGTGCGCTGGCCCAGCGTTGCCACGACGGCCAGGAAGCCGCCATGAATGTCGGGTGCCTCCAGCGCCGGATCCGTATTCGGCACCTGTGTCCGAACGTCTTCCAGCTGGCGTTCGAGGTAGTTCAGCACATAACTCCAGCCATCGCCCTGGTTGGCCACATGGGCCTGCACCAGCGCCAGCGTCATCACTTTGCCATCGTTGCCGAAATATTCGAGTGCCCCCAGTACCGGCACGCAGTTCGGATACGCCACGACGTCGGTCAGGAAACGGCCCATTTCCAGTTCAGGGTTGACGCCTTCGCGCAGCCGGCGATAAGCCTTGAGGAACAGGCTCTCTCCGAGCGTCACGACGGTATTGCTGGACAGGCCGCTTGGCCGCGACACTTCCAGTGTCGCAATGTCGGCCTTGAGCGTGGCAAACGCAGCGGTCGACTTGAAGCGCAGGTGACCGTTGGCACTGGTCAGCTCCAGGTTGTTGCCGATCGCAGTGACCAGGGCCCGGCTGAACGTGTCGTCGAAAAACGCGTCACCCATGATGCCGACGTTGGCCTGTTGCCGAATCTTGGCCAGCGCAGCCTGCGACAGGCGCTGCGTGCGCTCCTCGTCGTCTTCCTCCCAGGCCAGCGCCAGCGGCATGAAATAGGTGGAATCCTCGCTCGGTCCATCGAGTTGCAGCAGCGGCAACATCCAACTCGAACCGTCGCTGTCCCAGACCACTTGGTCGGCGAGCCGGGCGCGCGTGATCGGGTCGCCCTTGGACGCATACCAGCGCTGGTGTTCGATGTAACGCGGCAATGTGTCGGTCTCGAACTGCTTGCGCATGCGCTCGGCCATGCCAATGCGCCACGGCATCACGCGCTCGCGGAAGAAGCTGGTCCAGCCGTCGAACAGCACCAGGGTCGGATAGTCCTGCAAAGCGGTTCCCTCCTGGTGCCAGGCCGGCATGTCGGCCTCGACCGAGAGCCGGAACCAGTAGAAACCGTGCGAGGGCAGCGTCAGCAGGTAGGGCAGGTCGCCGACAGGCGGAAACGAAACCCGCCCCAGCATTTCGACCGGGACCCGGCCCTTCCAGGGCGAGAGGTCCAGTTCGACCGGTTGCGCGGCCCGTGCCAGGTTGAACACCGACAGGATCGTGTCATCCTCGTACTGGCTCACATAAGCCAGGATCTTGCGGTTGCCAGGCTTGAGGAAGATACGTTTGCCGCGGCCGAAGGCATGGCTGGTCTTGCGCACCGCCAGCATGCGTTTGGTCCAGTTCAGCAGCGAGCTGTTGTCGCGCACCTGGGACTCGACATTCAGCGCCTCGTAACCGTAGACCGCGCCCAGAATGGGCTGCAGGTACAGGGTCTGGGGATGGGCGTGCGAGAAACCGGCGTTGCGGTCCGGGCTCCACTGCATCGGCGTGCGCACGCCGTTGCGGTCGCCGA
>JBDTMH010000166.1:0-10223 GCA_039934375.1 Burkholderiaceae bacterium | reverse complement strand
GCCTGAGAGGCGAACGCCTTGGTGGTAGGGGCTGGGGCTGAGGACATGTCTGACTCCTTTAGATTCCGGGAATTTTAACTATTCGTAATCCGTTACGGATAGTTGAATGATTGACACCGGACCCACACAGACAGAGCAGGCAATGACGCCTCACTGGACGGGCGCGTTCGCCACCCAGTCACATACAAGAAAGCCGCTGAACCAAGGTTCAACGGCTTTCTGAGGTACGGCGGCTCATGCCTGCAGGACGGACGTCCAACGGCTACAGCCCCTTGCCCTGGTCCGCGCCGCGCTGCCCTGGCTCACTCCTTGCGGAAATTGTCGTGGCAGGATTTGCAATCGCCGCCGACCGGGCCGACCGCAGCCTTGATCGTGTCAAGGTTGCCGGTCTTGGCGGCAGCGAGCAACTTGATTGCATCGGCATTGAGCTTCTCACCGGTCTCCTTGAATTTGGCGGTATCGGACCAGATTTCCGGCTTTGCGCGGGTCTCGCCTTTGTCCGAACCAGCTACGAAGCCCGCCAGCGGCAGTCGAGTTACAGTTTCAAGGATCGTCGCGTTCTCGACCACCGCCGCCGCATCGAACGGCATCTTGCCACTGGCCATCGCAGCGATGCGGCCGAAGTGCGCGCTCTGCAGCGTCATCACCGACTTGCGGTATTTGATTGCGTCTTCCGGCTTCGCGAACTGGGCGTAAGCTGACATTGCAAGCGAGGCAGCAGCCGCAGCAAGGACGAACGATGCAACAAGTTTCATGGGAACTCCTGAGTCGATGAAAAGTGGGATTGGGAACCGCGGGCAATCGAAAACGCAATGTCGCGAGGGATGGAGCATTGCAACGCAAAAAAGTTCATCATCCGCCAAGAGACTAGGGAAAGTACTTAGGCGCACAGGGCATAAGGCATCCCGGGCGCCCGCCCGTCAGTTGCTGGCGAACACCTTGGCTTCCTCGTACATGCGCTCAAGATCACCCAGCGAGGCTATCACCTCGTCCAGCGTGCCACCCACGCGCAGCGCGATCGCCGGCGGAAGCTCATCGAAACCGGGATTCCCGGCCGAACCGAACTTGAGCTTCTTGCTGATCTGGTTGGCCGTGAAAACGCAGGCGATCATCTCGGTATCAAGCAGGTCGTCGACGAACTGGTGGCGGATCGTCTCGACCAGCGGTGCGGCGAAGCGCCACTTTTCGACCAGCATGGCACCAACCACCGCATGGTCGGTGCCGATGATCTCGCGCAGCGCCAGATGCAGCGACGTCTGGCCCCACTCGCTCATCATCAGGGCCTCGCGGAACTCCTTGGGCATGTGCTGGGCGAACACCACCTTGCCGAAGTCGTGCAGCAGACCGGCGATGAAGCAGTCGTTTGGATCCACGTTGCCGACCCGCACCGCCAGCAGTTTGGCAATATTGGCCGTCGTCAATGAATGCAGCAAATATTGGTGGGCATCGAATCCGGCCACACCTTGCTTGGGCAACATGCCTATGGCGGCAATGCTCAGCGCAAGGTTCTTCAGGCTGTTGAACCCCATGTAGACCACCGCATGGTTGATCGAGGTGATCTGCTTGGGCAGGCTGTAATAGGCCGAATTGACCACCCGCAGGATCTTGACGGTGACCACCGGGTCGTGGTCGATGACCCGCACCAAGTCCTTGGGCGAGCAGTTCACGTCCTTGGTCAACTCCAGGATCTGCTGCACGCTGCGCGGGAACGCCGGCATGCGGTCGACTGCAGCAGCAAGCTTCTGTGAGAGTTCAGGCGTCATGGTGCTCGAGAATTGGCGGCCCTCCATTTTGGCAGCAGTGCGGCTGGCAACGCACCCAGCCCCGCCGATCGTCGCAGTCGGCCTCAGTAATCGAGCGGCCCACGCCCGCCTTGCGCAGCCTCCTTGAGCGCTTTCATGATGATGCCGGTCGTCACGGTGGCGAAATAACGCGCGCCCCAGGCCGCGTATTTTTCCTCGTCGGCCACGTTCAAGGCGAGGATGCCCGGACACTTGCCCGCGGCGGCCACTGCCTTGAGCGTCTGCGCGATCGCCGCCTGCACCGGTTCCTCATTCCAGCGATTCTCATGGCCCATGGCATGCGCCAGATCGTTGGGCCCGATAAAGACAGCGTCGACGCCGTCCACCGCGGCAATCGCGCCGGCATTGGCAACCCCCTCGGGCGTCTCGATCATCACCACCAGCGCAATGCCTTCATTGCTGCGCCGGGTATGCTCGGGGCCGCCGAACGCACCGTAGCCGGCGGCACGGGTCGAAAACGCACTGCCGCGTTGGCCGGCCAGGCCAGTGCCCCCCTGGGCCAGCGGGTACTTGACCTTTTGCACCAGCGCGGCTGCATGCGATGGCGTGCTGACCATCGGGATTTGCAGACCCCCGGCCCCGATGTCCAGCATGCGCGCGATGTCATGCTCCAGACAGCGCACCAGCGCGGGCAGGTTGCTGGCGCGGGCGGCGCGCAACATGTGCTCAGTGGTCTCGATGCCGGCACTGCCGTGTTCGTTGTCGATCAACAGGAAGTCGAAGCCTGCGTAGGCACACATTTCGACAATGGCCGGCGACGGCAGGCCGTTGAAGATGCCACGCAGGCGCTGACCGCTGCGCAGCATCGCGGGCAGGCGGTCGTCGAGCGCCGCCATGGGCTTGTTCATGTGGTTCTCTTCCAGAGTTCGTCGCTCGCCAGGCGCGCGCCTTCAGCCATGCTGGCCAGCTTGGCATAGCAGATCGGGGGATGGATCGCGCCGAAGCCGGCGAAGGTACCGAAACCACAATCGGTGGCGGCCATCACACGGTCTCGCCCGACAATGTTGGCATAGGTCAAAAGGCGTTGCGCAATCAGCCGCGGATGTTCGATGAAGTTGTTCACGCTGTCGAGCACGCCAGGCGCCAGGATCTTGTTGTCCGGAATGCGCTTCTCGCGTCCGGCCTGGGCCCAGACCTCCCACTCATGCGCATGGCGCGGATTCGCGCCTTCGAACAACACCGTTGCCGGCTTGGCCTTGAGCACCACGTCGATGATCTTGCGCATCTCGATGTCGCGGTGGTGCGGGCCTTCGTAGTTGCCCCAGCACACATGCATGCGCACCCGATCGGCCGGCACGTTGCGCAGCGCATGATTCAGCGCCTCGACCTGCAAATTGGCGTTGCGCAGGAACTCGGCGTCGTCAACGTCCCGGAACTTGATGTGCCGACCCATGGCCAGGTCGGGCGCGTCGATCTGCAGGTCCAGCCCGGCAGCGACAATGGCCTCGTATTCGGTGGTCATTGCGTCGGCCAGCGCCTGCAGGTATTGCGCATGGTCGGCGTAGTACTTGTTGGGCTGGAACACCGCGATCACGCCAGGCGAGGCGCTGTTCATGAAAGCGCGCACCGGCGCCTGGCCCGGTTTTGCGGCCTTGGCGCAGGCCGCCTTCAGGTTGGCAATGTCCTTGTGCAGCGCCGACAGGTCCTTGACCGCAATCGGCCCGGTGCAGATCGGCCGGTGGTACTTGGGTGTGGCGCCGAGTTTGGCCAGACGCTCCTTGAACTCGGGAAAGTCGTCCAGATCCAGCGGAACCGCGCGCGGCATCTCGCCAAGCTCGAAGCCGGTCAGCCGGTGCCGGATGTAGGTGGCGTATGAGATCTTGCTCATCTCGCCGTCGCTGACCACGTCGACCTGCGACTGCACCTGGCGCGCAACGACGTCGTTCACCTCGGACAACATCACCGCATCGAATTGTGCGGCGTCGTAATTCAATCCGCTGTCCTGTGCGAACAGTTGTGTCACGACACGTTCGGGGCGCGGCAGGCTGCCGACGTGGGTGGTCAGGATGCGATCGGACATGGGCGTCTCCTTGTGAAGTGCAGATGAGGCCTGAATGTATCAACGTTGCGAGCGATCGACGAAGTTCTTCGGCCCGACATACCCGTTCGCGTCGACGGCCCGATTCGCCGCGCCAGCGGCCTGCACCACGGCATCATCCCAGATCAGATTCTTGCGATGGTCGCCCGGCGTCATCACCAGCACCACGGCCTCGTCACTGCCGGTATTGCGGTAGCTGCGCCAGGTATCGGCCGGCATCGCGTAACTGTCCCAACCCTGATCGGAGCCCTGCGCCGCGATCGTCACTGGCGCATCGGCACCCTCGACGGTGATTGCTACCTGTCCGCGGTACACCACCAACACCTGTTTGTCGGACAACTTGTGGCGCGACATACTGCCTGCGGCCGGGAGACTCAACCACTCGATCGAGAAGCCGTGCGCGTTCTGCACCGGTGCCAGGTGGTTGCGGTCCTGGCTCATGCCCAGCCCGATCACAGGTGCGATCGCGCCGCCGCATCCAGGCAGGCTGCTGTCGAGCAAGGCGTCGACCGACCAGACCAGATCGGCGTATCGCACCGCGCGTCGCGCCATCTGCTCGGGCGTCCACTTGCGCAAGGCCGCGATCTCCTGCGGCGTCATCGGCTCCAGCCGCTTGTCGGACGCAGTCCATTTCTGGCCGAGCTGCTCGTCGATGATGCGGTAGTCCTCCGTCAGGTGCACCCCTTGCTGGCGCGCCGCCTCCAGCGTCCACGGGCCCCACAGGATGCCGCCGGTGTCGTCCCGTCCCAGCGCGGTGAACATGAAGGCGTCGTCCGGGCCCAGGCTCTGGAAGCCACGGTAGATCCAGGTCGGCACGGTGAAGATGTCGCCTGCGCCGATCTCCGCCTTGAGCGGATCCGGATCGAAGCCCCAGTGCATCTGCCAACGTCCCTTGGTGCAGATGAACACCTCGGCGGTGAAATGCATGTGCGGCGGGTTGGTCGTGCCCGCGGGCATGGAGACGCCACCGACCTGGAATCCGTGTTTCTCGCGCAGGCTGACCGGCTGATTCGGGTTCTGCGATACGCCGGAGCCGATCAGCGCGTAATTCTTCTTCGGCCCGCAGCCGGGGATGCGGTAGTCGATGAAGGCGTCGGTGCTGTAGCGCAGGCTGTCGTAGGGAATGAAGCGTTGCTGGAGTTGGTCTTTGGTGAGCATGGGTTCCTCTTTGGCTCTGTTCAGTGTCGGTCGGGATGGGTAGCGGGCGCCGGAGATCCGCCAGCTGAAGCCACGGTCAAGCCTGGCACAGCGCACGCACCTTGTTGAACTCCCGCATCCGCGCCAGCACGTCGACGCCAATCTGCCGGTACACGTGCAGCAGATCGACCAGCACCCAGTTCTCGCGGATCAGGCCGTTTTCGCAGCGCCAGAAGTCCAGGCTGCGCATCGTGATCTGCTGGCCCGAAGGTGCAATGCCGAGCCAGCCGTCGCCCGTGATGGTGGCCGACATGCCGGGCCAGGCGGTGAAGCCGACATAGTCGCCGTCGGCAAAAAAATTGCCCTTGCCGCCGGTGCCGCGACGATCGGGCAAGCCGTTCAGGAATGGGATCTGATGCCAGTTGCGAAAACCTGCGACGCCGCGTCCGGTGCCGATGCCCGAAGGCCCGTACCAGCTGAAGCGCGGATGCCAGAATTTCTCCAGCTCCATCGCCGCGACGCCGCCAGCGGCGAACTTCGCCAGGCCGGCCAGCATGTCCTGCACCAGCTGCCTGCTGCGCATGGAGTGCTCCGCGCCATACGGCCCCTGCACCAGTCCGTCCTGCGTCGCAGGACCTGGCACATGCCATTCACGTCCCAGGCTGGGCACCATCGGCCAGGCTCGGGCCTGCACCATCAGCTCGGGAATGTCCCACAAGGCCTGCATCTCGACGACCTTGCCGCCCTCCATGCGGTAGAACTCGTGAAAGCGCAGTGACACCTGGTGACCGGTGGGCGGAATGTCCATCCAGGGCCGCATGAAACTGCCGGTGTAGTACCCGCAGCAACCGACCCAGTCGCCATCGAGTGCGCCCGGGCCGGCCATGACGATGGTGTCGCGCCGCTCCAGATCGGGAATCGCGCGCTGCAAGGGCTTGAACACGTCGTGGTACAGCCCCTTGGCGCCGTCGAGCTGCTCGAACGGGGTGGCCAGGAATACCTTGGCCCCAAGGTGGAACACCGACTGCAGAGCCGCCTGCACGGAGGCCGGTTCGTAGTCATACAAGGCCTTGCGCAGCGGTGCCAGCGCCGCCTTGTTGCGATTGTGAATGTCGTTCGTCATTGTTGAGTCAACCCTTTACGGCGCCCTGCGTCAGGCCGCCGACGATCTGCTTCTGAAACACGACCACGAGAATGATCAGCGGAATCGTGATGCTGACCGCGCCGGCCACGCCCTGCATCAGAAAGGCCTCGGTCTCGGCCGTGATCGCATTCGCAATCGCTGCCGGCATGGTCATGTGGTCGCCGCTGGTCAATGCAGAACTGAGCAGGAAGTCGTTGTATGCCAGCAGGAAGCTGAACAGGCCAGTCGTCACGACACCCGGCCACATGACCGGAATGATGACGCGCCGGAATGCCTGGAACCGGGTGCAGCCGTCCACCAGAGCGGCTTCGTCGAGCTCGCTGGGAATATTGACAAAGAAGGAGCGCAACATCCAGATCGTGAATGGCTGATTGATCGCGACCAGCACGAAGATCAATGTGAAGTAGGTGTTGCGAATACCCAATGCGTCGAAGATCGTGAAAAACGATGGCAGCAGGCTGGAATGCGGAATGGCCCGGAACATCAAGGCGACCAGCAGCAACCAGAAACCCAGCGCGCCACGGTAACGCGACAAGGCATAACCCGCCAGGCAACCGACAGTCAGCGAGATCGTCACCGTGAACACCGTCACCAGTGCGGTGTTCAGGAAGTTTCGATAGAACTCCTTGTCGATCCACAACCGCGTGTAGTTTTCGAAAGTGAACGGCGCCACCCATTTGATCGGCGACGAAAACGCATCGACGTACTGGCGAAACGAGATGATCGCCGTCCAGACCACCGGCAACGACGCGATGACCAGCCAGAACAACAAGCCGCCGTACAGTAGCACCGACAGCGGAAGACTGCGTTTTCCCATCAGACACCTCCTTTTTGTTCGCGCCAGGTCTTGACCAGCAACGGGATCAGCAACACCACGATACCGATCAAGGTCAGCACCGCCGCGGCACTGGCCTTGTACGGGTTGTTTTCGAGCAGCAGGATGTGGTAAGTCAGGTACTGCACGCTGGTCGTGAACGCGCCTTGCGTCAATACGATCACCGGCTCGAACACCCGATAGGCGTCCATCAGGTGAATCAGCGTAATGAATACGATCAATGGCATCAGGTGCGGCAGGGTGACGTAACGCAGCTTCTGCCAGCGCGAAGCGCCGTCGATGGTCGCGGCCTCAAGCGCGTCCTGCGGCACCGACTGCAGTCCGGCATACAACACGATGAAGGCGAATGGCACGACGTGCCAGATGCCGTAGACGATGATCAGCAAACGCGCCGACCAGGCCTGCGCCATCCAGAACACTTGAATACCAAAGTTCGACAGCAGGTAAGGCACCAGGCCGTTATCGCGGAACAGCCACTTGATGGAAAGCGCCGCCACGACCGGTGTGATGATGAACGGCAACAACGACGCCGTGATGAACACGCCCTTGAGCTTCTGCGTGGCGCCATTGACCGCCAGCGCCAGCAGGAAACCGATCACCAGCACGAAAGGCAGTGTGCCGAAGGTGTAGATCATCGTGAACTTCAGGGCCCCAAAGAACTCGTTGTCGGCCGGGTCCCCATGCAGCAAGGGCTTGCCGCCAGCGTCCGGCGGCTGGTTGGCCGGTACGGACGCGGACTTGTCCAGCCCAAGAACCTTGCGGTAGTAGTCAAAGCCGACGAATTCGCACTTTTCGATGGCGCGCCCGCTGCTGTCGAGTTTGGCCCTTTGGGTCAGAGTTTCCCGCTTGCCGAACGGCGTGGACTCTTCGACCTTGACCATTTCCATTTCGTAGGCGCAATTGCGCACCGAGAGGTAAAGGGTGATCACCATCGGGGCGGCGAGCAGCAAAACCATCAGCGCCACCGAAGGGCCGACGAACTGAAGGAAGGACTTGGTTTTCATGGTGTGCTTTCCGTGGCAAGAAAGATCCGCAGTTCCCCGGGATCCGGGGTGGCGGCGCCCTCGGCCCGACTCCGCTTGCAAATGCTGGCAAAAAGCGCCGAGCCAGCCGGGATGGCGCTTGCGCCATCCCGGCTACCACTTCGCAATCTCTATGATTACTTGATGAAGCCCTTTTCGGTCGCCGCCTTGACGTAGTTCGCTGCCGCCGCGTCCAGTGCCTGCTTCGGCGTCATCGCGCCGCCCAAGGCTTCGGGTACGAGCTTGCCGATCTCATTGGTCGCCAGCCCCAGATAGGGCTCGGTCGGCCAGATCGGTGCGCCAGCCTTCATCGACAAGGTCACGCCCGTGCCGAATCGCGTCGGCTTGTACGCCGAACGCACCCAGATCGTCAAGTCGTTGCCGGACTTCGTGGTGTCTTCATCGAGAGCGTCCATCAGCACCTGGAAAACGACGTCACGATCAGAACCCAGATTCTTGGGCATGGCCACGCCGTCCCACCACAGGTGGGTCGCGCTCTTGCCACCAGGCATTGCCGCGGGAGCGGCGGCGAAGTCCATCTTGCCAACAATCTTGGACGCGGCCGGATCATCCATACGTGCTGCACGGCTGGCCCAGAGCACCCCCATGGCGGCTTTGCCCTGCTGGAACTGGTTCATCACATCGTCCGAGTTGGACGCAAGATAGTTCGGCGTCATGTACTTGGACATGGCCTTCATCAGCTCGATGGTCTTGATGCCGGCCTCGCCATTGAACGCGGGTTGCGCTGTGCCGGGTTTGAACATATGACCACCAAACCCGACGTACATGTTGACGAATTCGGCCGAGATGTCGAACCCTTTGGCGAAGGTCTGGGCGATCGGAAACTCGATGCTCGGATCCTTCGCCCTGATGACGGCTGCCGTTTGCAGCATCTCGTCATAAGTGGTGGGCACCTTGAGGCCGAGCTTGTCGAAGATGTCCTTGCGGTAGAACAGATTCTGCGCATTCTGCTGGAACGCGATGGCCATCACCTGGCCATCGGACTTGACCAGCATGTTGTCCTCGATCTTGTACTTGGTCTTGTACTTGGCGACCAGATCGGTCATCGGTTGCAACTCGCCCTTGGCCACCAGGTTGGAGTACACGCCGCCGGAGATGATGGCCGCATCGAAGGCCGACTTGCCCTGCGAGTCAAAGGCGCGTTCGGTCTCGACGCGTGCGTCCGGGGTGACTTTGATGTTCACCTTGAGGTCACCACGCGAACAGGTCTCCATCTCCTTGGCCATGTGCTGGGTGGAAGGAAACGCGGGGGCGACGATGTTGATATCGCCCTTGCCGGCGATGGGGCCACACTTGGCCTGCGCCAGTGCCGGTGCCAGCAAGGCGACGGCGGCAGCGACCGCCAGGATGCGGCGGCGGGGAAGCTGGAAATTGGTTTTCATGTCTGGACACCTCGAATAAAATTGAGACAACACGCCGGGGTTCAGGAATGGTCCAGGCGCATCCGGTGCTGCGTCTGGCCGTCGAAAAGGTAACAACGCTGGATCGGCACCGTAAAGCCGATCTTCTCGCCCATGCGGGCTCTGAATTCCTTGTCCGCTTTGGCGGTGATGAACTCGTCCTTGACCTTGATCGTCACCGTGGTCGAATCTCCCAGCAATTCGAATGAAAATACTTCGCCGCTGACCTGACCGTCAGCCGCTGCGGTGACAGCCATGTCTTCGGCGCGCATGCCCAGCACCACGTTGGACTGGGTGAGGTCGCCGAACCCGGCCACCCGGACGGTATAGGCTTTGCCGCTAGCCTCGAACACCCCGTTTTTCAGGCCGCCGCTGACCAGGTTCATGGCTGGCGAGCCAATGAATCCGGCCACGAACAGGTTGTTCGGATCGTTGTAGATCTGTTCCGGCGTGCCGACCTGCTGGATCTCGGCTTTGCTCATCACCACCACCCGGTCGGCCAGTGTCATGGCCTCGACCTGGTCGTGCGTGACGTAAATCGTCGTCACACCCAGCTCGTGGTGCAGGTGCTTGATATGCGCGCGCATGCTGACGCGCAACTTGGCGTCCAGATTGGACAGCGGCTCATCCATCAGGAACACCTTGGGTTCGCGCACGATGGCACGCGCCAACGCGACCCGCTGGCGCTGCCCACCCGACAGTTCCTTGGGCCGGCGCTGGAGGAAGTCATCCAGCTCCACCTTGCCCGAGGCCTTCATCACCGCCGGATCGATCTCGGCCGCTGGCGTGCCGCGGATACGCAGCGGAAAGCTGATGTTCTCGTA
>JBDTMH010000165.1:0-10225 GCA_039934375.1 Burkholderiaceae bacterium | reverse complement strand
ACGGCGATGATCTTGATCTCGCCGCCGCAGTTCGGGCAGTGTTCGAGGTCGATCTGGAACACGCGCTTGAGCAGCCGGGCCCAACTGATGCGCGCCGGCCGGCCATGCGCGCAGCCTGGCTCGGTCGCGGTCAGCTCAGATTTGCCGGTGGCCTGCTTGAGGCCATGCGGCACCACCATGGCCCTCGGCTTGGCGTTCGGCGCCAGCACCCCATGGAAGCGGATGAAGTGCACCCTGGGCCTGGGCACCAGCGCTGCCAAACGCTGCATGAACTCCAGCGGCGGCATCACGATGTTGGTGGTCCAGTCGCGCCAGGCCGTCTTGATGAGCAAAGAACTGAGTCCCGCTCAACGCGACGAGATCAAGGCGCTGCTGCTGGCGCGTCGCGCGGTGCTGGACCAGGAGATGTTGCAGAACCAGCAGAACCTGGCGCCGCCCACGGCCGACGAGGGCGGCAGGGTCCAGCGCAACGTGGCCCGCGAAGTAGACCAGGCACTCACCAACATTGACGCTGCCGACCTCGCACGGTTCGACCGCGCGCTCAAGGCGATAGCGGATGGTAGCTACGGCCATTGCAGCAAATGCGGCTGCGCGATCCCCATCGAACGCCTGCGTGTCGAGCCGCAGACCGAACACTGCGTTCTAGCTCACGATGGCGTCGCGCAGATGCACGCCGGTACCCGGACCCGATGGCAGTCCAACCGTTCCACGCTCCAGCACCAGACCATCGAACGGGTCGTCGAGAAACAGGCTGAACTCCGAAAATTCGTGGGCGAACGCGGGCGCGCGCAGAGTCGAGGCGAGGTGCAGGGTATGCGCGTGCATCACGCGGGATCCGAAGATGGCGCCAAAACGGTAGTTCAATCCAGCAGCCTCGCACAGCGCGACGGCGCGCAAGGTGTTGGTGATGCCACCCAGGTTCATGATGCGCAAGCTGATCGACTCCGCAGCGCGCATCTCGGCAATGCGATAGATCGATTGAAGATCGGGTGCGCTTTCATCTGCCTCGACCGGTATCGGCACGGCGCGCGTGACCTGCGCCAGACCGGCAAGATCGTGCCCTGGCGTGGGTTGCTCGACCAGTTCAACACCGTAGTCCAAAACCTTGAAGACCATCCGGATCGCCGACTTGGGCTGGTAGGACTCATTGGCGTCGACCATCAGGCGCACCCCAGGCCCGACCGCCGACCGGACCGCCTGCACGCGCGCGACGTCCAGCGATTCGTCACCTGACATCTTGATCTTCAGGAATCCGAAGCCGTCCTTGGCCAGCGCACCAGCCACATCAGCCATCGCCTCAGGCGTCTTCAACGGCACGATCCGGGTGCAGGGGAATCGTTCGTGGCGCCGGCCACCATACAGATCGTGCAGGGGCAGATAGACGGTACGGGCCAACAGATCGTACAACGCACATTCGATGGCGGCCTTCAACGCCGGCACGCCCTCCTGGTGCGCATCCAGGCTGTCCATGATGGCGTGAATCCCTCGCGCATCAGCGCCAATCACCACGGCAGACAGGTCGTCGAAAGCCGCTTTGAGCGAAGCCAGCGGGAGCGTGGCCGGGGGCATGGTCCTGAAATACCCGTGGCCCTTGCGCCCCTGGTCGTCGACCACCTCGACCACGTAACCTGCGATTGAGGCAATGGCGCCTCGCACGAAGCGCCATTGCGTGTCACTCAGCGGCAGATCGATGCGCCGGGTATGGATTGCAACAATACTCACGTCGCCTCCTTGCAAGCGCCGCATCGAGCCACCAAGTAGCGCGAGATCGGGCGTGACGCGCGCAACAGACTCATTCGAACTTCAATCCGGCCTTGCGGATGACGTCGCCAAAAATTTCCAGGTCGATATTGACCTGCTTGGCCAGGCCAGGACCCTCCAGAAAAGCCACGTCACTCCCCAGTCCCCGGATCTTCGCTGCAATTTCCGGGTTGTTCAGCGTTTTGGCGATCGACACATTGAGCTTCTGGGTGATCGCAGGGTCCAGACCGGCCGCAGCGAAAAGGCCTATCCATGAATCAGCGACAAACTGCGGATAACCCAGTTCCTTCATCGTCGGAACATTCGGGAAGTCCGGCGGCCTCACCTGGTTTGTCGTGGCCAGGATACGAACGCCGCCACTCTTGGCCAGATCACCCAGCTCGCCCGCGATCATCACCGGCACGTGACCGGCCAAGATGTCGGCGATGGCCGCTCCCGTCCCCTTGTAGGGCACATGGATCATCGGCGCACCGGCGGCCTGCGTCATCAGCTCACCGGCCAGGTGCCCGTAGGTGCCGATGCCCGATGTCGCGTATCCCACCGTGCCCGGCTTTTCCTTGGCCATTGCAACCAGGTCGGCGAAGGTCTGGGCCTTGACGTCCTTGTTGACGCCGATATACGTGAATCCGACCACCAGTCTGGACACGGCTGTGAAGTCCTTGCGCGGGTCGTAGGCCAGTTTCTTCTGCACGTGCGGCAAGATGGCCATGATGCCGGCCGACGCAAGCAATAACGTATAACCATCGGGACGCGAGTTGGCCACATATTCGGCGCCTATGGCGCCGCCCGCGCCGGCCTTGATATCGATCACACACGGCTGCCCCAGTTCTCTGGAAAGCCCGTCGCACACCATGCGTCCGATCGCCTCGACCCGACCTCCTGCGGCAAACGGAATCACCATGTGCACCGGCTTGTTCGGGTACGTCTGGGCCATGGCCCTGTGCGCGGGCAAAAGAGCTGCCGCAACCAGCACACCCATCAGCGTTTTTCTGAACATCGACATATCAGCTCCTTGTGTCATTGAACCTTTGATCCGTCACCACCTGCCAACTAGCCGTCCAGCGTCGGTTCGGTGGCAACCCATGCGCTCTGCAACTGCTGCGACGCAAACCAGCTCGCCATCGCCGGCGCCCGCGCCCGCCAATCGATATCGGGAAAGCGAAAGTCGAGGTAACCTAGGGCACACCCCAGCGTCACATGCCCGATCGCGTACGGTGCGTCGACCAGCTCCGCCGCCTCGACTTGCAGACGCGCCAACGCGGCATGAGTCTTGGTTTCGAATGCCTGAAGCAGTTCTGCCGAGCGGCTTATATCGAGCCGCTCGCGTTCGTTGCGCCACAGGATCAGCGCATCGAGCATGCCGTCGCCAAAGGCCTGCCAGCGCAGTGCCTGCCAACGTGCCGCGCCGGACGCGGGAAACAGCGTACCCTGTGCCAGCGCGTTCAGGTACTCGCAGATAACTGACGAGTCGAACAGAGTGGCGCCATCGTCCAGCACCAGGGTCGGTATCTTGCTGAGCGGGTTGTCGCGCATCAGTTCGGTATTGGGCACACGCATCGCTGCCACCGAGCGGACCAGCGTGATCTGCGGCAGCAGTTTCAGTTTATGAGCAACAACCATCACCTTGCGTACGTAGGGAGACTTGGGCGACCAGTGCAGCTTCATCAGATCACTCCCTCACTGCGCAAGGCGCCGATCGCCGCGCTCCCGTATCCCAATTCGCGCAGCACTTCGTCGCAGTGCTGGCCGAGCATTGGAGGCGCGCCAACGGTCTCGCAATCAACCCCACCAAAACGGATAGGCATGCCCAGCTGGGGGACTTCGACGCCCAACGGATGCGCGACCTTGCGCAACATGCCGCGCGCCTGCACCTGAGGATCCTGGAACACCTCGGCGACGTCGTTGATCGGTCCGCAGGGCACTCCGGCGCTATCCAGCCCCGCGATCAACGCGGCCCGATTCCATTGCACAAAACAAGCCGCCAACAACGGCCGCAGGATGTCGATGTGCTGAACCCTTTGCGCATTGCTGGAAAAACGAGCATCGAATGCCCACTGGGGCTGTCCCAGCGCCCCGCACAACTTGACAAATTGGGAGTCGTTGCCGACCACGAGAATCACATCGCCGTCCGCCGTTGCGAAGACATCCTGCGGCTGGATATTGGGGTGGGAATTGCCGCGCCGGTGCGGAACCGCATCCGAAACCAGGTAATTCATCGCCTGGTTGGACAACATCGCCACCTGCACATCGAGCATGCCGATGTCGATGTGCTCACCTTCACCCGTTTCGCTGCGACGTGCCAGCGCGGCCAGCACCGCAACCGCGGCATACATGCCGGTCATCAGGTCGACGATGGGAACGCCCACCTTCTGCGGACCCGCACCCGGCAAGCCGGCGCGTTCACCCGTCACGCTCATCAAGCCGCCCATGGCCTGGATCAGAAAGTCATAAGCCGCCTGGCCGCGCCGCGGCCCGGTCTGGCCGAAGCCGGTGACGGAGCAGTAGATCAGGCGCGGATTGAGCGCACGCAATGCTGCCTGGTCCAGTCCGTAGCGCTCCAGCGTGCCTACCTTGTAGTTCTCCAGCACGATGTCACTTTGCAATGCCAATTCACGCACGATCTTCTGACCCTCGGGCCGGTCCAGATTGACGGTGATCGATCGTTTGCCACGGTTGACCGCGAGATAGTAAGCCGCTTCGCTGGTGTCCTGACCTGCCGCGTCGCGCAGGAAGGGCGGCCCCCAGGCGCGCGTGTCGTCGCCACTACCCGGGCGTTCGACCTTTATCACTTGCGCGCCCATATCGGCCAGCACCTGGCTGGCCCAGGGGGCAGCCAGAATGCGGCTCAGATCGAGCACACGCACATGCGACAACGGGCCATTGGACTTCTTCATGGAGGGCAACACACAGGTTTCAAGAGATGGCTGTCAACAGATCGAAACTGTAGGCTGTGAGCCGGGTCGGTGGTACTGCACCAAAAGACATAACTGCCATGCGCCGCCCCACATGGCTGTCTCCGAACGGCGGTGTCAAGCCGCATGGCGCGCCGATCGAAGCACATCGGCAAGAATCGCAATGCCCTTGTCAATGTCCTGTCGTGTACTGGTGCTGAAACACAGACGCGCCGTGTTGTGCCGCGGGGCGTGGGCGTAGAACGGCCCCCCCGGAACGTAGGCCACGCCGGCCGCCAACGCCTGCTCCAGCAAGGCACCCGCGTCGATGCCGTCGGCAAATTCAAGCCACTGAAACATGCCGCCTTGCGGCTTGTCCCAGCGCGCGAGGTCAGGCAGGTGGCGCTGCAACGCAACAGACATGGCACTGGCGCTGTCCCGATAGGTGGCCTGGCAGTGCGCAAGGTGGCCGGTCAGGAAACCGTCCTTCACGATCTCGAACACCAGTCGCTGCAACAGACTGGAGCTGTGCAGGTCGCTGGCTTGTTTGGCAAGCTCCAGCCTGCGCACCAGATCAGGCGGCGCGACGATGTATCCCAGACGAATACCAGGCGAAAGCACCTTGGAAAACGAACCCAGGTAGACCACGTTGCTGCTATCCATTGACAGGCAGGTCGTATGGCGGCGACCGGCGTGGTCGAGTCCGCCGTACGGATCATCCTCGACCAGTGGCAGACGCAAGCGGCCGCAGGCCTGCACCAACGCGACACGACGCTCTTGCGACAAGGTCCGTCCGGTCGGGTTCTGGAAAGTCGGGATCGCATACAGGAACTTGGCGCTGCGTCCCGGCGCCAGCGCGCGCACCAGTTCGGCCTCAGCCTGCTCCGGAATCAAACCACCCGCATCGCTGGGCAAGGTGACGAACTCCGGGAAATATTGACCCAAGGCTTGCAACGCTCCCAGATAGGTGGGTGTTTCGACACCCACCACATCGCCCGGATCCAACAACACCTTGCCGATCAGGTCCAGGCCCTGCTGGGAGCCAGAAACAACAAGCACCTGGTCGGCCGAAATGGCCTGGTCCGCCACCGACAGCGATTGAGCGATCCATTCCCGCAAGGGCGCGTATCCGTTGGTCGGCCCATACTGCAGGGCGCCGGCACCGTCGAGCTGCATGACCCGCTCGAAGGCGCGCGAGAACTCAGCCTGTGGAAAAGTCGCGGGCGACGGCATGCCGCCGGCGAACGAGATGATCCCGCTTCGCCCGGCCATGCGTTTGGCCAGCGCACGTATTGCCGAATCGGTAAGCCCCGCGCCAAGCCGCGACAAGCGCCAGTTATCTGATGGGTCTGTCATGCTTCCTCTGAATGGACGTCGGGCTCACTGGGTTACCCTCTGTGCTGCACACGGCGCAATGCCCGGCCAACCCTGGCCCATTGTTCAACCTCAGGCGGTTTCGTCCAAGCGAGCAGTGTGAAACGCAGCTATGCGCCAAGCGGCAATACGTGGCGCGTTGCAGTCGTGCTACTTACAATTCGATGACGCCCGGTCAACTTGCCCGACGTCGGATACCCAAAGACACGAAGGCACACCCACAGATGCAGATTGGCCAGGCAAGCGATATCAGACTCAATGTCTCGCACGATCTGCAACGCTGGCGTGCGTTCCTGGTCGTTGCCGAACTGGGCAGCCTGACGCGAGCGGCTATCCGTCTGGACACCAATCAGTCGATGCTCAGCCGCACCATCAACGCGCTCGAGCGCGATTGCAACAGCCGGCTTTTCAATCGCACAGGTCGCGGTGTGGAACTGTCTGAGGCCGGCACGCGCCTGTTGCCAACCGTCAAGGCCTTGTTGCACGACGCCGAACTACTGGAGGGAATGGTTCAGCAAGGGGCTCAGGCCCCGATGGGCCAGGTGACGATCGGCCTGCTGCCATCACTGGCGCCATCGATCATTCCGGCCCTGTTCACCCGCGTGCGGGAAAACTTGCCCAAGGTGCATCTGCGCATCCTCGAGGGCTCCAGCGGACAGATCGACGAATGGCTGGTCGATGCGCGGCTGGACATCGCCATCCTGTACCGCTACACGCCGGCGAATCAGGAGACAGAACACGAGCTGGCGCTGGTCGACAGCTACCTGATCGGTGCACCCGGCGACTCGGTCACACGGGAGTCGGAAGTGAATTTCCGCTCTTTGGACGGCCTGCCCTTCATCCTTCCCGGTTCGCCCAACGGCCTGCGCAGTTCCCTGGATGCGGTCGCGCGCAGCGAAAAAATCGTGGTGGCGCCCGTCATCGAAGCGGACTCCCTGCCGCTGATGAAATCGATTGTCGCCGCGGAAAAAATGTACACGGTGCTGCCCCTGCATGCGGTTCGCGGCGAGATCGGTGACGGCAGGCTGCAGGCATCGCGTATCGTCAACCCGCGGCTGGCGCGCAAGATCATGATGGCTACCGCAAAGACCAAATCCCCCGGCCGCGCCGTCATGCAAATCGAGACGATGATCGTGCAAATCGTCGCCGCGATTTCTGGCGACAGCGAGTGGAACCACGGCTGACACCGGTTGCGGCCCGTCCTCGGTACGACAAGGCAGGCATAGCAGACATGCACCCGGCGAAATAGCTGGCGTCTGCGCGAGCGCTTATGCTGCTTCCCAGACATTCCCGTCTGTCGCCTGCACTGAAACCGAGAACCCATGGCCCGCATCCATCTGCCATCGCCCGACGAGCTCGATACCGAACAGCGCCGGGTCTACGACAAGGTCGTGGCCGGGCCGCGTGGGCGCCTGCGCGGCCCATTGCGCGCGGCACTGTACAACCCCACATTGGCCGACTGCTGGCAGGCGCTGGGCGCGCAACTGCGTTACCACACGCAGTTGCCGCCGATGCTGTCGGAACTGGCGATCCTGGTCACTGCGCGGCACTGCCGCTCCCCGTTCGAATGGGATGCGCATCGGCCCGAGGCCGAGCGTGCCGGCCTGGCGCAGTCGATCATCGACGACCTTCTCGCGCAGGCCGTGCCGCGCTCGATGACGGCCGAACAATCCTCCGTCTACCATTTCGCGCTGGAGCTTAACCAACGCGACAGCGTCAGCGACGACACCTATGCCACTGCGTTGGCACTGTTTGGTGCCCGCGCCCTGGTCGAGCTAACCGCACTGGTGGGCTATTACACGCTGGTGGCGATGACCTTGAACGCGCACGAGATTCCGTTGCCCGATGGCGTCACCCCGGTATTCGGACTGCCGCAACATGACCCAGACTGACGACGCAGGCGACAAAGCGCCGCGCGGCTGGGATTGCCATGCCCACCTGTTCGGCCCATATGCGCGTTACCCACTCGCGGCTGAGCGCAGCTACACGCCGCCCGAGGCGACATTGGTCGACTGTGTCGCCATGCTCGACCAACTGGGCTTGCAGCACTGCGTGCTGGTCCAACCCAGCGCCTATCGCGCCGACTACCGGCTGGTGCTCGACACACTGGCTTTGCGCCCTTATTGGCGCGGCGTTCTGGTCAGCCATGACGCGTCGACCGCCCTGATGCGCAGCTGGCGCGCAGCCGGCATACGCGGCTTACGTTTCAGCCATCGCAGTGGCCCGGCGGGAAACTTCCCGGGCAGCGCGTTACTCGCCGATTTGCAGGCCCTCGCACCGCGTATGGCCGAGGCGGGCCTGCATGCAGAGTTATGGACCGACTGCGCGGCCTTGCCCGAGATCGCGCCGATGTTGCGCGCGTTGCCGATACCGGTCGTGCTGGACCATATGGCCGGCTTTGACCACCGGGCGGGCATTGGCGCGCCGGGCTTTCAACTGCTGCTCGAACTTGTGGCGCGACACCCGGTCTGGGTCAAACTGTGCGCGTATCGCAATCTGCGCGATGCCCCGGACCCGCAGGTGGGCCAGGACTTCGTGCGCAGCCTGTGTCAGGCCAATGCCAGCCAGATGGTCTGGGGCAGTGACTGGCCGCATCTGAACTTGCGGCCGGCCCCCGTCACCCACGATCTGCTCGAACAGTTTCAGGCCTTAGCCAGTGATACCGCGTTGGTGCAGCAGATACTGCGGGAAAATCCGGCCCGACTATACGGCTGATCCGCCCTGCCCGCTGGCTTGGCGGTCCTGTGCCAGGCCAGCCAGTATGTCCGCCATGCGCTGCCGCGATCCAGCCTGCAGGTCGTCATACAGGCTGTTGCCATGTGCATCGATGGCGACGGTGGCAGGGCCCAGCCCTTCGACCCGCAGCTTCACCAGCCGGTAATGGGTGATCAGTTCCGGCCATGCCACCTGCCGTACTTCGCGCAAGGCCTGGGACAACAATGCGCTACCGCCGCCGGGAAAGGACAGATAGACGCAGCCTGCCTCTTGCATCGCATTGGCGCATTCGGCGTCCAGACCGCCCTTGCCACCGACCGCATGTAATTTGAGGCCTCGGATGATGCCCGGCATCAGCGGATTGAAACGGGTGCTGGTTGTGGGGTTGATATACAACACCTCGATCCCGCCATCGGCGGTTTCGCGGCTGTACGAACCCAGATGGAACAACACACCATTGTTCAGGTCGATCGGCAGCGCCCGCCCGTCGCGCAGGTACTCGGCAATCCGCTGGTAGGTTGGCAATCCCGCGCTGACGACGATGTCGCCATCGACCAGCACCGTGTCACCCACCTTCAATGCGCGCGCCTGCTGCGCATTCATGGGCATGGTCAATCGGATGTCAGTCAAGGCGCTCCACCCTTCCGTCGTTGTAGATACGCGCGCTGGTGCGCCGGTTTATCCAGCAGTTGAAGCACACCGCCACGGGCGTGAAACCATGGCCTGCCGAGTAGTCCACATGCACTGCCATCGAGGTCGAATCGCCGCCGGTGCCCATGGGGCCGAAGCCGGTCTTGTTGACCGCTGTCAGCAGCCGGCGTTCCATCGCCGCGACCATCTCTTCCGGATGCGCCTGCCCGACCGGTCGCAGGGTCGCCAGCTTGGCCATCTTGGCCGCATAGTCGAAGCTGCCTCCAATGCCGACACCGATGACGACCGGCGGACAGGGCTGGGAGCCGGCCTTCATGACCACCTCCAGTACGTAGCGCTCAATCACCTCCAGCGTCGGGAAGGAAAAGATCTCCAACGCGGCCCAGCGACCGGAACCCAGTGCCTTGGGCGAACAGGTGATCTCCACGTAGTCCGCATCGTCGATCAGTTCATAGGTGACCAGCGGCATGTTGCGTCCGCTGTGGCCGCGCTGCAAGGTGAGCGGATGGGTGACATGGTCAAGCAAGGGCGGCTCGATACGCGCAACGAGTTCAGCGAAGCCGTCCGTGAACGCCTGTTTGATCGGACCCTGCATGCGCGCGGCCGTGCCGATGCGCATCAGATAGACCGGCACGCCCGCGTCGGAACAGACGAACCGTTGCGATTTTTGCGCCTCATCGGCGCTGGCAATCATGAAGGTCAGGGTCTTGCGCGCCGTCTCGCTGCGCTCGGAATGCAGCAGGCCTTGCAACGCATGTTGCGCGTCGTCTGGAACTTTGCGCAGTGACCAGTCGTAAAGCTGCGCGGTCAGGTTCTTGACCGCCTCGTAGGTG
>JBDTMH010000164.1:0-10228 GCA_039934375.1 Burkholderiaceae bacterium | reverse complement strand
CAAAGTGGCGTCCTGGGCCAGGGAGGTCAGAAGTTGTGTTGCCGGGATGGCATGTACGACGACTTCATTGGCCGCCACGGCGGACACGACGTAGTTGGGCGTTGACAACAGGCCGCAGTCCCCGACCTGGCCCTATCGCCGGTCCAGGGCTGCCCGATCTCCGCCGACATCCTGGCGTCGACCGTCGGGCATTTCAATTCCTTGCGATCCAGTCAACTATTCGTTGACCGATAGGCTCCGCAGACCAATAATGATTCTTTAGCGAATCACTGTTTCACTGGTTGAACGACATGGACGACCTGCTCCACCCCTATTCAGAAAGTGGCACCAGTATGGACCCAGACGATTTGAGCCCCGAATGGCATGACGTCGCTTCGCGCGACCAGCTCGACCCCGACTTTCCGTTCGGGGTGGAAGTCAATGGTCAGAACGTCGGCCTGTACTTGCAGGACGACCAGGTCCATGCACTGGAAGACATCTGTCCCCATGCCTTCGCCTTGCTGTCGCAGGGTTTCCAGGAGAACGGCCAGATCGAATGCCCGCTGCATGCCGCGCGTTTCGAGATCGCCAGCGGCAAGTGCCTGAACGAAATCGGCCAGCACGACATCCGCTGCTTTCCGGTCAAGATCGAAAGCGGCCGCGTTTCGATCCGCATTCCGATCAAGGTCGAAGAGGCAGCCAAATGAGCAAATTTCAGCCGCCCCAAGGTGTTCCGGCAATCGAGTTCATCGGCGTCGAGAAGCGTTTCCCAGCACGTGGCAAGTCCAGGGAAGTGCTGGCGGCGCGCGATGTGACATTCTCCATTGCGCAGGGCGAGGTGGTGTCCATCATCGGCCCCTCGGGTTGTGGCAAGAGCACCTTGCTCAACATGGGATCGGGCCTGGCCAAGACCAGTGCCGGTACCGTGAAGGTCGCCGGTCAGCTGGTCGAGGGGCCGAACGAACATGTGTCGTTCATGCTGCAGAAAGACCTGCTGATGCCCTGGCGCACGATTGCCCAGAACATCGAGTTCGGGCTGGAGCTGCGTGGCAGCACTGCCGAAGTGCGCAAGACCATCTCGGACCGGCTGCTGGGGCAGTGCCATCTGACGGGTTTCGGTGCGCACTATCCAAACCAGCTCTCCGGTGGCATGCGCCAGCGTGCCGCTTTGGCGCGCACGCTGGCGGTCGATCCATTGGTGCTGCTGATGGACGAGCCGTTCTCCGCGCTGGATGCGCAGACCAAGATGATTCTTCATCAGGATCTGGCCCAGACCGTGGCCAAAGAGGGCAAGACCGTGCTGTTCATCACCCATGACCTGGCGGAGGCGGTGGCCCTGTCCGACCGCATCCTGGTCATGAGCGAGCGACCCGGCACCATCATCGAGCAGATCGACGTCGACATTCCCGGACGCGACAACCCGATGCAGCGGCGCAAACATGACCGTGTCGGGCCGCTCATCGGTTGGCTGATGGATCTGCTCAAGCTCGACGCCAATACCGAAGTCCACTGAGTTCCGATAGCCCATTCCCCGCGCTTTAGACCCAACCGCAACCAAGGAATCTTCATGAACCCCAGCACCACCCTGACCCTCACCCTCACCCGGCGCGCCTGCCTTGCCGTTTGTACTGCCGCTGCCATGGCCGCACCGTGGGCAGCCCAGGCCCAGACCTTGCAGGAGGTGACCTATCTGCTACCCGCGCCCGGAACGCTGCCGGCGTTCGGTCCATGGATGCTGGCCCAGGCCAAGGGGTACTACAAGGCCGAGGGTCTTGATGTGAAATTCGTCACCGGACGCGGTGGAGTCGACGTGGCCAAACAGGTTGGCGCCGGCAATGCGGTGATCGGCGGCGCCATTGGCGACACGCCCATCATCGCGCGGGCCCAGGGTATTCCAGTCAAGGCAGTTGCGGTGCTGGGTGCCGGCTCGTTGATGCAGCTCGTGACGCACAAGGACTTGCATATCGAGAGCCCGCGTGAACTCAAGGGCCGTACCGCCACCGTGCTGGCGTATACCGACACCACCTACTACGCGTTGCTCGGCATGATGAGCAAGGTCGGCCTGACCAAGAACGACGTCAACATCGAGGCCGCCGGTCCGGCCGGTGTCTGGCAGCAGTTTGCCGCGCGCAAGTCCGACGCCATGGCCAGCACGCCGGACTGGACCGTCACGGTGATGGAGATGGGCGCGAAGGTCGACATCTTGCCGGCGGACGTGTATTTCAAGAGCATGGCGCAGGCCATCCTGGCGTCGGACGAGACGATCCAGAAAAACCCGCAGCTGATCCAGAAGCTGGTGCGCGCCACGATCAAGGGCATGAAGGACATCATGGCCAACCCGAAGGAAGCCGCGATTGCCTATGTGGCGTTCGTGCCCACGCACAAGGGCAAGGAAGCGTCGATCGAGAAGATGTTCGAGATGTACAACAAGTACGTGTACGCCAACCAGAAGGTGCCGGGCATGATGGATGAGGCCCGGCTGGCCGACCTGCAGAAGTTCTACGTCGCCAATGGCGTGGTTCCCACGGCCACACCGGTCAAGGATCTGTACACCAACCAGTTCGTGGCCGGCAAGTAAGCCCAGCACGAGAAAGCCCGTTCCATGTCTGACGACGCATCGCCGCTGGTCACCGCGGCCTGGAGCTTCCTGGTTCTGGTGGTGTTCCTGCTGCTCTGGCAGTTCGGCCCGGGCTGGATCGGCATGCCGGAATTCGTGCTGCCCCCGCTGACCAGGGTGGCCGAGGAGGCGGTGCGCATCTGGCACACCGAACGACTGCTCTGGCATGCCGGCATCACCGCGCTCGAGGTGGTGATCGGTTTCGTGCTGGGATCGGCGATGGGCGCCCTTATCGGATATGCGCTGGGCGTGTCGCCACGGGTCGAAGCGATCCTGTCGCCTTACCTGCTGGCGCTGCAGATCGCGCCCAAGGTGGCTTTTGCGCCGCTGTTCGTGATGTGGCTGGGGTATACGGTCTATCCGAAAATTCTGGTTGCCGTGCTGATCGTGTTCTTCCCGGTGCTGATCAACGTGTTGTCGGCCATGCGCGCCATGGACTCCGACATGATCAACCTGGCGCGTTCGTTCTCGGCCACCCGCATGCAGGTGTTTCGCATGGTCGAGTACCCGACCACCTTGCCGGCGCTGTTCTCCGGCCTGCGCATTGCCAGCACGCTGGCAGTGATCGGCGTCGTGGTCGGTGAACTGGTCGGCGGCAACATGGGCCTGGGCTTCATGCTGGTGTTCTTCGAAGGCCAGGGCAATACCGCTGCGGTGTTCGTCGTCATCGCTGCGCTGACGGTGATCGGCATCATTGCCTATTACGCGGTAGTGCTGGCCGAGCGCAAGGTGCTTCACTACCTGCCAGGCGCGCAGCGGCGCATGAGCTGATCGCAGGAACGAAATGTTCGACGAACAAGAAATCCGTCTGCAAGGCCGTCGCGTGCTGGTGACCGGCTCGGCGCGAGGCCTGGGCGCCGCCTTCGCCCGTGCGCTGGTGGCGGCCGGTGCGCGGGTGGTGCTGAGCGACGTACTGCACGAGCGCGGCCAGGCGCTGGCCGCCGAACTGGGAGCCCAGGCACATTACGTGCCGATGGACTTGTCGGACGCCGTGTCGATCAAGGCGGGTGTGGACCAGGCGGTTGCGGCAATGGGCGGCATCGACGGACTGATCAATAACGCGGCGATCACCAACTCCGGCGGCAAGACCATGGACCAACTCGACGCCGACATGTGGGATCGGGTGATGGATGTCAACGTGCGCGGCACCTGGCAGGCGACAGTGGCGGCCGCGCCGCACCTGGCCACCTCGGGTAGCGGACGCGTGGTGAATCTGGCCTCGGACACCGCCATGTGGGGCGCGCCGCGCCTGATGGCCTACATCGCGAGCAAGGGTGCGGTGATCGCGATGACGCGCGGCATGGCACGCGAACTCGGACCTCAGGGCATCACCGTGAACGCGATCGCGCCGGGCCTGACCCTGGTCGAGGCCACCGAGTACGTGCCGGCCGAGCGCCACGACTACTACCTCAAGGGTCGCGCCGTGCAACGCCCTCAGATCCCCGAAGACGTAACCGCCGCCGCGCTGTTCCTGATGACGCGCGCCAGTGGTTTCATTACAGGGCAATTACTGCCAGTCAATGGCGGGTTTGTGATGAATTGATGAGAAATTGGAATCTGAACCCCATTTAAAAGATGTGACCCCCATTTGAAAGGACCCACCATGAACACCCAAGCCGCCGCCAATCAACCCGTCTTCAACGAGCGTGGCCTGCTCGATGCGCAGATCGCGCCGGAAGCCGAGATCCAGCAAGGTATGTTGCCGTCCGATGGGCAGTCGTTTGCGCAGTGGCTGGAGAGCCGCGTTGCACGTTACCCGACCCGGCGCTATGACTGGGATGCGTTGAAATTCCAGGCCGACTACGATCCGAAATACCGCCGTGCGCAGATGCGTTATGTCGGCACCGGCGGCACCGGCGTGGCCAAGGACGTCAACACCGTTCCGGCCGGGCACTTCACGTTCTCCACCATGGTGATTCCGGCTGGCCACATCGGCCCCTCGCACATCCACTACGACGTGGAAGAGGTGTTCTTCGTCATGCGCGGCAAGATGAAGGTCGTCTGCGAGAAGGACGGCGAGCGCTGGGAAGCGGTACTCGGCGAACGTGACCTTATCTCGGTGCCGCCCGGCGTGTACCGCGAGGAAGTCAATATCGGTGACGAAGACGCGCTGATGTGCGTGATGCTCGGCGCCGCGACGCCGATCACCCCGGTGTATCCGCCCGACAGCCCGCTGACCAAGATCAAGCGCGACAATAAGTGAGCATTGTTGCTCCGGCCAACATATACCTCCGGCAGCCACCATGTCCCTGATCGCGCAATTGCCGCAGTTCGCAACCGAGACGCAGACTGTCGGTGCTGCCACGCTGCAGTACCGTCGCGCCCGCAGCAAAGGCGCGGCAAATGCGGTGACGCACGTGCTGCTGCATGGCATTGGATCGGCCTCGGGCAGCTGGCTGGCGCAATTGCAGCAGGTGCAGGGCGCGCGTGCTCCCGCCAGCCATGTGCTGGCCTGGGACGCACCGGGTTATGGCGCCAGCACAGCGTTGACGATGGACGCTCCAGTGGCAGCCGACTATGCACTGCGGATGTGGTTATGGCTTGATGCGCTGGGCGCCCAGGCCGCCGGGCCGCTGACGCTGGTCGGGCATTCGCTGGGCGCGCTGATGGCGGCAGCTGCCGCCGCGATGGCACCTGGGCGGGTGACACGCCTGATCTTGCTTGCGCCGGCCCAGGGTCATGCCCGTGTGGATGCGGCCGAGCGCGAACGCAAACTGGCCGATCGGCTGGCCAATCTGGCTGCGCTCGGCCCCGCCGGCATGGCACACACGCGGGCCAGTGCGATGTTGTCGGCCCGGGCCAGTGCGGACCAGCTGGCGTTTGTCGAGCATGTGATGGCACAGGTCCACCCGGCCGGCTACACGCAGGCAGCGCGTTTGCTGTCCGGTGGCGACCTGCTCGCAGACTTGCTGGCCGTCGACTGCCCGGTGCTGGTGGCCAGCGGCAGTGCCGACACGATCACACCAGCGCCCGGTTGCCAGAGCCTGGCGCGGCAGGTCGATGCGCCTTATGTGTCGCTGGGCCCGGTCGGCCACAGCTGCGCATTGGAGGGCGCCAGTCGGGTCAACCCGTTGATCGGCCTGGAGCCAACGCCATGAAGCCGCACGCCCCCGCTGCGAATGCGCTGGCTGTGGATACGGCGGGTGTGCGCCATCCTGGTGCGGCATCTGCGGTTGCGGCCGAAGACCGATACCAGGTGCCGGCGCTGCAGCGCGGGCTGCAATTGCTGGCGCAGTTCACGCGTGACGAGCGCCAACTCACCGGGGCGGAACTGGCGCGCCGCCTGGGCCTGCCTCGGGCCTCGGTTTTTCGTATGTTGCAGACCTTGGAACAGCTCGGCTTCGTCGAACGTGCCGGTGACTCGGCGCATTACCAGCTGGGCATGGCGGTGCTGCGGCTGGGTTTCGAGTACCTGGCGTCGATGGAGCTGACCGAGCTCGGCCGCCCCATCATCGATGCCCTGGCCAGCGCGACGGGGCTGTCGGCGCATCTGGTGGTGCGCGATGACCGCGAGGTGGTGTTCATTGCCAAGGCGGTAGGTCCGTCCTTCATGTTCAATTCGATCCAGGTCGGCGCGCGGCTGCCCGCCCACGCGACCGTGCTGGGCCGCATCCTGCTGGCCGATCTGTCGCTGCAATCTCTCAAGACCCTGTACCAGGGCGTCGAACTCAGCAGCTTCACGGCCCAGACGCCCATCACTCTGCAAGCCCTGAAGAAGTCGATTGATGCCGACGCACAACGCGGCTATGGCATCAGCCAGGGCGGATTCGAGGCGGCGATCTCGACCATTGCCGCGCCGGTCTTCAATGAGCACCATCGGGTTTCGGCCGCCGTCAGCGTGACGGTGCCGGCCCAGCAAATCGACCCTGAAGCGCGGGATGAACTGGTGGCACAGGTGCGATCCGCGGCCCAACGGCTGTCGCAGTGCATCAGCCATGTACCTGCCGTCGGTTTGCCCATATCCCCTCGGCCCAGAAAGTCCACGGCATGAACACCGGTTCCCCCACACGCATCACGGTCGGCGAACTCGTCGTTCGCTTCCTCGAATTGCAAGGCACGCGTGCCGCCTTCGGCGTGATCTCGATCCACAACATGCCGATCCTGGACGCCTTGCACAAGCGCCAGAAAATCCGCTTCGTGTCGGCCCGCGGCGAAGCCGGTGCCTGCAACATGGCCGACGCTTACGCCCGTGTCAGCGGTGCGCTCGGCGCTTGCATCACCAGCACCGGCACCGGCGCCGGCAATGCCGCGGGCGCGTTGGTCGAGGCCATCACCGCCGGCACGCCGATGCTGCACCTGACCGGCCAGATCGAGGCCGAATACCTGGACCGCGATCTGGGGTTCATCCACGAGGCGCCGGCGCAACTGGCCATGCTGCAGTCGGTCAGCAAGGCGGCTTTTCGCATCCGTGACGCAGCCAGCGCGCTGGCCACCTTGCGCGAAGCGACCCGGATCGCGCGCACGCCGCCGTGCGGGCCGGTCAGCATCGAGATTCCGATCGACGTGCAGGCCTCGATGCTCGATCTGCCGGCCGACCTGGCACGGATCACGCTGTCGCCGATGCAAGCCGATCCGGCGCAGATCGATGTGTTGGCCGACAAGCTCGCCGGCGCGCGGCGCCCGATGTTGTGGCTGGGTGGTGGCGCACGCGGTGCCTTTGACGCGGTCGCGCGGCTGGTGAAGTTGGGCTTCGGGGTGGTCACGTCGGTGCAGGGCCGCGGCATCGTGGCCGAGGACCATCCGGCCACACTGGGCTCTTACAACCTGCAAAAGCCGGTGGAAGATTTTTACCAGACCTGTGACGCCATGCTGGTCGTCGGCTCGCGCCTGCGCAGCAACGAGACCTTGCGCTACAAACTGCAGCTGCCCCGGGCGCTGTACCGCATCGACGCCAATGCACTGGCGCAGGGCCGGGGCTACTCCAGCGAAATCTTCGTGCAAGGCGACGCGGCCGCCACCTTGTCAGCCTTGGCCGACAGGCTCGAAGGCCGCATGCAGGTCGACCCGGGGTTTGCCAGGGATCTGCGCCAGGCGCGCGAGTTGGCCGGCCACCAGGTCGACGCCGCGCTCGGCCCCTATGTCCAGCTCAAGAACGCGGTCTCGCGCCAGCTGGACAAACGCTGCTGGTGGGTGCGCGACATCACCTTGTCCAACAGCATGTGGGGCAACCGCAGCCCGGTGCTGGACCACCCGCGCGCCGGTGTGCATGCATTGGGCGGCGGCATCGGCCAGGGCCTGGCGATGGCGATCGGTACCGCGCTGGCCAATAGCACGCACGAACTGGGCCGCAAGACCGTGGCGCTGGCCGGCGACGGCGGCTTCATGCTCAACGTCGGTGAACTGGCCTGTGCTGTGCAGGAGAAGGCCGAGCTGGTTGTGCTGCTGATGAACGACAGCTGCTATGGCGTGATCAGGAACATCCAGGACGACATCTACGGAAGCCGCCACTGTTATGTAGATCTGGTGAACCCGGATTTCGCGGTCCTGTGTGCCAGTCTGAAAGTGCCGCACCTGCGCCTGTCCGACCCGGCCCAGGCCGACGCGACACTGGAGCAGGCCTTGCAGTTCAAGGGCGGGCCAGTGCTGGTCGAGGTCGACATGAAGGCGTGGGGCGCGTTTGCTGCCAAGTTCGCCGGTCCCATCCTGAAGAAGGACTGACGCGGTGCGCGACGTCACCTTGATCGGATACGGCGCCATCGGGCGCTCGGTGCACACGCGGTTGCACGGTCACGGTGGTGTGCGCATCGCACATGTGGTGGTGTCGCCGCGATCGCTGGCGGCAGTGCGGGATGCCGTCGGCGCCGAGGTCTCCGTGCTGGATGCCGTGCCTGCTGACGCGACGCTGGTGCTTGAGTGTGCCGGTCATGGCGCTCTGACCACCCATGTGTTGCAGGCGCTCGCGCGCGGCGTCGAATGTGCGGTGTTGTCGGTCGGCGCCTTGTCCGAAGCCGGCCTGGCCGAACGGCTCGACGACGCGGCCCGCAAGGGCGGCACGCAGCTGCATCTGCTGCCCGGTGCCATCGGCGGCATTGACGCGATCGCCGCAGCACGGCTGGCAGGGTTGGACGAGGTCACCTATACCGGGCGCAAACCGCCGCAGGGCTGGCGCGGTTCGCCGGCCGAGACGCTGGTCAACCTGGACCGGCTGGCCGAGCCGACGGTGATTTTGCAGGCCAGCGCGCGCGAGGCCGCGCGCCTGTACCCGAAGAATGCCAATGTAGCGGCCACCGTGGCGCTGGCCGGCCTGGGCCTGGATGCCACGACCGTGCGCCTGATCGCCGACCCCACGGTGCACGAGAACATCCACGAAATCACGCTGCGCGGCGCGTTTGGCGAGATGCAGCTGACGATGCGTGGCAAGCCGCTGGCAGACAACCCCCGGACCTCGGCGCTGACGGTGTTGTCGGCGCTGCGGTTCCTGAACAACCGGGTCAACACGACCACCATCTGAGCGTTGATCACACGCCGCCGACACCGCCATGAGTGACACCACGATCCAGACCCAGATAGCCGGCCGGTGGCGCGATGCCAGCGGCCCCGCGTACACGACCGAATACCCGGCCGATGGCAGCATCGTCGCAACGCTGCACGCGGCCACCGCGCAGGACGTTGACGAAGCGGTGCGGGCCGCCGAGCGTGCGCGCCAGCAGCCGCCCTGGGCCGGACTCAAGCGCCATGAACGTGCCGGCATCCTGTATCGCATCGCCAGCGGAATCCGCGAACGCGGCGAGGAGTTGGCACAGCTGCAGCGGCTGGACAACGGCAAGCCGATCAACGAGACACGGGCCCTGGTCGCCAGTGCCGCCGGCACCTTCCAGTTCTTCGCTGCCGCCTGCGAGACCTGGGAGGACACGATCACGCCGGCGCGTGGCGACTTCGTCACGATGAGCGTGCATGAACCGCTGGGTGTGGTCGGCGCCATCACGCCGTGGAATTCGCCCATCGCCAGCGAGGCGCAAAAGCTTGCGCCGGCCCTGGCGGCCGGTTGCGCGGTGGTGTTCAAGCCGGCCGAAATAACGCCGCGCATGGCGATCGAGCTGGCGCGTATCGCCGAGGCCGCCGGTGTGCCGCCGGGCATCGTCAGCGTGTTGCCGGGCAAGGGGTCCATCGTCGGCGATGCGCTGGTCAAACATCCGCTGATCCGGCGCATCGCGTTCACCGGTGGCACCAACGTCGGCATGGGCATACAGCGGCTGGCGGCAGAGAAGCTGATGCCGACCTCGCTGGAGCTCGGCGGCAAGTCGCCTACCATAGTCTGCTCCGACGCCGACCTCGACCATGCGGTGGCCGGCGTGTTGTACGGCATCTTCAGTTCGTCCGGCGAGTCATGTATCGCCGGCTCGCGGGCTTTTGTGCATGCCAGCGTCTACGAGGAATTTCGCGCGCGGCTGCTCGCCGGCGTGCGGCGCTTGCGCGTCGGCGACCCGGCCAGCGAAGACACACAGATGGGACCACTGGTCAACATGGGCCACCGCGCGTCGGTGGAGCGCTATGTGCAACTGGGCCGCGACGAAGGCGGCGAGGTGTTGTTTGGCGGTGCCCGGCCGACCGGTGCGTTGTTCGACAAGGGCAGTTACTACCTGCCCACCGTGATCGAAGGCCTGCCCAACAGCGCGCGCATGTGCCAGGAAG
>JBDTMH010000163.1:0-10330 GCA_039934375.1 Burkholderiaceae bacterium | reverse complement strand
ACGATGATGCGCCCTGGCGCCACAGCGACAATATCGACCGTGCCAAGGCAGGCCCAGCCCAACGCCAGTGCCAGCAGGCCGATCAACAGGTAGGCCAGCCAACGCGGCGCCGGATGGACCGGTGTGTGCTGCAATGACAAGGCCGCGGGCAGGAAAGCAAGTTCGTCCGCACTGCGTCGAGGCTCGACCGCCTGTTTGCGTTGGCGCCAGGCGGCACCAGCAACAGCCGCATAGCGTGCCCCCAACCAGGACCAGGCGCCCCACTGTGCACCCGCGCTGCCGCACGACCGGGTCATGGCTCGGCCCCTTCACGCGCGCCACGCCCATCCTGCAAGGACCACAAATGGCGGTACAGACCTTGCGGGCGCGCCAGCAAGGCCGTGTGGGCTCCGACCTCGACGATGGCACCCTTGTCCATCACGACAATGCGGTGGGCACCGCGTACCGCACTGAGGCGATGGGCGATCACCAACACCGTACGGCCACCACAGATCTGCGCCATGTTGCGCTGGATGATGGCCTCACTTTCATAATCCAGCGCGCTGGTGGCCTCGTCGAGGATCAGGATACGGGGCTCGGTGAACAAGGCGCGCGCCAACGCGATCCGCTGGCGCTGGCCACCGCTCAGACTGGCACCTTGCTCGCCCACCATGGTGTCGTAGCCCTGCGGCAAGGCACCGATGAAGCCATGTGCACCCGCCAGCTCCGCAGCGCGGATGACGCTTTGCAGCGGTGCAGCCGGGTCGGCGATGGCAATGTTCTCGCGGATACTGCGATTGAACAGCAGGTTTTCCTGCAGCACCACGCCGATCTGACGCCTTAACTGGGCCGCGTCGATCAGACCGATGTCCACGCCGTCGACCAGCACCCGACCCCCTTGCGGTGCATACAGGCGCTGGATCAGCTTGGTCAACGTGCTCTTGCCAGAACCGGAGCGCCCGACGATACCGACAAATTCACCTGCCGCCAGCTCGAGATTGATGCCGTCGAGCACAGGCTCGGCATCCGGACGATATCGAAACCGCAGCTGTTCCAGCGTGATGCGCCCCTTGATCGGAGGCAGCTGCAATGCGCTGCTGCCGCCAGACTCCGGATGCGTATTGAGAATGTCGCCCAGGCGAGCCACCGACACGCCGGTCTGCTGGAACTCCGTCCACAACTGGGCCAAACGCATGATGGGCTGGGCCACACGCTGCGCAAACATGGTGAAAGCGACGAACTGGCCGACTGTCAGGCTGTTGTCCATCACCAGGTGCGCGCCAAACCACAACGTCACGGCACTGGTCAGCTTGCCGATCAGGTTCACCGCTTCGTGGGCCATGCTGGCCAGCCACTGGGTGCGAAAGCTCGCCCGGACATAGGCAGCCAGTTGCTGGTCCCAGCGCAGTGCAAAGCCCGGCTCCAGGGCAGCGGCCTTCACGGTCTGAATGGCCGTAACGGTCTCGACCAGCATGGCCTGGTTCTCCGCGCCGCGCGCGAATTTCACATCGAGTCGCCGGCGCAACACCGGTGTCACCGCCAGGCTGAGCAGAAAATACAGCGGCAGACTCACCAGCACCACGGCGGTCAGCGGCAGGCTGTACCAGGCCATCAAAACCAGGAACACCAGCGAAAACAGCAAATCGAGCACGACCGTCAGTGCATTGCCGGTCAGAAACTGGCGGATGTTCTCCAGTTCGCGGACGCGCGCCACCGAGTCGCCGACGCGTCGCGCCTGGAAATAGGACAGCGGCAATGCCACCAGATGCCGGAACAGCCGGGCGCCAAGTTCCACGTCGATCCGGCTCGTCGTATGGCTGAATACATAACTGCGCAAGGTGGTCAAAAGACTCTCGAACACGACGACAACCAGCAGACCGATCACCAGCACGTCGAGTGTGCTCATGGCCTTGTGCACCAGCACCTTGTCCATCACGACCTGGAAAAACAGGGGACTGACCAGGCCCAGCAACTGCAGCACGAACGACACCAGCAGCACTTCGCCCAGCAGATGGCGATATTTCACCAGCGCGGGAACGAACCAGGCGAAGTCGAAGCGCGCCATTTCGCCGACCAGGCTGGCGCGGCTGCTGAGCAGGATCAACTCGCCGGTCCATTGATCAGCGAACAACTCGAGCGGTTCGATCCTTGGCATGCCATCGGGTACCCCGGCCTGAGCCGCACCCTGCCCGGCACCCGACCGCCCCGCAGCTTGCAAGCCCATCACCAGCACCCGACGCCCGTCGCATTGGGCCAGCACCTTGACCTGCAAGCCAGCGGCGCCTGACTGCGAAGGCGTGGCCGCCTGCATCAAGGCCAGGGCCGGTAACGGGGTCTGGGCCAGCCGGTCGACACGGGTGCGCACCCGGCGGGCTTTCAGCCCCAGCAGTTGCGCGGCGCGCAGCAAGTCGTCGACACCAAGGGTTTCGCTGGGCGAGAGGCCCAGGCGATGCAAGAGGGTGGCGGCGTCGGCGGCGATCTGGTGCAGGCGCGCCACCGCGCACAATGCGCTCAACGCGCCAGAGTCGAGCTGCTGCGAAGGTGCCGACGGGTGCCGCAAATCTGAACCCGTCGGCGTCGCAGTACCGCCTGCGGACTGCAATGACGCACCCAAGATCGACGCCGCCACTCCCATGCTGCCGCCCTTTCAAACACGCTTGTCGCTGTGTCCCACCCCGTGTCTTGCGCAAAGATACTACGGTGGTCATGCAGGGTGGTCAACCAGCGTCCATCGTGATGATGACGCCAAGTGGCAATCGGCAAAGCCCCATGCGCCGGCCTATGGCGGACAAGCAGGCGCAAGAATCGGCCGCGCGCCCGCAGCGGAAGGCCGCAAGCCAGTGCCGTGCTCAGCGTCTGCTGCGCGGACGCAGTATCTGCGCCAGGCCGAGCACGATGATGGCGACGAAACACACGAAGGACCAGTTGGCGATGGAGCCGCCCAGGAAGGTCCAGTCGACAGCGATGCAATCGCCGCCACCCTTGAAGATCATCGGGATCGCGCGCTGCAGCGGAAAGTTCTCGATCATTCCGTAGAAATCGCGCCCGCACGACACCACCTCGGGCGGATACCACTGCAACCAGCTCTGGCGCGCCGCGACGAAAGCGCCAAAACCCGCTACAAGCAGCATCAACACAATGCCAGTGACATGCGTGCCACGGCGCTTGCCGGTGGCCGTCAGTCCGGCAATCAGGGCCACCAGCACCAGCGCATACCGCTGCACGATGCACATCGGGCAAGGCACCAGGCCCACGACATGCTGCAGATAAAGACCATACGCCAGCAAGCCCACCGAACCGACACATACCAGCGACAAGGTCTGGCGCACACTGAAAAAACGCAACATTTCTACTCCATGAAAGGGGTCGTCGACCCATTCGGCAACACCGTTTGGGGGGATTCCAAAAGCGGCGACAATTTCACTCTTCAGCGAAATCGGATAGATGGAGTATTTCATGGCACGGATGGTTCAATGCGTCAAACTGGGCAAGGAAGCCGAAGGGATGGACTTTCCCCCTTATCCCGGCGAGTTGGGCAAGCGGCTGTGGGCCGAGGTGAGCAAGGAAGCCTGGGCCGGCTGGCTCAAGCACCAGACCATGCTGGTCAACGAAAACCGCCTAAATCTGGCCGATGCTCGGGCGCGCCAATACCTGGCGCGGCAGATGGAAGCGCACTTCTTCGGCAGCGGTGCCGACGCGGCCCAAGGCTACGTGCCACCCACCGACAGCCACTGAGGTTCGACACAGGCGCAGGCTGATGGCCGCAACGCCGCAGGCGCCCGCCTGGATGCTGGCCTGCGGTCTGCCAGCGGCCTGGCAAGGGCAAGCCGGCTGGCGCGTGCTGGACACGGATTTTGGCGCGGGCAGCCGCCTGCTGGATTTGTGGCAGCAATGGGCGCTGGACCCGGCCGGGCCTCGCATGCTGCATGTCGTGGCACTGACACCATACGCACCAGACTGTGCGACGCTGCACACGGCCATGCGGTCCAGCCCCGCGCTGGCACCCTGGACCGATGAACTGGTCCAGCTATGGTTCGGTTTTCTTCCCGGCTTGCATCGTTTGGAGTTGCACGGTGGGCGGCTGCAGTTGACCCTCTGTGTGGGCCCTACGCACCCGATGCTGCGGGAACTGCAGTTCAGCGCCGACAGTGTTCTGGTCGGCCAAGCACCCGATTGCGCATCGGATGGCCACCGTGATAACGCCGCACGCTGGGACAGCTTCAACGTCAAGGCGCTGGCGCGTCTGTGCCGGCGCGGCACGCGACTGGCCCTGCTCGGGAACACGCCGTCATTGCCGAGCTCCGAAATTCTGGCTCAAGCCGGCTTCACCTCCATTGCTGCCGTGCCGGATGCCGCTGCAGGCAGCGCCCGCAATGGCGAGACCAGGTGCCAGGCCGTAGGCGCCAGCGAATTCCAGCCGTGCTGGAAGCTGAAGCACACGCGCCAGCCATGGCACCAGCCACCCGTGCCGGTGACCCATTGCGTGGTCGTTGGCGCCGGCCTGGCCGGCGCGGCCGCCGCGTACGCGCTGGCCCGCCGCGGCTGGCAGGTCACCGTACTCGACGCCGCCAGAGTGCCTGCCAGCGGCGCCTCGGGCCTGCCGGTCGGGCTGCTGGCACCCCATGTCTCGCGTGACGACAGCCCGCGCTCGCGGCTGTCCCGCGCGGGCGTGCGGCTGAGCCTGCAGACGGCACGGCGGCTGCTCGTGGATGGCGTCGACTATTGCGCCAGCGGCGTGGCTGAACTGGCCATCGACCGCACGCGTGCGCCGCCTGACGAATGGGCCGCGCACGGCCGGCAATGGTCCGACGAGATGCTGCCGCCCGACGTCGCGACGGCCTTGCGCCAGGCCGACGCACACGTTGACAAGGCGCTTTGGCATGCGCACGGTGGCTGGATCAAGCCGGCCCGACTGGTGCAGGCTCTGTTGGCGCACAGCACAATCCGTTTCCAGGGCGACTGCCGGGTACAGCATATCGATTTTGCCAATGGCGCATGGCAATTGCGCAGTGGCAGCGGCGATCTGCTGGCGCAGGCCCCGCAACTGGTGATTGCCAATGCCGGCGACGCGCCACGGTTGGTCGAATGCGCGGCCAAGGTCGATCCCCGCATCCGGCACCTGGCACCGTTGATCGCGTTGCACGGACAGGTCTCCTGGGCTCGGCATGCACCGCGCGGGGACGAAGGGTTTCCGCATTTTCCGGTCAATGGTGCCGGCAGCGTCATCGCGCATGTGCCGCAGCCCGACGGCCGGGCCTGGTATGCCGGCGCCACCTACGAGCGCCCCCAGACCGGGCATCGCCAGGCCCAGGCCCATGCCCACAACCAACGCCAGCTGACCCGCCTGTTGCCGGCCGTTGGCGCCCGGCTCGCGCCGATGTTCGACTGCAATGCAGTGCAAGCATGGGAGGGTACGCGATGGTCCAGCGCAGACCGACTGCCGCTGGTGGGAGGCCTGAGCACCGATGCACAAGCCGGCCTCTGGGTCAGCACCGCAATGGGCTCGCGCGGCCTGACGCTTGCGATTCTGTGCGCCGAAGTGCTTGCCGCACAACTGTGCGCTGAACCTGCGCCTCTGCCGGCCCGGTTGCTGCGCCTGATCGCCGCCAATCGCGCGCCGTAGCGGCTCAGACCATCTGGAACACGCGGTACACCAGGCTGGGGTCGAACGGTTTGTCGAGCAAAGCCCGGCAACCAGCCTGTTCCGTGCGCTCGTGCATCGCCCACGACCGGTTGGACGAGGTCACCACGACGCTCTCGACCGGCGGATGCGCCGACACCATGCGTTGCACCAGTGCCCAGGGATCGTCGAGCATGTCGACGCTGACCACGGCCACGTCGTAGTGGCGCTCGCGCAGCTTGTTCAATGCGTGGGCACAAGACTCGACCTCGTCCACGTCAATCAGCCCGGCCAGCGCCAGACGGGCACGCAGGTACAGCCGGTCGTCGCGCACGGGTTCGACCAGCAAGGACTGGCGCACGCCTGGCGGAATGACGGTGGCCGCGTGGTCGTTGGCGGCGATGTTGATGTCGACGTCGTGGTTCGCGAACAGCTGTTCCATCGCATGCAGGATTGCGGACCAGTTGATCGGGCGTGAAAACACCCGCCAGGCACGCGCGGGCGCGCCATTGCCGATGCAGATCAGCTTGAGATTGGGATTGAGGCCGGGCGACGCCAGTGCCATGCCGGCGGCGTAACTCTCCACGTCGATCAGCGCGATGTGCGGCATCACCGGCGATTCGGGCGTCCACAGGGCATAGCAGGTGGATTGTTCCACTGCCACCCGGAACAGGGTGTTGAGTGCGTGACGCTCAGCGTCCCGGAAGCCCACCACCTTGACAAATACCGTTTTTCCCATGGTTGCCAACAATCCTTTACGCTGTGTCCACGAAGTCTGTGGCGCGACAGTGCGCTGGCGACAAGCAGGACGCTGCGGCAGGCGCGACACCGTTTGTAGCCCATAATTCTGTTGCATTCCCGGCCCGCCGGTCCCGCGCCAACCAGCTGCCGACCCTGGCCAGGCTGACCTGATTGATTTAACCATGATTCTCGTTGCCGGCTCCGCCAATCTGGACTTCGTCGTCCGTGCTCCGCACATCCCCGCGCCCGGTGAGACAGTGCTCGGCCATACCTTCACCACCTATCCTGGCGGAAAAGGGGCCAACCAGGCGGTGGCGGCGGCACGCGCCGGGGGCGCGCCCACGCAAATGCTGCTGGCCCTGGGCAACGACGCCTTTGCCGCCCCCCTGGAAATCTCGCTCGGCGACGCCGGTGTTTTGCTGCATATCGTGCGCTGCACCGAACACGCCACCGGCACCGCCTTCATCTGCGTATCGGACAATGCCGAAAACGCGATCACGGTGGCACCCGGTGCCAACCATGCGTTGCAGAGCCACCATCTGCCGGCCATGGCCGGGTTCAGCCATTTGTTGATGCAGCTCGAAACGCCGCTCAGCACAGTGGCCGCCTACGCCGACGCCGCACGTGCCGCTGGCGCCAAGGTGGTACTCAACGCGGCACCGGCCCAGCCGCTGGATCTCGAGTTGCTGGATCGCATCGACATCCTTATCGTCAACGAAGGCGAGCTGGCCAGCCTCACCGGCCGCAACGCCAGCATTGCCGACGGCCTCAAACACCTGCAGGTGCCGGTGGTGGTGGTCACGCTGGGCGCGCGCGGCTGCTGCGCCCGCGTCGGCGACCGCTACCTGATACAGAGCGCGTTCACGGTGGAGCCCGTCGACACCACCGGCGCCGGCGACACCTTCTGCGGCGCTCTGGTGGCCGCTCTCGACCAGGGCGCCGACATGGCGCAGGCACTGCGCAAGGCCAGCGCGGCGTCGGCGCTGGCCTGTACGCAGGCAGGTGCCCAGTCCAGCGTTCCGACCTCGGCTGCGGTCGCGCAGCTGCTGCAACAACAAGCGCAGGACGATGCCGCGGCCCAGACCGCGCTGCGCGGGTACTGCGGCTTGCCGGCCTGACCCGACGCCACAGACAACGCGTTCACCCTGCCGACCACCCGATCCACTAGTGCCCAAGCGCATCCATGGCACACCCAGGAAAGTCAAGCCGATGACCCGTTCGCCCCGCAGCAAAGTGATTTATGACACCGACCCGGGTGTCGACGACGCGATGGCGCTGTATTTCGCGCTCGCACATCCGGCCATCGAACTGGTCGGCATCACCACCACCTTCGGCAATGTCAGCGTGGCACAAGCCGCCACCAATGCCTTGTATCTGCTTGAGCTGGCCGGGCGCCAGGTGCCGGTGACGCTCGGCGTCGCGGTACCGTGGGTCAAGGCCCCCGAGGCGCCGCCGGCCCATATCCATGGTGCCGACGGCCTGGGCAACCTGGGAGCACGGCGACCAGTCACCCAGCCGCTCGACCCGCGCTCCTCGGCCCAGTTCATTGTCGACTTGGCACGAGCGCTTCCGGGCGAGATCACACTGGTGGCGGTCGGGCCGTTGGGCAACCTGAGCCTGGCACTGCACATCGAACCCCAGTTGCCGGTCTTGCTGCGCGAGGTCATCATCATGGGCGGCACGGTGTTCGAGCCGGGCAACGTATCGCCGGTCGCGGAGGCCAATATCTGGAACGACCCGCACGCCGCCGACCGGGTGTTCACCGCCGGCTGGAAACTGACCATGGTTGGCCTGGACGTGACCCACCGGGTTGCGGTCACGTTGGAGCAATTCCAGCGCATTGCCGACAAGCACCATCATCCGGCCACCGACACCTTGCTGACCGCGGTCGATTTCTACGCCCGTTTCTATAGCGGCCTATACCAGCATATCGCCCGCACGCCAGGCTGCTTCGCCCATGACCTGCTGGCCTTCGTCTATCTGGTCAAGCCAGAGTTGTTCCAGGTCGAGACCAAGATTGTCCGTGTCGCCACCGACGGCCTGGCCCAGGGACAGACCATCATGAATCGGCGCGATTTCATCCATTACCCTCAGCCGGGCTGGGAAAAGGACAAGCCGCGCACCCAGGTCTGCATGCAGGTCGACACTGCAGCCACGATCGCGTTGTTCGAACAGACGATGATGGCGGACTGGCTATCGATCTGAAAGACCGCGCCAGATCTACTTATGTCATTTGACATATAACAACATCACATAAATGTATTTCGTAATATAACGATGCCCGCCTAGAGTCCATGCCTATGCATGACTTGGCGTTCATCGTTGCGGGGTTTCTGGTCGGTGCCGTGATTGGCCTGACCGGCGTCGGCGGCGGTTCGCTGATGACACCGATCCTGATTTTCGTGTTCGGCGTCAAGCCGTATCTGGCGGTCGGCACCGACCTGCTGTTTGCCGGCTTCACCAAGCTCGGTGGTACCGTGCGGCTGGCCCGCGCCAGGCTCGTCGACTGGCGCATGGTCGCCCATTTGTCGGCCGGCAGCATTCCTGCGGCGCTATGTACGCTACTGGTGCTGCGCCGGCTCGGCCCGGCGAGCGCCGAAACCCAGCATTTCATGACCAGCGCGTTGGGCTTGGCGCTGCTGCTGACCGCCGGCGCCACCTTGTACAAGGTGATCTGGGGCACGTCTGCCAGGCGGCGCGAGCCGGGGCTGTCCGATGTGCAGATTGCCCGTACGCGCCACTGGAGCCTGCCGCTGCTGTTCGGGGCCGTCATCGGCATGCTGGTCACGCTGACCTCAGTCGGCGCCGGCGCCATCGGCGTCACCGTGTTGATGCTGCTGTACCCGCTGCTGCCGTTGCCGCGCATCGTCGCGGCCGACATCGCCTACGCCGTACCGTTGACGCTGGTGGCCGGCCTGGGTCATGCGTCGCTGGGATCGGTGGATTGGTCGCTGCTGGCCAAGTTGCTGGCCGGCTCCCTGCCTGGCATCTGGATCGGCGCGCGGCTGATGCAACACACCCCCGAGCGCGTCGTGCGCTCCTTGCTGTCGATGCTGCTGGCCTATGCCGGGCTCAAGCTCATCGCCCTGTGATACCGCCCTGACAAACAAAAGCACACGCGTTTTCCCAAGAGACCCACCATGTACCAATACACCGAATTCGACCGCCAGTTCATCCGCAGCCGCGCCGCGCAATACCGCGATCAGCTCGAGCGCAACCTGGCCGGCACGTTGGGGGAGGAGGAATTCAAGCCGTTGCGCTTGCAGAACGGCTGGTATGTGCAGCGTTACGCGCCGATGCTGCGGGTCGCCGTACCGTATGGCGAGTTGTCCAGCAACCAGCTGCGTGTGCTGGCCAAGGTGGCACGCGAGTACGACCAGCCCGATGCGCAGTTGCTGGCCGATGCCCAGGCCACCCAGGACAAGCTGGGCCCGATTCCGCTAGCCAACGGCCAGATGATCGGCTCGCGGCTGAAGTTCGGTTACGGCCACTTCACGACGCGCACCAATGTGCAGTTCAACTGGATCCCGCTCATCAAAAGCGCCGACGTGATGGCGCTGCTGGCCGAAGTGCAGCTGCACGGCATCCAGACCAGCGGCAACACCATTCGCAACATCACCAGCGATGCGCTGGCCGGCATTGCCGAGGACGAGATCGCCGACCCGCGTCCGTTTTGCGAGATCCTGCGCCAGTGGAGCACGCTGCACCCTGAGTTCGCTTTTCTGCCGCGCAAGTTCAAGATCTCGGTCAATGGTGCGCGCGAAGATCGAGTCGCGCTCGGCTGGTACGACGTAGGTCTGCAGTTGCTGCGCAATGAACTGGGTGAGCTGGGTTTTCGCGTCCATGTCGGTGGTGGCATGGGCCGCACGCCGGTCATCAGCACTGTGGTGCGCGAGTTCCTGCCATGGAACCAGCTGATGAATTACCTGGAAGCCGTGATCCGCGTCTACAACCGCTACGGCCGGCGCGACAACAGCTGGAAGGCGCGCA
>JBDTMH010000162.1:0-10483 GCA_039934375.1 Burkholderiaceae bacterium | reverse complement strand
CTCAAAATCCCGCGGGGTAAAACCCGTGCCGGTTCGATTCCGGCCTCCGGCACCAGCCTGGGCACTATGCCTGCGCTTACCTTCGCCTGGCGGGGCGTGGCAGGAAGCGACCGCATGGTCCGGTATCGAATGCACCCGCAACCGTCCCACTGCAGTCTGCCAACGTTGTCGGATCAGATCACCGGTCTACTGCTGAAATCGGCTATATAACGCCTACCAACTCGCAATATTGCCGGGGACAACAACCATGACCGTACTCATTGCCGGCGGTGGCATCGCGGGGCTGAGCCTCGGGCTTACCTGCCACCAAATCGGTGTGCCATTCCGTGTGTTCGAGTCGGTGTCGCAGATTCGACCGTTGGGCGTGGGCATCAACCTGCAGCCCAGTGCCGTACGAGAGCTGGTGGAGCTGGGCCTGGAGCCGCAGCTGGCACAAATCGGCGTGAAGACGCGTGACTACGGCATGTACACGAAGAAGGGCCTGCACATCTGGACCGAGCCTCGCGGCACCTGGGCCGGTTACCGCTGGCCGCAGTATTCGGTGCACCGCGGCCATCTGCACATGATGTTGCACGACGAACTGATACGCCGAGCGGGCGCGGATTCGGTCGTCTGCGGCTGGGCGGCGACCGGTTTCGACAAGGTTGGCGAGCAGGCCGTGCTGCACCTGCGCGATGCCGCCGGCAAGACTCGCGCCGAACGCGGCGACCTGCTGATTGGCGCCGACGGCATCCACTCGGCCATCCGTCGGCAGATTTCGCCTGACGAGGGCGATCCGGTGTGGGGTGGCGCCGTGCTCTGGCGCGGCACGACGCGGGCGAAACCGTTCAAGTCGGGTGCGTCGATGGTGATGATCGGCTACTCCGGCCTTCGCTTCGTCAGCTATCCGATCTCGGACATCGACCCGCAAAGCGGGCTGGCAACCATCAACTGGATCGCCAACCTGAACTACGAGCCCGGCCAGGCCTGGAACAAGGAAGACTGGAACCGCGAGGCACGGCTGGAAGACTTCCTGCCCAAATTCGAAGGCATGCGATTCGACTGGCTTGACGTTCCTTCGCTTGTGCGCGGTGCCGAAAAGATTTTTGAGTATCCGATGGTCGACCGCGACCCACTTCAACGCTGGACCGTGGACCGCACAAGCTTGATGGGCGATGCGGCGCATGCCGCCTACCCCGTTGGATCCAATGGCGCAGGTTCAGCCATCATCGACGCACGCAAACTGGGCCGCGCCTTTCTTGACCATGGCCTCACGCCCGCGGCGCTACAGGCCTTCGAGGCCGAGATGCGGCCCATCACGGCCAAGATCACTCTGACGAACCGGGTCGCCGGGCCAGACCAGATTCTGGATGTCGTGGAAGAGCGCTGCGGCGGTCAATTCGATTCGATTGAAGACGTCATCCCGCACCAGGAGTTGGCCGCGCATGCTGCCAACTACAAGCGCATTGCCGGATTCGGCATAGAACAGACGAACCAAAAGTCGCGCACCATTCCCGAGGGTGCAAGGTTTGCCGCGCCCGCAGGCGCAGCAAGCAGGTAGAAAACAGGAACTCGTCAAATGATTACGTGCAGGGAATTGTTCGAAATCAGGGCCGATGTGGCCGAGCCGCAGGTGACTCCCAACGGACCCTACGGCACGCGCCGGTTCATTCCGGTCACGGGCGGCACCTTCAGCGGCGAGCGCTTGTCAGGAAAGCTGTTGCCCGGTGGCGCGGACTGTCAACTCATCCGCCCGGACAAAATTGCCGAACTGGACGTACGCGTGACGTTTCAGACCACTGACGGCACCATATTCTTGATGAAAGGTCTGGGCATGCGACATGGGCCCGAAGAAGTCCTCGCTCGCCTCGGCCGAGGTGAACCGGTAGACCCATCGGAGTACTATTTTCGCGAAAGCATGGTGTTCGAGGCACCAGACGGACGATATGCGTGGCTCAACCGTCTCATTGCGATCGGCGTTGGCGAGCGACGGGCGAATCAAGTCGTCATTCAAGCCTTCGAGATCCTCTGACCAAAATCCGCGAGTGCGAACACTCGCCGAACGTGAACGCGCCCCAAACTCCGACGAAGGATCGGATCTCGCCGTCGTACGGGCAACTGGTCACAGCCCCAGGTATGCCTGCCGTACCCGGTCGTCGCTGAGCAAGTCCTCACCGTTGCCACTGAGTGCGACGACTCCATTCTCCAGCACATAGGCGCGCTGACATAGCCGCAGCGACTCGGCCACGTTCTGCTCCACCAGCAAGATACTCATGCCCTCGGATGCCAGCAAGGCCACAGTGCGGAACATTTGCTGCACCACGATGGGCGCCAGCCCCAGCGACGGTTCGTCGAGCATCAGCATCACCGGCTGCGCCATCAACGCGCGCCCGATCGCCAGCATCTGCTGCTCGCCACCGGACAAGGTGCCGGCAAGCTGGCGGCGCCGCTCCGCCAGGCGCGGGAACATCTCGTAGATGCGCGCCATCGTGCGCTTCTCATGGCCACGGGCTCGGCGCAGGATGGCGCCCAGGCGCAGGTTACTCTCGACACTTTGGTTGGCAAAGATCTGCCGACCCTCGGGCACCTGGATCAGACCATGCTCGCAGATGCGGTCGGTACTTTGGCCCACCAGCGGCACACCATCGAATTCGACACTGCCGGCCGTGGCCTTGACCATGCCGGTGATGGTACGGATCAGCGTGGTCTTGCCAGCGCCGTTGCCGCCAACCACGGCCACGGTCTCGCCCCGGCCGACCTGCAGGTCAATACCGTCGAGCACCTGCATGCCTGCGTAACCGGACGCCAGACCGCGCACCTGCAGCAACGGCGGTGATGGTGTTGTTGATGTCATGCCGCTCGTCATCGCACAGGCTCCGCCACAGCCGGAGCGCCAGCGCCGAAATAACACTCGATCACCTTCGGATCGTTGGCGATGCGTTCGGGGATACCCTCGGCGATCTTCTCGCCATGGTGCAGCACGACGATGGTCTGCGCGACGGCCATCACGACGCGCATCACATGTTCGATCAGCAGGATGGTCAAACCATCAGCGTTGAGGTCGCGCAGCACCTGTGCGATGCCGTCGGCCTCGGTCGGGCGCAGGCCGGCCATCACCTCGTCGAGCATCAGCAGGCGGGGTCGGGTCGCCAACGCCTTGGCCAACTCGAGCAGCTTGCGCTCGGGCAGGGCCAAGGCCGATGCACTTGCATGCGCCTTGGCACCCAGGCCGATACGTTCGAGCACGGCCATGGCCTGTCGCTCAGCTGCAGCAACCGAATGTTCACGCAGCAAGGCGCCAACGACGACGTTTTCCAGCACGCTCATGCCCGTGAGCGGGCGCACGATCTGGAACGTGCGCGCGATGCCGCGTTCACAGGCCTGCTCGGGGGGCAGACCCGTGATGTCCAGGCCATCGAACTTGACCCGCCCGGCCGTGCAACGGGTCGCGCCGGCGATCAGGTTGAAGCAAGTGGTCTTGCCGGCACCGTTGGGGCCGATCAAGGCCATGATCGATCCGCGTTGCACCGTGAAGTCGACCGCGCTGACGGCCGTCAAGCCCGAATAGACCTTGGTCAGGCCTTGCACCTCCAGCAAGCTCACAGGAGTACCTTCGCCCTGCGGGCTCATTTACGCCCCCCGATCCGCAGCCAGCGCGCCAGCGGCGGCCAGATGCCTTGCGGGGCAAACAGCACGATCGCCAACAGCACTGCGCCATAAATGATGAGCTTGAGCCCGCTGATCGAAAACTCCTGCGCAAGGTCCTTGGACAATTCATTGAGCGGCTGGATCACGATCGCGCCCAGAATGGGCCCGAACAAGGTACCCAGACCGCCAACGATGGGCGCGATGATCAGGTCGATGCTCATGCGCATGCCCAACACGCTGTCCGGGAACAGGCTGCCCTGGATCAAGGCATACCAGGCGCCGCAAACACCGGTGAAACCCGCGCTGAGCGCGACGGCCAGCACCTTGACGCGGGTCGCCGGCACCCCGATGGCGCGCGCGGCGTCCTCATCCTCGCGCACGGCGCGCCAGTAGTAACCGATGCGGCCGCGCACCAGCAAGGCGCAGGCCACCCAGATGATGGCCAGCGTTACCAGCAGCGCAAGGTAGAAGAACCCGGCATCACCGCGCAGGCTCAACAGCGGCTGGTTGTCTGGCGTCAGGGCTGGCAGGAACAAGCCACCGTTGCCACCGGCAAAGGCCCAGTGTTCGACCAGGATACGCGCCAGTTCGGCAAAGGCGATCGTCAGCAGCGCGAAATACACACCGCGCACCGCGAAGCGAAAACCCAACGCTCCGACCAGGGCACCGAGCAGGGCGCCCACGGCAAACGACAGCGGTAGTCCGAACCAGGCGGAGACACCGAGCTTGGTGATCAGCAGGCCCATGGCATAGGCACCGGCACCGAAATGCAGCGCATGGCCCAGCGACAGTTGGCCCGCATAACCCATCATCAAGTTCCAGGCCAGGCCGACGGATGCGAACAAAAACACCAGCGTCAGCACCGACATCTCGAAGTCATCAAGCAGCCATGGACCGGCGAACAACACGGCAAGCAGCAGCACCGCCAGTCGGGCGGAACGTATTTCCAGCATGGCCCTACCCCTCGACCTTGCCAAACAGCCCCTGCGGGCGCAGCAAGATCACCAGTACCAGCAAGCCATAGCTGAACAGCGACTTCATCGACGGCGCCACGATCGTGGCTGCCAGGGCCTCGGCCAGCCCGATCAGCAATCCGCCCACCAGCGCGCCCGGCAAGCTGGCCAGTCCCCCGACGATGACAATGATGAAAGCCACCAGCGTGAACTCACCACCCAGATATGGCTGCACGTCGAACATCGGGGCCACCAGCGCACCGGCTGCGCCAGCGCAGGCGAAACCCAGGCCGGCGGTCAGTGCGAACAGATGCGGAATCCGGATACCGATCGCCTGGCCACCGACCCGGTTCTCGGCCGCTGCCTCGATCGCCTTGCCAGTGAGCGAATACCGGAACCAGGCCCACAACGCCGCGACCAGCACCAGCGAGGCCACGGCGGCCTGGGTTCGCACCGCGTCGAAGCGGATCACGCCGAGCTGGTAGACCTCGAAACTCGCCGCGCTCTGGATGCCGCGTGGGTCGGGCCCGAAAAACACCGCGTGCAAACCGGTGATGATCAGTGCGATCGCGATGTACAGGATGAACTGCATGTGTTGCGGCGCCTCGACGAAGCGGTTCGCGACAAAGCGCTGGAACAGGTAACCAAACGCGAACAGCAGCGCCGCTGCAATGGGCGCCGCCACCAACGCGGATGCACCGGTGAGGGCCCAGGTGCCATAGCCCACGTACATGCCGACTACGACCATCTCGCCATGTGCGAAGTTGACCATGCGCATGACGCCGAAGATGACATTCAATCCAGTGGCCAGCAGCGCATAGACCGCACCCAGAAGCAGTCCGCCCACGACGACATTGCCGTAGAACTCAAGCATCGGCCGGCATTCGGGAACGGTCGAAACCGCCAGCCCGCAAACGCCTCATCAGCCGCGCGCCTTCCACTTGGTCATCGGCAGTTTGGGTTGCGCCTGCGCAATTGACGCCGGTCCAACCAGCACTGGCTCGTCCTTGACGATCTGCAGCATGGCGCCGCCGATATTGTTGTTCTGGCCTTTTTCGTCGAACTGAATCGGGCCGCCGAACATCAGGTGCTCCTCGATCTTCGTCGCCTTGAGCGCGGCATGCAGGTCGGCGGGCTTGGTTGAGCCGGCGCGCTTGAAAGCATCCGCCGCAACCAACATGCCCTCCCAGCCAAAGCCGGAGTTGAGCTCGAACCGTTCGCCTGGGTATTCCTTGGCCCAGCGCAGCAGCACCGCCTTCGCGGTGGCGCGGCTGGGGTCGTACCACGGTACACAGGTGATGTAGTCGTCGGCGTATTTGCCCAGCGCATCGGTGAAGGCTTTTTCGTACGGTCCGGGCGAGCCGGGACCGATGATCGCCATCGGATTGAAGTCTTGTTTGACCATCTCGCGCACGATCAGGATCGCATCGTTGACACGGGTGATGGGGCACAGCAGGTCCGGGTTCAGCGCCTTGGCCTTGGCGATCTCGACCGACAGATCGCGCGCGCGCACGTCGTAGCTGATGACGTCGATGATCTTGACGTCCACGCCCAGTTTGTCCCACAAGGCCTTGACGCCGCCAAGCATGGCCTGGCCGAAGGTGTCGCTCGTGTGCGTCAGCACGGCGGTCTTGGGCGAGAAGCTGGGGCTGCGCGGCAACTCCTTGATCCGCTGCACTGCGCTGGTAACCAGCTGCGCGGCATTGGTGAAGTTACGAAATACCATCGTGAAGCCCTGCTCCGTGATCTGCGGTGCAGAAGCAATGTTCACGATCAGCGGCACCTTGGCGGCTTCGGCCGCCTGTGCGGCAGAAATCGTGGCGCCACTCTCCCAGGCGCCGACCAGAACCGTGTTGCCGTCGCGAATCAGCCGCTCCGCCGCAACCCGTCCGGACTCGGCCTTGGACTCTGTATCGATGTAGGTCGCCTCCAGGTTGATACCCTGGTCTTTCATCATCTTGACCGCCAGTTCGGCACCATGGCGGGTTTGCTGGCCGGGAAAGGCGAGCACGCCGGTCAGCGGCAGGATCACACCTACCTTGAGCGTACCGGTCTGGGCACGCACCAGGCCCGGAAAGCCGACAGCTGGCATCAGGGCGCCGGCCTTCAAAAGGGTGCGTCGAGTCGACGAAAGGCGGCGATCATTCATGGAACGGACTCCTGGTTGGTTAAGGCTTCGAGAACGCGGACGGGGGTGATCGGCAGACGCGTGATACGCACCCCGATTGCATCATGGATGGCATTTGCAACCGCGCTTGCAATCGGCAGGATCGTACCCTCTCCGGCCCCCTTGGCTCCGAATGGGCCGGGACCATGGCCTTGCTCCTGCGTGATGGTAACAAAGTCCAACGGGAGATCCTCGGCCAGCGGGACGCGGTACATCAGCGGATCGGAGTTGAGCAGCCGACCCTGGCCGTCATAGATCATTTGTTCGAACAAGGCCTGACCCAACCCCATCATGGCCGCGCCGTCCTCCTGACCCTTGAGCATCAGCGGGTTGATCGCCCGACCCGCATCGCCGCTGGCCACGAGCTTGAGAATCGTCACCTTGCCGGTCGCGGTGTCGACCGAGACCTCGGCCGCGCCCCAGCCGATCTCCCAAAAAACACAGGGCGCCTCCAGCGGAGCATGGTGGTCGCCGGGGGCCTTGAAAAATCCGTCGGCGCTGAATTCAAATCCGGTCCCGCCGTAGTGGCGCATCACCATCGGCGCCAGCGGATGCGGCGTGCCGTCGAGCAATACGGTGCCATTGCACAGCTGCAAGGCGCTTGCATCGACACCCAGCTGGCTGGCGGCAAAGGCCAGGATCTGGTCACGCACGCCGTTGGCAGCCCGCGCAATCGCCTGGCCCATCACGGCAATACCCGAGCTGGCGTTGGTCCCCTGATCGAATGGCAGGTAGTCGGTGTTGATCGGTGCATAGGACACCTTGTCCAACGGAACGCCAAGAATCTCGGCCGTGATCTGCGACAGCGCGGTACGCGCGCCTTGCCCGATTTCAACCGTTGCGCAATGCAGGAACACATCGCCACTGGTGGACACCTTGACGCGCGCCTGGGCCGGCTTGTTGACGCCACCGCCGTCCTTGAATCCGATGGAGATGCCCATGCCACGACGTACCGCGCCGCTGGTGTCATGGCCACGCTGGTGGTAGCCGATCTCCTTGCACACCAGGTCCAGGCCTTCGCGCAGGTCGCTGTCGATACCGCTCTCGCCGGGCACAAAAGGGTCGCCGAGCTTTAGCAGGTTGCGCATTCGCATCTCATAGGGATCGATCCCCAGGCGGCGCGCAATCATGTCGATCTGCGACTCGGAAGCCCAGCTGGTCTGGGTGCCGCCAAACCCGCGAAACGGACCGGCTGGCGTGGTATTGGTCATCACGCACAGGCAGGCGGAATCGATATGCTCCCAGCGGTAGGGGCCCGGGATCCGGTAGCCGGCCTTCTCGGCCACCAGCGGGCTGCCGTCGGAATAAGCACCGGCATCGAGCAGAATTTCGCTGTGGCGCGCAACCAGCCGGCCATCGGCCATGACGCCGGTCTTCAGGCGCAGGATGGCCGCGTGCTGCGTGTTGGTAACAAAGCCCTCTTCCATCGTCAGGCAAAAACGCACCGGCCGCCCGGTGAGCATCGACAACAACACCGACACCGCCTCGGTCTTGACGCCGTTCTTGGCGCCGAAACCGCCGCCGACGAACGGCACGTGCACGGTGATGCGATTCTCGGGTACCTTGAACATACGCGCCAGTTCCTTGCGCAGCGGAAACGGGTTCTGGCAACTCGCCCAGACCTGCATGGCATCGCCGCGCACGTCGGCTACCGACACGAAGGGTTCGAGGTGGTAATGCGTCATGCGGGAGAAGCGGAACTCGTCCTCGAACACATGGTCGCAGCGCGCAAACGCCGTCGCATCGCCAGTGCGGTAATTGAACTGGTAACACACGTTCTTGCGCGGGCGCAGTTGCGCGCTGGCACCGTCGCCGTATGCGGGAACCACGCCCATGGGCGCATCGTCGAACAAGGCACAGGCGCCGTCCGCCAAGGCCTGTTCAATGTCTCCAGCCACAGGCAGATCCTCGTAGGTCACCCGCACCAGGCGCAAGGCTGCAATGGCCGACGCCTCGGTGTCGGCCGCTACCGCGCAGACAATGTCACCAACATAACGCACCTTGTCCAGAGCGACGATCGGCTGGTCCTTGATGAAGTAGCCGTAGAACGGCATGACGTGCTGAGGAATGTCGGCGCCGGTGACAACCCGATGCACGCCCGGAGCGTGGCGCGCCGCATCCACGTCGATGGACACGATGCGTGCGTGGGCTCGCGCGCTGCGCAACACCTTGGCATGCAGCATGCCCGGCAACACGATGTCGGTTGTGTATTGCGCGCGGCCGGTGACCTTTTCCAGCGCGTCCTTGCGCGGGGCACTGTGCCCAACCACCTGCAGAGCCGGCGCACTCACACCTTCTCCTCGCCGGCGATCCGCGCTGCCGCCTGTTCGACTGCCGCAATGATCTGCGCATAACCGGTGCAGCGGCAAACGTTGGAACTGATCCATTCGGTGATGGTGGCTCGGTCAGGCCGTGGGTGCCGCTCGAGCAAGGCCTTGGTCAGCAACACCATGCCCGAGGTGCAATAACCGCACTGGAACGCGCCCTGATCGACAAAGGCCTGCTGCACCGGGTGCAATTTTCCTTGTTGCGCCAGCCCTTCAATGGTCTGCACATCGCAGCCGTCGAGCTGGAAAGCGAACATCGAGCAGGTCGCCGCCGGTACACCGTCGACCAGCGCCACACAGGCGCCGCAGACACCCCGGGAACATCCGATGCGTGTGCCTGTCAGGCGCAAGTCATCACGCAACAGATCTGCCGCCGTGCGTTCGACCGGCACGGTGATGGCACATTCCGTGCCATTGAGCGTCAGGCGCAGCGCGTATTCGGATTGGCCGTTGACGAGTGCCGCGTCGTCAGACATGCACAGACTCCAGTTGTCGCGCCATCAGCGCCGCACCCGCGCGGCGTGCATAGTCAGTTGTAACCTGCACATCTGCGAACGTCGATGGCAAGCCGGTCAGCAAGTCGCGTGCGATCGCCGCGGCACGCGCGCGCAGTTGAGCAAACGCGATTCCCGGCAGCGCCAGCGACACGGAAATGGGCGACAGGTGCTCGGTGGCAATGGTCAAACCCAGCCGCAGGCCACTGGGCTGTTGCCACACTGCGAGCGCCTGGGTCATCAACGGACGCAGACTGCGTTCATAGTCGAAGGCCATCAAGTTGCGTGTATCCACCTCGATGCCGGTGAGCAGGCCTCGCCGCGCAACGCCGGTTTGCCACAGCGAATCGGCCGGCACCTGGTGGGTGCCGCTCGGGGCCGTGAAGTTCAGCTTCGCCTCGAGCGCCTGCAGCAACAGTGCCCCTTCATAACGGGTGCGCCGTGCCATCAGGTTGCCACCCAGCGTGGCACGAAAACGGATACGCGGATTGGCAATACGCGACCAGGCATGCGCAAAACCGGGAACCAGCGCACGCAGCCCAACGTCGCCGGAGCCGTCATGGTGAGTCACCAGGGCTCCGATATGCAATACGCCGTCCTGCTGGCGCAGTTGGCGCATCGCATCGATGCGCGAAATGTCAATCAGCGAACGCGGCGCCAAACCTTCGTTGTACTGCGCAACCAGATCGGTGCCACCGGCCAGAAGCACCGGCGCCTCGCAGCGATTGATGCAGTCCACCGCAGCCGCAATGCTGGTGGGTTGCCACAACCGCAGCGGCGCCAGCGTACGGGCACTTGTTGGCAACAGTCCTGCGGTTGCAAGGTACTCCATCCAGTCTTACTCCATCGGTCTCGGGTCAGGGTCGATTCTGTCGCGCCTGACGGCAGGACCTAAGGACGCATCGCGCGCCGGCC
>JBDTMH010000161.1:0-10495 GCA_039934375.1 Burkholderiaceae bacterium | reverse complement strand
AGCCCCTGGCCAACCTGGACGCCAAGCTGCGCGTGCAGATGCGCGAAGAATTGCGTTCACTGCAACGCAGGCTCGGCATCACCACGCTATACGTCACGCATGATCAGGAAGAGGCCACCGCGGTATCGGACCGCATCGCGGTGTTCAACCGTGGGCAACTGATACAGCTCGGCACACCGGAGGTGATCTATACCCAGCCTCAAACGTTGTTCGTAGCCGACTTCATTGGCCGAGCCAATTTTCTGTCGGTAAAACTGGTCGATAGCGCCAAGCCTGCGGCGGGTGTGTTGCTGGCCAACGGCATGCGCCTCGACCCACGGCGACAAGTGGCCTTGAAGAGCGATGAAGCGGACCGGCTGCATGGCCCCGACCACGGCATCGTCATGATCCGGCCGGAACACCTGGCGCTGTGCGCAAGCCACGGCGACCTGAGCTGCCGGATTCAACGCATACAGCTGCTGGGCGGCCTGATCCGCTACAGCGTCGAGTCCGATGGCCCGGACCAGACCAGCCAAAGCATTCAGGTCGAAACCACGCGACCGCTTGCCGGCATCACCGAAGGCAGCGGTGCATGGCTGGTCATCCCGGCGAACGACGCCATTCTCTACCATCGCTGAAGCCATGCAGGCCACTGCCACCGTTCGATCAAGCCGCGACTGGGGGCCAATGGTGCTGGGTGTTCTGGTGGCGCTGGTGGCTCTGGTCTTTCTGATCTACCCGCTGGCCAATGGCATGTTGCTGGCATTCGTCAAGAACGGCGAAGACCCTGGCTGGAGCAGCCTGACATTGGCCAATTTCGCCCGCTTCTTCACGGCAGCCAGCTACAAACGCGCCTTGTGGAATTCGATCTACTCGGGCCTGCTGGCGACCTTGATAGCGACCGCTCTGGCATTGCCCATGGCGTATGCAGTCGCGCGCATCGAACTGCCGCTGCGCGGATTGTTAAGCGCGATGAGCGTCGTTCCATTGATTTCGCCGCCGTTCATCGGTGCCTATGCCTGGATTATTCTGCTTGGCAAGAACGGCACCATCACCCAGTTCGTTTACCAGACCACCGGCTGGACCTTGCCTGCGATTTATGGGCCAGGCGGCGTGATCCTCGCGCTGGCACTATCGTATTTTCCGTACGTGTTCCTGATTGTGCAGGGCGCACTGGCCTCCGGCGACCCGCATATCGAAGAGGCCGCGCGCATGACCGGAGCCAGCCGCTGGCACATCATCCGCACCATCACGCTGCCACTGGCCCTGCCGGCCATCGCTGCCTCGATGCTGATCGTGTTCATCAAGGTCATCGGCGACTTCGGCGTGCCGTCCATCCTGGGGGGCGAGTTCCAGGTACTCCCGACCCTGATCTACTACCAGATCCACGGCTTCTTCAACCTCAACGCCGCATCGGCCATCGCAGCCGTGAATGTGCTGCTGACCCTGTTCGCGATGGCACTGCTGGGTTGGGTCAACCGCAAACGCACGCATGCAACCATGGGCGGCACGGCCGGTGCGGCGGTTCGATTCACCCATCCTGGCGCCCGCCTGGCGGCCAACGTCTATTGCTGGCTGGTGATCTTCGTGGCGGTGTTGCCGCAATTGGTGATAGCGCTGGCTTCGGTCGCGGGGCGCTGGCCCGGCACCATGCTACCGACCAGCTATACCTGGGACCACTACCAGCGCGTGGCCGCGCAGCTGGTGCAACCTATCATCAACAGCTTGATTCTTGCCGGTGTCGCCACGGCCATCTGCGTAGTGTTCGGCACCGTGACAGCCTATGCCAGCGCGCGCGGCAAAATGCGCGCACGCTGGGCGTTGGACGCCACCATCATGTTGCCCTTCGTGTTGCCCGGCCTGGTGATCGGTGTGGCCTACCTCACTGCGTTCAACAGTGGCCCGCTGATTCTCACCGGCACCGCGCTGATCCTCGTATTGGCCTATTTCACGCGCCGCGTGGCGTTCGTCTTCCGTACTGTCGCGGCTGCCATATCCCAGATTGATCCCAAGCTGGAAGATGCCTCCAGGATTTGCGGCGCCAATTGGCACACCACCATGCGCCGGGTGATGGTGCCATTGGTTGCGCCGGCAATTTTGTCGGGAGCCATCCTGGTGTTCTCGACGCTCATCAGCGAACTCAGCGCGACCGTGCTGTTGTACTCGGCAAAATGGAAGACCATTTCCATTTCGATCTACGAACTCGTGCTTGGCGACCAGCTCGCCGAGGCCAGTGCGATCGGCACCATCGCAACCGTCATGACGCTGTTGCTGGTATTGGCGGCCAGTCGTCTGGCCGGAAAAAACATGGCCGACCTGTTCCGCTGAACTGAGGAAAAAGCGTGTCAGTCGTCCGCCATCGATTCAACCAACACAGCATACAAGGCGGGCGTCGCGGCGATCGTTTCATTGCCCGCAATCAGCGCGTCCCTGGCCATGAAATCGTTCACCAGGCCACCCGCCTCCTGAACCAGCAACAAGCCCGCCAAAACGTCCCAGGCATACAGATGGCGCTCGGCATAACCGTCCAGTCGGCCGTCGGCAACACGCGCCAGTCCCAGCGCCGCCGAGCCGCCTTGCAAGACGTTGACGCCCTTTTGCAGCAGCCTGCTTACCAAGCGCCCGAACGGCTCCACCGGCGTGCGGCTCGAATATCCGATATCCACCGTGGCGCGCCGTACGTCGGTCGTAACGCTCACGCGCAGCAGTACATCGTTGCAACGTGCCCCGGCACCGCGGGCGGCTGCGTAGAGCAAGTCCGCGCTTGGATCGTAGATGACGCCAACTTCGGTCCGTTCGCCAACCACCAGCGCAATCGACACGCACCAATGCGGCAACGCGCGCGCGAAATTGGCAGTACCGTCTATCGGGTCTATGACCCAGCAGCAGCCGTCCACCGCGCCGGCGCCCTGACGACCGCCCTCTTCTCCCAGAAAGCCATCGTGCGGAAATGCCGCACGCAGCGTCTCAACAATGAGGCGCTCCACGGCCCCATCGGCCGCCGTCAGCACGTCCTGCGGCCCTTTGAGTTTGATGTCCAGCGAAGCGGGGGCCATGAGAAAACGTTGCGCCAGTCGACCTGCATCGCGGGCGACAGCTTTGGCGGCATTCAGGCGATCGGCAAGCTCGACAGGGGTCACGCGAAATCCGTATCGATGAGGGTGAGGCGGTTGATGGCGGCGCGAGTATACGCCGCGCGAGTTTGTACCGGCAGCATCGGCGCCCGGCTTTCGCGACCTGTTCGAGAACCCGCGTTGTGAGTATCGAATCCTTCACTTTCGGCAGGCTTGGCGACGTTGTCGTTCCGGGTTTTGTCCTGCGCAACGCGGCGGGCATGGCGGCAAAGCTGGTCGCCTATGGCGCCCGCCTGACGGAACTTTTTCTTCCTGATGCGCAAGGCCGCCTCGCCGACGTGGTGCTGGGCTTCGACACATTGGCGCAATACCAGGCATCGGACGCCTATATGGGCGCAACCTGCGGACGTTACGGTGGCCGCATCCGCAACGGAAGATTTCCGCTAGAGGGCAGGCTATTGCAACTGAGCCTCAACGAGGGCAGCCAACACGCGCATGGCGGGCAACTGGGTTTCGACCGCAAGGTCTGGCAGGCTGAAACCGATGCCGCGTCCAACCAGGTGGTCTTCACACTGACCTCGCCCGATGGGGAAGAGGGTTACCCGGGTACCGTCACGGCAAGTACCAGTTATCGGCTGTCGGACACCCACATGCTTGAAATAGTCATGCGCGCGCACAGCGACCGCACGACGGTGATCAACATGCTTCACCACACCTACTGGAATCTTGCGGGGCATGACAACGGCGATGTTCGGGCGCATCGGCTGGAGCTACCCGCCGACTACTACCTGCCGATCGACGAAACTCTCGTGCCCACCGGCGAAGTGCGCAGCGTAGTGGGCACGGCGTTCGATTTTCGGGTCGCAAAACCGATTGGACAAGACCTGGACGCCGTGCCGACAGCCGCCGGTGGCTACGACCACAACTGGTGCATCAACGGTCCGGGCGACGAACTGCGGCGCTGCGCCTCTCTGGTCGACCCAGAGTCTGGACGCGCGCTGGACATCTTCTCGACCGAGCCCGGTGTGCAGCTGTATACCGGGGGGCACCTTGGCGAATCCGTGGTCGGCAAAGGTGGCGGTCGCTATCGGCAATACGCTGGCGTAGCACTGGAAACCCAGCGCTTCCCGGACGCGCCCAATCTCCCACACTTCCAGAGCGCGCGACTGGGGGCTGGAACGACCTATGAACACCGCATGCAGATCCGCCTGCGCAGCGAGAGCTGAAGGGCCGCCATGACAACCGATCCGAACAAGGAGTTGATGACCGGGCGCGCGCAATACCCCAGCCTGGCCGGTCGAACCGTATTCATCACCGGAGGGGCATCGGGCATCGGGGCCAGCATGGTCGAGCATTTCTGCGACCAGGGCGCCAAGGTCGCGTTTGTCGATCTGCGCGGTGACCTCGCGCTGGCTCTGGCGGACGACATGGCTGAGCGCGGTCTCGCGCGGCCCTGGTTTCGCGAATGCGACCTGCGCGACATTGACGCCCTGCGTGCCGCAATCGGCGACGCCGGCCGCGATCTCGGGCCGCTGCGGGTACTCGTCAACAGCGCAGGCAACGACGACCGCCACACACTGGATCAGGTAACACCCGCCTATTTCGACGACCGTATCGCGGTCAATCTCAAACACCAGCTGTTTGCCGCGCAAGCCGTGCGGGCGCAGATGCGCGAGGCCGGTGGTGGCTCCATCATCAACTTCAACTCCATCAGCTGGACTGTGGCGGATGGCGACTGCGTGTGTTACGTCACCGCAAAGTCTGCCATCACCGGCCTCACGCGTGCGCTGGCCACGGAACTGGGACCGGAAGGCATCAGAGTCAACAGCATCACTCCCGGCTGGGTCATGACCGAGCGTCAGGTCAAGTTGTGGCTGACGCCGGACGGTGAGCGGCAGATCGCCGAGCGCCAGGCGTTGCCCGGCCGCCTGTATGGCCCGGACGTGGCGCGCATGGCCTTGTGGCTTGCCGCCGACGACAGCCGCATGTGCTCGAAACAGACTTTCACCGTGGACGGTGGGTGGATCTAGACGTCAGAAAATCGGACAACCAGCAAGGAGAACCAACATGCGACTCGTGCAATTTCGTGAAACTGGCAATGGCAGCGCCGTCGCCGTGGTGGACGGCAATTCGCTGCGAAAACTCAAAGAGGTTCGGTCGGTCCATGAGCTGGCGCTCAAGGCGCTGGCAGAGGGGGGTGGCCTCAGCGCCGCCGCCGAGCGGCGATTGTCTGAACAGGTGCTCGACTACACGAACGTGGCACATGGCGGTCGGTTGCTGCCGCCCGTCACCATGCCTGAACCATCGCGCCTGCGCGTAACCGGCACCGGGCTGACCCACATCGGCAGCGCGCAGGCACGTGACAACATGCACGTGGAAAACCACGCCCAGGAAACCGCTTCGAAAGGTCCTCAAAGCGACTCGATGAAGATGTTCAAGCTCGGGCTTGAGGGCGGCAAACCAGCCGCAGGCCGTATCGGGGCGATGCCCGAGTGGTTCTACAAGGGTGACGGCGACTGCCTGGTTCCCAGTGGCGCATCCATCACCATGCCGTCATTCGCGCTCGCAGCCGGCGAGGAGCCAGAGATCGCGGGCGTCTACATCATCGACGCCGAAGGCGCGCCATGGCGTATCGGTTTCACGCTGGCCAACGACTTTTCCGACCACCTGACCGAGGAGAAGAACTACATGTACATTGCGCATTCCAAGCTGCGCGAATGCCCGCTCGGTCCCGAGCTTCTGGTGGGCGAATTGCCGGCCGACGTGCGTGGCGAATCGCGCCTGCTGCGTGCAGGCAAGGTGATCTGGCGCGGCCCTTTCGTCAGCGGCGAAAGTAATATGTCGTACTCGATCGGCAACCTCGAACACCACCACTTCAAGTACCCGGCGTTCCGCCGGCCGGGCGACATCCATGTGCATCTGTTCGGCTGTCCGGTGCTGAGTTTCGCCGAAGGCGTGCGCACCCAGGCTGGCGACGTGTTCGAGATCGAGGTAGCGGCTTTCGGACGGCCCCTGCGCAGCACACTGGTGGTCGACGCTAGTCCCGACCAAGTCGTGAACATCGGCGTGCTGTAAGCCAAGGGTCCGCCAGGGAGAACACCATCGACGATCGTTACCGCGTACGTAGCCTGGAGCGCGCACTGGACGTGCTGGAGGCATTGGCCCAAGGCGGACGCCCGGGATTAAGCGTGTCCGACCTGTCGCGGCGCGTCACCATGTCCAAGAGTAATTCGTTCTCGATCCTGCAAACGCTGATAGCGCGTGGATACGTGGCCGACGACGGCGAAGGCATGATGCGCCGCTACCGGCTTACGCCCGGCCTGGCGCAACTGGCCGAAGGCGTTCGCGGCAGCGATTCGGTCACCACTGCGGGTCAGAAGATACTGGAATCGCTGACGGCGCGCACCGGCCTCACTTCCCGGCTGGCGGTACTGGATGATGGTTACGTGGTTGCGCTGCTGCGCGTGGACGGGCCGGGCCCCGTACAGCTGTCCACTTATCTCGGCCGGCGCGAGCTGCCGCATTGCTCCGGGGTTGGCAAAGCGATCTTCGCGATGCTGGAAACACACGAGGTGGATACCATCATCGAGCGGATCGGCCTGCCCAGGCGTACGCCGCACACCATCACCAGCGCCGCCGCGCTCAAACGCCAGCTCAAACTCATTCGCCTGCAGGGATACTCGTTTGACAACGAGGAAGACCATGAGGGTGTTTTTTGTGTGGGTGCGGCCTTTCGCACACGCGACAACACACCCTTCGGAGCGATCAGTGTCAGTGGCCTCAAATCCGGTCGCACCGAGGATGATCTGCACCAGTTGGGCGCCATGGTACGAACACACGCTGAGCAGTTGTCCAAGGACCTTGGCGCCGGCAAATAGCCGGTAAACCAGTGCATCAACCCAGCCACGAATTCCCTGAACTGCCCCAAGCCACGTCCGGTGAAGCGCACATATGAAAATGGCCGCCTGCGGGAACCGCAGCCGGCCTGGTTGACAGCCGGTATCGAAGCGTGATCAGTCGACCTTGACCCCGGTCCGCTTGATCACCGGCGTCATCACACGCAGCTCGGTTTGCATGAAGCTGGCCAGATCCTGCGGTGAGCCGCCGATCGGCTCCATGAAAACCGAGGTCAGCTTTTCCTTGAAATCGGGCAGCGCCAGGATGGCATTGATCTCCTGGTTCATGCGCTGCACGATGGCGTCGGGCGTGCTGCTCGGGGCCATCAGCGCCATCCAGGCCAGGTTCTCGATCTCGGGCAGGCCGGCTTCCTTCATGGTCGGGATGTCGGGCATCAGCGCGCTGCGTTTGGCGGTGGAAACAGCCAATGCTCGCAGCTTGCCGCTTTTAACCTGCGGCATCACGGCCACACCCGGCACGCAGGCAAACTGCACGTCACCCTGCAACACAGCCAGCACGGCCAGCGGCGAGGAGGCGTAGGGAATATGCACCGCAAACGTGTCGGTCTTGACCTTGAGCAGTTCCACGCCGAGCTGCGACAGGCTGCCCACACCGGTGGACGAGAAATTGAATTTGCCCGGGTCCTTCTTCATCGCCGCGACCAGTTCCTTGATCGAGTGGATGCCGGAGTCGGCCCGCACTGCACACACGTTGGGCTGGCCGCCGGCGAGCACGACCGGACGCAGTTCCTTGAACGGGTCGTAGCTGAGGTTGGGATACAACACGGTGTTGTAGACCAGCGGACCGTTGGTGCTGATCACATAGGTGTATCCATCGCCGGCGGCCTTGGCCACCACGCCAGTGCCGGTGTTTCCGCCCGCGCCGGGACGGTTTTCGACGATGACGGGCTGGCCCAGCTTGGCACTGAGTTTCTCACCCATCAACCGGGCAATGACGTCCGGCGACGAGCCGGCGCCGTAAGGCACGACGATGTGGATCGGTTTGTTCGGCCAGTCAGACTGTGCCATGGTCGCACTGCCAGCCAGCGTCAGGGAAACCAGGGCTGCGGCTTTGAGTAGTGAAGGCAGCCATGCGGATTTCATAAGATGTCTCATCGGTTCGGGATCCTTTCGGTTGCGTGGAAAAAACGGTCTTCGCCGGCAATGAAGCCGGCAACGAGGGTACGGTAGGTTGACTCGACGACGTCGGCCATGCCCGGGAATCGGGCCTCGTGCGGCAGCGCCAGCGCGCGCACCTTGGCGAACACCTGGGCCTGGCGTGCCGGTGCGGACACCTGGAACGCATCGCTCTTGAAACGGGTGGCGTCCCGCACACACAAGGCGCGCTCGGCCAGCAAGCCTACGATCTGCGCATCGAGTGCATCGATACGTTCGCGCAGTTCGCCCAGGGTGAGGGCCTGCGGCACGTATTCAGGGTCGATGAAGCGCCGTACCGGTGCGCCGGTCGGATCCGGCTCCGCGGAAGAAGTCATCTGGACAGTCACCCCTTGGCAGGAGCAGGTTTGCAAAAGCGTCGAGCTTAACAAACACGCCGACGCCGACATGGGACACGGCGTCAGAGACGACGGTAGACACAGAACACGCCGTCGGGAAGCTTGGAGTTCTCGTAGTGCCGGTCGTGCGTCATTGCCACTTCGGCGATGCGTCCCGACGCCAGCAGTTGTGCCAGCGTGTCCTTGAAACCAAGTGGCTCCCAGACCTCGAGCTTGACCGTGAACGCAAACGGCGCACCCAGTCGCAACACGCGGAAAATCTCGGCCAGGCAGCGCGCATCGACATGGCCATGCGTGAACGTGCCCGAACAACTGGCACCGGAATAACTGCCATCGGCAATCGGCAGTGGCGCATTCAGATCGGCCGCGATGAAGTTGCGGTACACATTGCGCCGGGCGGCCACCTGCATCATCTCGGGTGACAGGTCCAGTCCGTCGATGGCGGTAAAGCCCAGTTCACCGAGTTTGTGTCCGGCCAGCCCGGTACCGCATCCGATGTCGAGTACCGGCACCCGGCGGTCCGACAGATGTTCGCCCAGCAGCCGCGCCACCACGGCCGGCGAGCGATAGCCCAATCCCTGCAACATCGTGTCGTCGTAGGTTTCGGCCCAGTCCCGGTACAAGGCGCGCGACTGTTCGTCGCCGTCCAGCGCATAGGCCCGCTCCAGCAAGGCTGCGGCCTCGGGGCTGACATTCACAGGGATGTTGCGTTCAATGGCCATCGGTCCAGTGTAGGCCGATGCCGCACTCGCGGCAACCTGTGTGGGCCCGGTGCAAATGTCCGCAGACGATGCCATCGACCCCGTTGGGCCGGCCCAAAGAGGCGAGCCGTTCTTCGAACGGGTTCAGTATTTTCTTAGCAGCGATGTGTCGAGATGCAGCGGGCCGGTTACCGAAAAAGGCCCAGCCGTTGCTACACAGCTATCGACCCGACGTGGCAGCCGATGCAATCGTGTACGTTTGGCATCACGACCGCCGCGAAATCGATTCGAGCGCCAAACCAACATCGGCAAGTCTCAGTGCAGCGTCGTCAGGTAGGCTACCACGGCATCCAGTTCCGCCTTGTCCAGCGGCACCTCGGGCATGGCACTGCCGGGCTTCACATCCTGGGTGTGGGCGATCCAGCGCCGCAGTTCCGAAGCGCCGTTCGGCAGGGCACCCGCGGCGATCGTCTCACGGCTCATCAGGTGCGTCAGGTCCGGCGCCAGAGCGCCCTTGGCTTCTGTGCCTTGGACCGCATGGCAGCCGGAACACTTGTCCAAGAAGCTGTGCGCGCCGCTGCCGGCCGGGGACGTTGGCGAGGTGGCCGGCTGCCGCTGTGCCTCCACCCAGCGCTGGTAGCCGGCGGGGGTGTCGACAGTGACGTACAAACCCATATGGGCATGTTGGACGCCGCAGTATTCGCTGCACTGCCCGCGGTAGCGCCCGAGCTCGTTGCCTTGCAGCCACGTCACGTTGGTTTGGCCAGGCACCGCGTCCATCTTGCCGGCCAGCGCCGGAACCCAGAACGAGTGAATCACGTCGGCACTTGTCAGCTTCAAATGCACGGGCTCACCTTGCGGAATGTGAATCTCGTTGGCCGTGGTCAGCAGCACGGCGCCGTGCTCATCCAGATAGCGCACTCGCCACCAGAACTGGTAAGCCCGCACCTCGATCATCACCTTGGGCTTCGAGGCGGGGGTTGCCACCGCGCCGAGAGTGAACAGTGTCCAGACGGCGCAGACGAACAGCACCACCGTCGATATCCCGACTCCGACCGTGATCCAGCGCATCCCGGCGCGCTCGCGCAATGGCATCAGCGACTGCTCAGTGGCTGGTGGGCTGGCGCGGTGCTTGCGAAAGATTGCCAGCATCATCAGCACTGCGATGATCACCACGACCGCCACCGAGACGATGCCAAGGCCCCAGCCCAGCCGCGTGATCGGATCGGCAGCCGGACCGGCAGTGTGGAAATAAGCCAGTGGGGTGTTCGAATCACTCATGAGAAGCTATCCTTTTGCCAATGGCCGCTGATCTGCGTCAGCGCCGCTGG
>JBDTMH010000160.1:0-10500 GCA_039934375.1 Burkholderiaceae bacterium | reverse complement strand
CTGGGCCGATGTTGCCGACCAGCAGCGGCACGCCCTTGCGCTCGCGCTTGGCCTGCGCGTTGGCCAGCAGGTCCTGGCTCTCGGCAGCGAAGCCCACACATACCAGCGCGCCCTGCTTTGCCCTGGGCAACTGCGCAATCGTGGCCAGGATGTCCGGGTTTTCGGTGAACTGCAGCTGCGGCGCCTGGCCCGAGCCGTCCTTCTTGATCTTGTGTTCGGCGGCATCGCTGGGTCGCCAGTCGGCCACCGCCGCAGTGGCGATGAACAGGTCGGCCTGGCCGGCCTGGGCCAACGTGGCGTCGTACATCTGCTGCGCCGAACGCACATCGATCCGGGTCACGCCGCGCGGTGTCGGCAGGCTGACCGGGCCGGCGACCAGTGTGACCCGGGCACCGGCCTCGCGCGCCGCGCGCGCCACCGCAAAACCCATCTTGCCACTGGACAGGTTGGTGATGCCGCGCACCGGATCAATCGCCTCGTAGGTCGGCCCGGCGGTGACAAGCACATGGCGCGCGGCCAGCCGCTTGGGCTGGAAGAACGCGACCAGGTCTTCGACCAGTTCGGTCGGCTCGAGCATGCGGCCGTCGCCGGTCTCGCCGCAGGCCTGCTCGCCGCTGCCCACGCCCAGAATCTGGCAGCCATCCTGGCGCAACTGCGCCATGTTGCGCTGCGTTGCCGGATGGGCCCACATTTCGCGGTTCATCGCCGGCGCCAGCAACAAGGGCACGCTGGCCACCGGACGGGCCAGGCACATCAGGCACAGCAGGTCGTCAGCATGGCCATGCACCAGACGGGCCATGAAATCGGCGCTGCACGGGGCGATCAGGATTGCGTCGGCCGCGCGAGCGAGGTTGATGTGCGGCATGTTGTTGGCTTCGCGCGCGTCCCACTGCGAGCCATAAACGGTGCGGTTGGAGAGCGCCTGCATGGTCACCGGCGTGATGAACTGCTCGGCGGCGCGGGTCATCACCACCTGCACCGTCGCGCCCTGCTTGATCAGCAGACGGCACAATTCGGCCGCCTTGTAGCAGGCGATGCCGCCGGTCAAGCCCAATACCAGATGTTTGCCTGTCAGGTCCATGAAGTTTTGCTGCCGATCACGATGGAGTCAATGTAGCAGACGCCTATAATCCCGCTTTACCACCCTGTCGAACCCTCCGGTTCGCCCCTGACATGACCAAATTTGTCTTCGTCACCGGCGGTGTCGTGTCCTCCCTTGGCAAGGGAATCGCCTCAGCCTCCCTCGCAGCGATTCTGGAGTCGCGAGGCCTCAAAGTCACCTTGATCAAGCTCGACCCGTACCTGAACGTGGATCCGGGCACGATGTCGCCGTTCCAGCACGGCGAAGTATTCGTCACCGACGACGGCGCCGAAACCGACCTCGACCTGGGCCATTACGAGCGTTTCGTCGAAACGCGGATGCGCCGCAGCAACAACTTCACCACTGGCCAGATCTACAAGAGCGTGCTCGAGAAAGAGCGCCGCGGGCTGTACCTGGGCAAGACCGTGCAGGTGATTCCGCACGTCACCAACGAGATCCAGGACTTCATCAAGCGCGGCGCACGATTCGGCGAGCCGGACGCGGTCGACGTGGCCATCGTCGAAATCGGCGGCACCGTGGGTGACATCGAATCGCTGCCGTTCCTGGAGGCGGTGCGCCAGCTGAGCCTGAAGCTCGGACCGAACAACTCCGCGTTCGTGCACCTGACCTACGTGCCGTGGATCGCTGCCGCAGGCGAACTCAAGACCAAGCCGACCCAGCACACAGCCAAGCAGCTGCGCGAGATCGGCATCCAGGCCGACGCGCTGGTGTGCCGCGCCGACCGCCCGATCCCGCCGGAAGAGCGCGACAAGATCTCGATGTTCTCCAACGTGCCGGCCTGGGGCGTGATCTCGATGTGGGACGTCGACACCATCTACAAGGTGCCGCGCATGCTGCACCAGCAAGGTCTGGACGGCCTGATCTGCGACAAGCTGCGACTGAACACGCCGCCCGCCAATCTCAAGCGCTGGGACGACCTGGTCTACGAGACGGAGCATCCCAAGAGCGAAGTCCATATCGCGATGGTCGGCAAATACGTGGACCTCAGCGACAGCTACAAGTCACTCAACGAGGCACTGCGCCATGCCGGCATGAAGAACCATGCCAAGGTGAAGATCGAGTACATCGATTCGGAGACCATCAACCTTGACACCGTCAAGCAACTGGCGCGCTTCGACGCCATCCTGGTGCCCGGTGGTTTCGGCAAACGCGGCATCGAGGGCAAGATCGCCACCGCCCGTTTCGCGCGCGAGAACAAGGTGCCCTATCTGGGGATCTGCCTGGGCATGCAGGTGGCCACGATCGAATATGCACGCGACGTCGCCGGGCTGCACGATGCCAACAGCACCGAGTTCGAGCCCAGCACGCCGCATCCGGTGATCGCGCTGATCACCGAGTGGCAAGATGCCGACGGCACGATCAAGAGCCGCGACGAGAACTCCGACCTGGGCGGCACGATGCGCCTGGGCGCGCAGACCTCCGATGTCGAGCGCGGCACACTGGCGCACGACATCTATGGCGACGTGGTGACCGAGCGCCATCGCCACCGCTATGAAGCCAACGTGCATTACCTCGACACGCTACGCAAGGCCGGCCTGATCATCTCGGCCAAGACGCAGCGCGAACACCTGACCGAGATCGTCGAGCTGCCGCGTGACGTGCATCCCTGGTTCATCGGCGTGCAGTTCCACCCCGAGTTCAAGTCGACGCCCTGGAACGGCCACCCGTTGTTCAATGCCTTCATCAAGGCCTCGCTCGACCACCAGGCCGAAGGCCAGGGCGAAGCCCGCAGTCTCAAAGCCGTGAAGGCCGTGGCGTGAAGTTGTGTGGTTTCAATGCCGGGCTGGGGCATCCGTTTTTCCTGATTGCCGGGCCTTGCGTCATCGAGTCCGAGCAGTTGCAGATGGACACGGCCGGCACCCTGGTTGAGATCACGCGCGAGCTCGGCATTCCATTCATCTTCAAGAGCAGCTTCGACAAGGCCAACCGTACCTCCGGCAACAGCTTCCGAGGACCCGGTCTGGAGAAAGGCCTGGAGATCCTGGCCAAGGTGCGGCGCGAATTGCAGGTGCCGGTACTGACCGACGTACACGATGAGCGTCAGATCGCCCTGGTCGCCGACGTCGTCGACGTGTTGCAGACGCCCGCCTTCCTGTGCCGCCAGACCGACTTCATCCGCGCGGTGGCGCAGTCGGGCAAACCGGTCAACATCAAGAAGGGCCAGTTCCTGGCGCCTGGCGACATGAAAAACGTGATCGACAAGGCGCGCACAGCGGCGCGCGAGGTCGGCCTCATCGAAGACAGCTTCATGGCCTGCGAACGCGGCGCCAGTTTCGGCTACAACAACCTGGTCAGCGACATGCGTTCGCTGGCCATCATGCGCGAGACCGGTGCCCCGGTGGTGTTCGACGCCACCCATTCGGTACAACTGCCGGGCGGCCAGGGAAGCAGCAGCGGCGGACAACGCAACATGGTGCCTGTGCTGGCGCGCGCAGCCGTCGCCGCTGGCGTATCGGGGGTCTTCCTGGAAACCCATCCAAAGCCGAAACAGGCACTGAGTGACGGTCCCAATGCCGTTCCGCTCGAACACATGAAAGCATTGCTCGAAGTGCTGCGCGACCTCGACCAGGCGACCAAGCGCCACGGGTTTCTCGAGCAGGCCTTTGCCGACTGAGCACTGCATCCACACCGAATATCCAGGGTCCCCATCCTCTCTCCCGAAGCTGATCAGAAAGAACAAACATGAGTGCAATTGTTGACATTGTCGGCCGCGAAATCCTCGACTCGCGCGGCAACCCCACCGTGGAGTGCGACGTGCTGCTGGAAAGCGGCACCATGGGCCGTGCCGCCGTGCCCTCCGGTGCATCGACCGGCTCGCGCGAAGCGATCGAACTGCGTGACGGCGACAAGAGCCGTTACCTGGGCAAGGGCGTGCTCAAGGCGGTCGAGTTCATCAATACCGAGATCTCCGAGGCCGTGATGGGTCTGGATGCCTCCGAACAGGCGTTCCTGGACAAGACACTGATCGACCTGGACGGCACCGAGAACAAGTCGCGTCTGGGCGCAAACGCCATGCTGGCAGTGTCGATGGCCGTGGCCCGCGCTGCCGCCGAAGAATCCGGCCTGCCGCTGTACCGTTATTTCGGCGGCATGGGTGGCATGCAGATGCCAGTGCCGATGATGAACGTCATCAACGGCGGCGCGCACGCCAACAACAACCTCGACCTGCAGGAGTTCATGATCATCCCGGTCGGCGCGCCGAATTTCCGCGAGGCCTTGCGCTACGGCGCCGAGGTGTTCCATGCACTCAAGAAAATTCTGTCCGACAAGGGCATCAGCGTGGCGGTCGGCGACGAAGGTGGTTTTGCGCCCAACGTCGCCAACCACGAGGCCGCAATCCAGATGATCCTGGAGGCGATCGACGCCGCGGGTTACCTGGCCGGCGATCAGATCGCGCTGGGCCTGGACTGCGCGGCATCCGAGTTCTACAAGGACGGCAGCTATGTTCTCGACGGCGAGGGCCTGACGCTCAGCGCGGCTGAGTGGATCGACATCATGGCGACCTGGGTCGACAAATACCCGATCATCAGCATCGAGGACGGCATGGCCGAAAACGACTGGGACGGCTGGAAGCTGCTGACCGAACGCCTGGGCAAAAAGGTGCAGATCGTTGGCGACGACCTGTTCGTCACCAATACCAAGATCCTCAAGGAAGGCATCGACAAGGGCATCGCCAACTCGATCCTGATCAAGATCAACCAGATCGGCACGTTGACCGAGACCTTTGCCGCCATCGAGATGGCCAAGCGCGCGGGCTATACCGCCGTCATCAGCCACCGCTCGGGCGAAACCGAAGACTCCACCATTGCCGACATCGCGGTGGGCACCAATGCCGGCCAGATCAAGACCGGCTCGCTGAGCCGTTCGGACCGCATGGCCAAATACAATCAGTTGCTGCGCATCGAGGAAGACCTTGGCGAGATCGCCCACTACCCCGGCCGCGACGCGTTCTACAACCTGCGCTGATCGGGCGACTGCGCCTGCTGCCACTGTCGAGATCCACCTGTGCGTGACCGCCTTGTTCCTCTGGCATTGATCGCCCTGCTTGTCATTCTGCACGGGCAGTTGTGGTACGGCCGCGGCAGCATCCAGAACGTGTCGGCACTGTCCAGGGAACTGGCACAAAAGCAGGCACAGAACGAACGCGAGCAGCAGGGTAACCTGCGGCTCGAGGCCGAGGTGCGCGATCTTCAGGAAGGCATGGACATCGTTGAAGAGAAGGCCCGCTTCGAGCTGGGCATGGTGCGGCCGAACGAGATCCTGGTGCAGATCGCCAAGTAGTTGCGCCGGGCACGCCGGCTAGTGCGTGCCCGAACCCGGCGTCGGCGGCAACTGGCTTTGCGGCCGGAACAACTGCGCCGCGTCGATCGCATCGAAGCGGTACTGCACACCACAGAATTCGCAACCCACCTCGATATCGGCGCGTTCAGCCAGAATGCCGGCGGCCTCCTGTTCGCCCAGGCTGACGATCATGGCACCGACCTTCTCGCGGCTGCAGCTGCAGACGAAATGGGGTTGTGGGTCGTCCGGCTGCGGCGCAAAACGCAGCATTGGCTCCTGCCAGAACAGCCGGTGCAGGATCGCATCGACGCCCAGCGTCAGCAACTCGTCGCGTTTCAGGCTCGAGGCCAGCAGCGCAATGCGGTTGTAGTCTTCGTTGCGGCCGATCTCGTCTTCGTCGGCCTGGCGAGCGCCACCGGCCAGGTTGCCAGTGCCCTGCATCGGCAGGCGCTGGACCAGCAGACCCGCAGCCACCGTGTCGTTGGCCGCCAGCACCAGCGTGGTGTCGAGCTGTTCGCTTTGCAGCATGTAATGCTGCACCACGTCACTGAGTTTCTGCAGCTTCTCGCCCTGGTCACCGTACAGTGGAACGACGCCCTGGTAGGGCAGCTGCCCCGGCAACCGGGACTTCGGGTCGAGCGTGATCGCGCAGCGACCGGCGTTGTTGACATTGACCATGTCGCTGAGCCGCATGTCGGGGGCGATGGTCCCAACCACGGTGGCTGTGGCACGCAGCGCCAGGTCAGGTTGCACTTCGGCCACCGCCAGCTTGACCGGACCATCGCCCATGATCTGCATGACCAGCGCACCGTCGAACTTGATGTTGGACTGCATCAGCGCCGACGCTGCCACCATCTCTCCCACCAGTTCGGCCACCGGCGCGGCGTAGGCACCGGTCTGGTTGTTCGAGGCACGCCGGCGCAGGATCTCGGTCCAGGCATCGGTCAGGCGCACGATGATGCCGCGCACCGGCATGCCGTCGAACAGGAATTTGTGCAGTTCGGACAAATCGGGTTCCAGTTGCGCGGCCGCCTCAGGCGATCCGCTTGAGGGTGTCCTTGAAGCGGCGCGCGTTGGCTACGTAGCCGAGCGCGCTCTGGCGCAGACCTTCGATCTGCTCGGGCGTCAGGTCACGCACGACCTTGGCCGGGCTGCCGATGATCATCGAGCCGTCGGGAAATTCCTTGCCTTCGGTGACCAGCGCGCCGGCGCCGACCAGGCAGTTGCGACCGATCCGCGCGCCATTGAGAACGACCGCCCCGATGCCAACCAGCGACTCGTCGCCGATTGTGCAGCCGTGCAGCATGACCATGTGTCCGACGGTCACGTTCGCGCCGATGGTCAACGGCTTGCCAAGGTCGCAATGCAGCACGCTGCCGTCCTGGATATTGGAGCCACGGCCGATGCGCAGAGTTTCGGTGTCGCCGCGCAGCACCACGCCAAACCAGATGCTGACGTCCTCGGCCAGTTCCACATTGCCCATCACCTGGGCACTCTCCGCAATCCAGGCCGACTCGGATATTCGGGGCGAGACCTCACCCAATGCATAAATCGCCAATTGCGCACTCCTTGTTGCGGCCATTGTAAAAGGCCGGGTCGCAAGGCTTTGCGCGCCACCGTATTGCCCAAACATCAAGGCACTGACATACTCGAAGCCAAGGGGTTGCAAGCAAGACGACCCACCACCAACGGAGACAAGTCCGCATGGCCGACCCGACAGCGCGCATGCATGGGGGAGATCGGGTCGCAGTGTCGCTGCAAGCCCACGGCGTAGGCCACATCTTCACCTTGTGTGGCGGTCATATATCGCCGATTCTCTCGGCTGCGCGTGCGCGCGGAATCCGCATCGTCGACGTGCGTGACGAGGCCACTGCCGTGTTTGCGGCCGACGCCATGGGCCGTCTGTCAGGCGTGCCGGGCGTGGCCGCCGTGACTGCCGGCCCCGGCATCAGCAACACCATCACTGCGCTGAAGAACGCGCAACTGGCGCAGTCGCCGCTGATCCTGCTGGGCGGCGCTGCGCCCACGGCATTGCAGGGCCGCGGTGCGCTGCAGGACATCGACCAGCGCCCGCTGGTGGCGCCACACGTCAAACGCTTCATCAAGATCCGGCGCGTGGCCGACCTCGGGCCGGCCGTGGACGACGCGTTCACGCTGGCCTGCACCGGGGTGCCGGGCCCGGTATTCATCGAGTGTCCGGTCGACCTGCTGTACGACGAAGCCACGATCCGCCAGTGGTATGCCGACGCGGCCGGCAAAGGGCACTCGGTTGGCGAACGCCTGCTGCGTTTTTACCTGGGCCGCCATGTCGCGAAGATGTTCGCCGGATCGGCCGAATTCGCCAGCCCCCATGTCGATGCGGTCGCCGCACCCGCGCCGCCGGCGTTCGGCCTGCGCAAGGCGCTGGCCGCCCTGTCGCAGGCGCAGCGCCCACTGATGGTGATCGGCAGCCAGACGCTGGCGCAAGCGGGTCAGGCGGCCGCCATTGCGCAGGCCATCGGGCAACTCGGCATACCGGTCTACCTGTCGGGCATGGCGCGCGGCTTGCTGGGTCGCCAGCACGCGTTGCAGCTGCGCCACCAACGGCGCCAGGCGTTGCGCGAGGCCGACTGCGTGGTGCTGGCCGGCGTGCCCTGCGATTTCCGGCTCGACTACGGCAAACACATCCGGCGCAGCGCCACGCTGATTTCTGTGAACCGCAGCGCCCGCGACGCGCGCTTGAACCGCCGGCCCGACGTGGCGGTGATCGGCGATGCCGGTCTGTTCTTCCAGGCAATGGCGCAGTCTGACTCCGCGTGGAGCCGGCGCGCCAGCCAGTGGCAGCCGTGGATTGCCCAGTTGCAGGCACGCGACGCCGAGCGCGAAACCGGGATCGACACGCAGGCGCAGATCGCGGGCAACATGGTCAATCCGGTGGCCTTGTTGCGTCAGGTCGAAGCCATCGCAGGCGACAAGGCGCTGATCGTGGCCGACGGCGGTGACTTCGTCGCAACCGCCGCATACGTGCTGCATCCCCGCGCGCCGCTGCGCTGGCTCGACCCGGGCGCGTTCGGCACGCTGGGGGTCGGCGCGGGGTTTGCACTGGGCGCGGCATGTTGCCATCCCGACGCCGAGGTGTGGATCATCTTTGGCGATGGTGCCTGTGGCTATGGTCTGGTCGAGTTCGACAGCTTTGTGCGCCACGGCATACCCGTGATCGCGATCGTCGGCAACGACGCCGGCTGGACCCAGATTGCGCGCGAACAGGTCAAGATGCTGCATGACGACGTGGCCACGGTGCTGGCGCGCACCGATTACCACAAGGTGGCTGCGGGCTTTGGCGCCGAAGGTATTCTGGTGCGCCAGATGGACGAGGTCGCGCCGGCACTGGCCAAGGCACGCGCGCTGGCGCGTAGCGGCAAGCCGGTGCTGGTCAACGTATGGCTCGACAAGACGGAGTTTCGCGAAGGCTCCCTGTCGATGTAGGTTCAACACAAAAACGTACAGGAGACACCCCCATGGCCGATCAGAAACTGATACTCGACTACATCCAGGAACACGAGGTCAACCAGAAAGACACAGTGTTCCTCACGCAGCCGCTAGGCGGTGGCAAGGTGGTCGACTACACCTGGGGCGAGACTGTCGACCAGGCCCGGCGCATGGCGGCACACCTGCAAAGCCGCGGCCTGGGGGAAGGCGACCAGATCGCGATCCTGACCAAGAACTGTGCGCATTTCTTCATGGCCGAGCTGGCAATCTGGCTGGCCGGTTGCACCACGGTGGCGATCTTCCCCACCGAAGGCCCGGAAACGATCAAGTTCGTGCTCGAACACAGTGAGGCCAAGCTGCTGTTCGTCGGCAAACTGGACACCTGGGAACAACAAAAGGCCGGTGTTCCCGCCAATCTGCCATGTATTGCGCTGCCGCTCGCGCCGCCCACCAGCTTCAACCAGTGGGACGACCTGGTCGGACACACCAAACCCCTGGCCGGCAAATTGACGCGTGCCGCTGATGACCTGGCCATGATCATCTACACCTCGGGTTCGACCGGTACGCCCAAGGGCGCGATGATCACCTTCGGTGCAGTCTCGGCAGTAGCCAAGGGCTACACCGACGACCTTGCTCTGCGCATGGACCCGAACGTACGCGCGCGCGTGTTGTCGTACCTGCCGCTGGCGCACTCCTACGAACGTGCGGTGATCGCCGCGCCGGCCTGGCACAACGGGCAGACGCATATCTACTTTGCCGAGTCGCTCGACACCTTCCTGGCCGATCTGAACCGGGCCCGCCCCAACCTGTTCGTCTCGGTGCCGCGGCTATGGCTCAAGTTCCAGCAGGGTGTGCTGACCAAAATGCCAGCGAAAAAGCTCGATTTCCTGCTCGGCCTACCCGTCATCGGCAAGCTGGTGGGGCGCAAGGTCCTCAAGGGCCTGGGCCTGGACCAGGTGAAGCTGGCGGCCAGTGCATCGGCACCGATCCCGCCGGAACTGATCGCCTGGTATCGCAGGCTGGGCCTGAATCTGCTTGAGGGCTATGGCATGACCGAGGACTTCGCGTTCTCGCACCACTCGACCGAGCAGCTCAACGCCCCCGGTTATGTGGGTGTTCCCTACGACGGGGTGGAAGTGCGCATCGGCACGGGCAACGAGATTCTGATCAAGTCGCCGGGCCAGATGAAGGGCTACTACAAACGCCCCGACCTGGACAAGGAAAGCTTCACCGACGACGGGTTCTTTCGCACCGGTGACATGGGCGAACGCCGCCCGGACGGCCTGCTCAAGCTGACCGGCCGCGTCAAGGAACTGTTCAAGACGGCCAAGGGCAAATATGTCGCGCCGGCCCCGATCGAGAACCGCATCAACGAGCATCCGATGATCGAACTCTCGATGGTCTCGGGCGTGGGCCAGCCATCGGCTTATGGCATTGTGGTGCTGGCCGAAAATATCCGACCCCGACTGTCCGACCCCACCGTTCGCGCCGAGGTGCAGGCCGAGATGACCGCCCTGCTCAAACGCGTCAACGAAGGCGTGGCCGACTACGAACGCCTGCAGATGCTGGTGATCGCCAAGGAGCCTTGGTCGATCGAGAACGGCTGCCTGACGCCGACGATGAAGATCAAACGCAGCCGCATCGAGGCC
>JBDTMH010000159.1:0-10521 GCA_039934375.1 Burkholderiaceae bacterium | reverse complement strand
AAACGGCCCATCTGCAGGGAATGCCGGCCCAGCCGGTATACGACCAGAGCAAGACAGCCACGCTGGCGGCCGCGCAGAGCAAGACTGCCGTACAGGCGGCCGGCCCGAGCAAGACAGCCGCACAGGCGGCCGTTCAGGCCGCAGCAGTGTCAATCCCCAGCACCGAGTAGATACGCGCCGCCTGGCGCTGCAATCGAACCGATTGCGGCTGGTGATTGCAACGCTGTTGCACCAGCTGTTGTGCCGCGGCCCAGTGGCCGCAACGCAGCAGCGCATCCAGATGGATCTGCTCGAACAGGTCGCGCTGGGCATGGCTGCCGCCAATCTGCAACAGCTTTGGCAATGCCTGGCCCAGAGCCTCGATCGCCTGGGCATGGCGGCCTTGCGCGTGGGCCATCAGACCGTAGGCGGCCGGTGTCGCGACCTCGCGCCATACCGGCGCGGCATTCGTCACGCTGGTGCCGGTCGATCCGGCCAGCGTCTGCCCATGGGCCTCGATATTGCGCAGCAAGGTCTCGGCCTGGGGGCGGCCGGCGCGTGCCAGCCCGTAGAGGTATTGCAGATCGAGAAATGGCAGCACCTGGTCGGCGGTCCGCGCCTGCAGGTGATCGGCCACATCCTGCCAACGGTCACCGACGTCAACACCGGCCAGCTCCAGCCGTGCCAGCAGCGAGACAGCGCCGATCTGATCCTGGGAATAGGCCTTGACCACGCCCCACACCTGTCGGTCGTAAAGTGCCAGCGCTGCATCCGCATGGCCCAGGTCGATCTCGAACAGCGCCAGATGCCACCAGTTGTGGGTCTCCATGAAGGAGTTCAGGCCGGTCCAGGTTGGGCTGCAGTGGCGCATGAACTGCTGGCCCTCCTGCAGCCGTCCCTGGGTCAGCATCACATGGGCCAGCGCATGCTGGGCCCATGGCTCGCGGGGTGTCATGGCCAGCGCGGTACGACCAGCCGCTTCAGCCTGCGGCATCAGATGGCATTGCTCCCAACCGAATGCAGCCATGCCATGCATCTGCGCCACATCGGACGCAGCCGGCAGCGCCGCCAGTGCCAGGCGCAGCATGCCGATGGCGTCGCCCTGGTTGAACAGATGGTATTGGCCCAGCTTGACCGAGACCAGATCGCGCGGATGGGTTCGGGCCAGTTGCTGGTGCAGGCCTATGGCCTGCGCCAGGTCGCCGTCGATCCAGGCTGCGATGGCCGCGACGAACTGCCGCTCGCGCGTGCTGGCGCGGGGTGCTGCGGCTATCGCCGCATCGATGAACGGGCGTGCGTTGACGGGGCCATCGCGAGTTTCCGCAAACATGTGCAGCGCCGCGCAATAAGCCTGGGCAATGGCGCTCTCGTCCGATTCGGCCAGTGCCAGCACGTTGACAGCACGCGCCTCGCAGCGCAGGATTCCGTCGACGAAATCATTCAGCGCCGCCAGGCTGCCCGCGTCGTTCAGGTGGACAGAATTGCCCAGGCTGTCTTTCATGTCCCGACCTCATGCAAAGGGGGTGGACGAGCGCCTGCAATCGGCCGCCACCCCGGATCGCGGTGCCGTCAGCCCCAATAGACGACTGACAGGTCGTTGACGAAGTACGGAACGTCCTTCCACAGACCCTTGACGTTCTTGTTGGCAATGGTGATCCATTGCGGCTGGTACAGGAAGCCGTTGACCGCTTCATTGGCCAGCATGCGCTGTGCTTCTCCCAGCAGCTTGATCCGATCGGCCTCGCGCGGTGCGGACTGGATACGGTCGTACAGTTCGTTGAACTTGGGATTCTCGTAGCCCCAGTAGTAACCTGGCTTGGCATAGTTGCCCAGATCGAAAGGTTCGACGTGGGAGATGATGGTCAGGTCATAGTTCTTGCTGCCATATACGCCGCTCAGCCACTGGGCCCATTCGACGTTCTCGATCTTGGCGATGATGCCGACCTTGGCCAGCTCTGCCGCGATTAACTCGCCGCCCTGGCGTGCATATGGCGGTGGTGGCAGTTTGAGCGAGAGTTCGAGCGGGAGCTTGACACCAGCCTCGGCCAGCAAGGCCTTGGATTTTTCGATGTTGAACGGGTTGATGCCTGTGGTATCGACATATCCCAACGCACCCGGTACGTAGTGGCTGCCGATAGGGACGCCGAACCCGTCGCCGGCCGCCTCAACCACTGCCTTGCGGTCGATCGCTGCCAGGATGGCCCGGCGCACGCGCACGTCATCCAGCGGCTTCTTCTTGTTGTTGATCGCCAGGATGGTTTTGGCGCGTGAGCCGCCGACCAGTACCTGAAAGCGTGCATTGGTCTTGAATTGCGGTACCGCGCGTGGCGTCACGCGCGGGAACGCGTCGATGTCGCCGGCCAGCAAAGCTGCGACCTGGGCGGCCGGGTCGCTGATGAAACGGAAGGTCACCTTGTTCAGCTTGATCGCAGCTGCATTGCGATAGCCATCCCATTTTTTCAGCACCACCGACGAGCCCTTGTTCCAGGCTTCGAGTTCGAACGGGCCGGTGCCCACCGGCTTGGTGCCATTGGTCTCGGCGCTCTTGGGCTCGACGATGATGGCGGTACCCTGGCCCAGCAGGAACAGGAATTCGGGGTCGAGCTCCTTGTTCAGGATCACGACGGTGTTCTCGTCGATGGCTGCAACGCGATCCATCTTCTCGAACGTGCGTTTGTCCTTGTTGATGCTTTTTTCGGCTCCGGCCCGTTCGAACGAGAACTTGACGGCATTCGCGTTGAAAGGCTCCCCGTTCTGGAATTTGACGCCCTTGCGCAGGCGGAAGGTGTAGGTCTTGAGGTCGGGTGAGACTTCCCAACTCTCGGCCAGCAGCGGCGATACCGAGCCGTCCTGGTTGATCTTGGTCAGCGTCTCAAAGATGTTGTAGAGCGAAATCTCGCCGATCGCGGCGGCTGCACCACCGGTCGGATCGAGCCCTGGCGCCGGCTCTAGCGCCATGCCCACCACCAGCGTCGACTTCTTGGATTGCGCCTGCGCGGCAAAAGGAACACTGGCCAGCGCGGTAGTGGCGGCGGCTGACGTGAGTACGGAACGGCGATTGACCATGATCAGATTTCCTTTCAATGACATTCTTCGGTTCGGGATATTGTCGGTACGACAGAAGCGCACGATAGCATTTTCAGCGCTGCGGATTTCATATGCTCTATCAGGCTTTGGCTCCGGCGGCATCGCCGTGTGTCGGTTTGGCTGTCGTCTGGTCCTGCGGGAAGTGACAGGCCACACGATGGCCCGCGCCTGCCAGCGGCGTGAGTTCCGGGCGGCGGATGTCGCAAATTTCCTGGGCGCGGGGGCAGCGGTGCGCATAGGGACAAGCGCCGGGTAGCTGCAACCGTGGTTCGACATGCTGCGTGCGACTGCGTGGATTACCCGGCTGGCGCGGCTCCATTCGCGGCACCGCGTCGAGCAAAGCCTGGGTGTACGGGTGCGCGGCGTCGCGGAACAACGTCTGGGGAGCACCTTGTTCAACGATGCGTCCCTGGAATATCACCGCCACATCCGCACACAGATGGTCGACCACCGCAAGGTCGTGGCTGATCAGCAGGTAGGTGACATCGAACTGGGCCTGCAGGTCCTGCATCAGGTTGAGCACCTGCGCCTGGACCGATACGTCGAGCGCGCTGACGGGCTCGTCGGCCACGATCAGGCGCGGGCGTGTGATCAGGGCCCGGGCAATCGCAATCCGCTGGCGCTGGCCGCCGGAGAATTCATGCGGGTATTTGTCCAGGTCGGAGGCGCGCAGGCCGACCGACTGCAACACTTCCTGGGCCAGTTGGGCCTGCTGCTCAGCAGAGGCGTCACCCTGCGCCTGCAGCGGTTCGGTCACGATGCGGCGCACTGTCTGTCGCGGGTCGAGCGAACCATATGGATCCTGGAACACCATCTGAAAGTCGCGCCGCGCATTGCGCAGGCTGGCGGCGTCGAGCGCAGCCGTGTCGCGACCGAGAATCTGCACACTGCCGCTGCTCGGTGGTTCCAGCGCCATGACCAGGCGCGCCAGCGTCGACTTGCCGGAGCCCGACTCGCCGACGATTCCCATGCTGCGGCCGGCCTGCATCTGAAAGCTGATGCCCTGCAGTGCATGCACTTTGGGCGCTGGGCTCCACAGCTTCTCGCGCGGCAACAGGTAGGTGCGGGTGACCTGGTCGACGACCAGCAGCGGCGCGTCGTTGGCAAGGCTCATGGCTTGTCTCCCGCCATCACTGCGTCCAGCCGCAGGCAGCTGGCCTCATGGCCGGGGTCCAATGCGACCGGCGTTGGTCGCGTCGCGACGCACTCTGGCTGCGACCAGGCGCAACGATCGGAAAAAGCGCAACCGGCGGGGAGGTCGACCAACTCGGGAACGGTGCCTTCGATGGTCGTGAGCCGGGATCCTGATGCAGCCCCGAGCCGCGGTCTGGCACCGAACAGCCCGCGGGTATAGGGATGGGCCATGTGGCCGAATACACTTGCCGTGGAGCCGCTTTCGATGACGCTGCCGCCGTACATCACCATCATGCGTTCGACGTTTTGCGCAATCACACCCAGGTCGTGCGAGATCAGCAGCAAGGCCATCGATCGCTCTTTCACCAGGTCGTGGATCAGGTCCAGGATCTGGCCCTGGATTGTGACGTCGAGCGCGGTCGTGGGTTCGTCGGCAATCAGGATGTCGGGCTCGCAGGCCAGTGCCATCGCAATCGTGACGCGCTGGCGCTGGCCGCCGGAGAACTGGTGCGGATAGGCATCGATGCGGGCAGCGGCATTCGGGATGCCAACGCGCTCGAGCAGCGTGATGGTCTGGGCTCGCGCCTCGTCGCGGGCCATGCCGCGGTGCAGGCGCATCGGTTCTGCCACCTGGTGACCGATGGTGTGCACCGGGTTGAGCGCCGTCATCGGCTCCTGAAAGATCATGCCGATGCGGTTGCCGCGCAGCCGGCGCAGCACCGCGTCGCTCTGGCCGACCAGCTCCTGGCCATCGAGGCGAATGCTGCCGGTCACCTTGGCGCCTTCGGGCAACAGTCCCATCAAGGCCATGGCGGTGATGGACTTGCCGCAGCCTGACTCGCCGACAAGGCCGACGGTGTCCCCACGCTGCAGCGTGAAGCCGACGTCGCGGATTGCGAAGGCCGGGCCGCGCTGGGTTTGCAGCTGTACGCTGAGACGGTTGATTTCCAGCATCGTCTATCGCTTGCGGGCCAGTCGGGGATCCATCAGGTCGCGCAGGCCGTCGCCCAGCAGGTTCAGGCCCAACACCGCCAGCGCGATCGCCACGCCCGGAAACACGGCCAGCAGCGGCGCCTGGAACAGCAGGGTCTGCGCTTCCGCCAGCATGCGGCCCCAGGAAGGCTGTGGCGGTTGCGTGCCCAGGCCCAGGTACGAGAGCGCGGCCTCGGCCAGGATGGCGATCGCGAACCGGATCGTGACCTGCACCGTGAGTACCGACAGGATGTTGGGCAGCACATGATCGAACGTGATGCTCCATGGCCCCTTGCCGCAGGCCCTGGCGGCAAGCACGAACTCGCGCGACCAGATCGCGTTGGCCGAGGCCCGCGTGATGCGCGCGAAGGTGGGGATGTTGAAGATGCCGATGGCAATGATGGAGTTCACGATGCCGGCACCGAATACGGCTGTCAGCATGATGGCTGACAGAATGGCCGGAAACGCGAACGTGAAATCCGACAACCGCATGATCAGCTCTTCGACCCAGCCGCGCCTGGCCGCGGCCATCAAACCCAGCGCCGTACCCACGAACAGGCCGATGCCAACCGCGATCACCCCGACCAGAATCGAATTGCGCGCACCGACCAGCAACAGCGAAGACACATCGCGACCGAAGGCGTCGGTGCCCAGCCAGTGATGTGCCGAAGGCGACTGCAGCTTGCCTGGCAGATTCATTTCGTACGGCGACCAGGGCGTCCAGAACAGCGACAAAACCGCAGCGAACACCAGCAGTGCGCTAAGCACGCCGCCGAACACGAAGCTGCGGTGCTGCAGCGCCCGGCGCCAAAGGGGCTGGCCAATGAATCCAGCGTCGGCCGGCACAGCGATCACTGGAGTACCTTCGCCCTGCGGGCTGCGCTGCGAGCTTGCTTGGGAGCGGCCCGGCGCCGCGCTCATAAGACCGGCTCCGCGCATCGCACTGCGGCGTTCATATATCGCTTGCCTTCACACGGGGATCGATGACGGCGTACAACACGTCGACGGCGAAGTTGACGACGACGACCATGGTGGCCAGGAACATGACGCAGTTGCGCACGACGATCAGGTCGCGGTTGGAGATCGACTGGAAGATCAACCGGCCCAGGCCGGGCAGGTAGAACACGTTCTCCACGACGATGGTGCCTGCCAGCAACTCGGCAGCTTGCAGCCCCATGACGGTAATGACCGGGATCATCGCGTTGCGCAGCACATGGCCCCATAACGTGGCGCGCTGTGACAGGCCCTTGGCGCGCGCGGTGCGCACGTAGTCTTCGCGCATCACCTCCAGCACCGCCGAACGCGTGATCCGCGCCAGGATGGCCGACTGCACGACAGCCAGCGACAGCGCTGGCAGCAGCAGCGATTGCAGGGCCGGCCAAGGGCCATCCTCCCAGCCGGGGAATCCGCCCGCCGAGAACCATTGCAGCTTGACCGAAAAGAACAGGATCAGCAGGATCGCGAACCAGAAATTCGGGATCGCGATGCCGACCTGCGTCATGCTCATCAGCCCGACGTCGCCAATGCGGTTGTGATTGGCCGCGGCGTAAATTCCGACGACCAGTGCCAGCACGGTGGTCAGGCACATCGCCATGACGGCCAGTGGAATCGTCAGCGAAAGGCGCTCCAGCATCAACTCCGATACCGGGGAGCTGTAGGCGTAACTGTTGCCCAGATTGCCGGTGAGCATTCCCACGACCCAGTGCCAGTAGCGCTCCCAGGCCGGCTGATCCAGGCCCAGCTTGATCGCCAGTGCCTGCACGGCATCGGGTGCGGCATCCGGCCCCATCATGATTTCTGCGGCATTGCCCGGCAGAATTTCGAGCACCAGGAAGACCACGATCGACGCGCCAATGAGCGTGGCGATCAGGGTCAGGATGCGCTTGACGAGGAACGGGCCCATGGTGATCGGTCAGGCGCAGGCGTGCGAGCACAGCCTCTTGACAATCCACCCGTGACGAACAGGGTCTAGCTGCGAGGGCATTCGCGGCAGCGGATAATCGACAGGGAGGAGTCCGACCCGGGCACCCGCGAGCTATCAACGGGCTGACGTGCAATGTCTCTGATCATTACCGACGAATGCATCAACTGTGATGTGTGTGAGCCCGAGTGCCCGAATGAGGCGATTTTTCTCGGGCAGGAGATTTACGAAATCGACCCGCGCAAGTGTACAGAATGTGTGGGCCATTTCGACGAGCCGCAATGCGTTCAGGTATGTCCTGTCGCATGTATTCCGGTTGATCCGGATTTCATCGAAGACACGGAAACCTTGTGGGCCAAGTTCCGGCGCCTGCAAGCCGCCGCCAGCGCGGCTGGCCAGAGCTGACAACACAGCAGTGGCGCCCGCGTCAATGCCGAGCGGCCGGGCGCATCGAGTCGGTGCGACCCCCGCGTCGGGAACCGGATGCCGCTAGTCGGTCGCACCAGCGGCGGGCTTGCCCTTTTTGTCGGGTGAAGCAGCTGCAGTGAAGAACTCGGGGTCTTTTTTCTTCTTCTCGCTGGCCCGCGGTGGCTTCTTCGGCGCGGGCGCGTCCGCTTTTACTTTGACTTTTGCCACCCCCTTTCCTTGGCCGTGGCCTTTGGCGGCGATTTGTTGGGCCTGCGCCAACAGGGCGGCTTTCTCCTTGGACAGGCGTTCGCGCTCCATCTGGTCGGCCAGCTGGCGCGCTTGTACGGTTGCTGCGTCGGTCTGTGCCTTTTGCGCTGGACTGCGGCTGTCGTCGACGGACATTGGGACTGCGCCCGCGCACGCTGTCTGGCTGTAGCTGTTGCCGCAGCGGTAGACGGTTTGCTCCGCCGTGGCCTGGGACCAGGCGCAGCAGATCATGATCGCGATGATGTGCGCAGTTCGGCTCGGTTTGTGCATGGTGCAGGCCCTTTCACAACAGTTGCGGGTGCCGGCAAGTTCCGAGCGCTCCCAGCCCTGGCTTCCCCAGGCGCCCTGGGGCGTGCGAGGAAACTTGGGAGCGGCCAGGTGTTTCCACATGAGCGCCTGGTGCGCATCGCGCGTGCTACTTATGCCGGTTTGTCGGGTGGATTTTCCGGCGCGACGCGGGTGTGCAGCAACATCGTTGCCTTGGCTACGTCACCACTTTGCAGGAGGGGCACGGCCTTGAGTGAGCGCATGATGCATTCGTCGATAGCCTGGCGGTGCTCGGGCCGGGGTTTTTTGAGCACCCAGTTGACGACCTCCGACTTGACGCCCGGATGGCCGATGCCCAGGCGCAGCCGCCAGTAGTCATCGGTTCCGAGCTGGTCATGGATGTCGCGCAGGCCGTTGTGCCCGGCGTGGCTGCCGCCGCGCTTGAGCTTGACCTGGCCGGGGATGATATCCAGTTCGTCGTGTGCAACCAGAATCTCCTGCGGCGCAATCTTGAAGAACCGTGCCAGCGCCGCGACCGAACGGCCGGACAGATTCATGAAGGTTTGCGGCTTGAGCAGCCAGACGGTCTGCCCCTGCATGCTGGTACGCACGCACCGGCCCTGCCAGGCCTTGTCGTAGGCCAGGCGCAAAGCCAACGACTCGGCGAGTGCGTCGATCCACCAGAAGCCAGCGTTGTGACGGGTTTCTTCGTATTCAGGCCCGGGATTGCCCAGGCCGACAAACAGCTTGATCATGATGGCAAATTATCGATGCTGGAGCTGCGGCGCCAAAACAAACGGCCCACCGAGGTGGGCCGTTTGCGCAAATCGGCAGATGCCGTTTACTTCTTGGCGGCTGGTGGAGATTTGGCAGCAGGTGCTGCCTTGGCACCAGCAGCAGGTGCGGCTTTGGCGCCTGAAGCGGGTGCGGCTTTGGCACCAGCCGCGGGTGCGGCCTTGGCACCAGCGGCAGGTGCGGTTTTGGCGCCTGCAGCAGGCTTGGCATCTGCCGCGGGCGCGGCAGCGGCGGCGGCCTCTGCATTGGCTTCCGATGCCTCGGCAGCCGGCATCACGACCGACACCAGCACGGGGTTGTCCTTGCCGCCCTTGGCGGGAGTGACACCACGCGGTAGCTTGATCTCCTTGAGGTGCAGGGACTTGCCCTTGACCAGGCCGGACAGATCGACCTCGATGAACTCGGGCAGGTTGGCCGGTAGGCAGGACACGTCCAGCTCGGTCTTCACATGATTGACCAGGCAATGGTCGACCTTGACCGCGTTCGATTCTTCCTGGCCCACATAGTGCAATGGCACCTTCATGTGCATGCGGGTCTTGGCGTCGACGCGCTGGAAGTCGATATGCAGGACCAGCGGCTTGAACGGGTGCATCTGCAGGTCACGCAGCAGGACCTTGTTCGAGGTGCCGTCGACTTCCATGTCCAGGATGGACGAATGAAAGGCTTCTTTTTTGATGGCGTGGAACAGCGCGTTGTGGTCCAGTTCGATCAGTTGTGGCTGGCCGTTTTCGCCACCGTAGACAATGCCCGGTGTACGACCGGTGATGCGGAGACGGCGGCTCGCACCCGTGCCCTGCTTGGCGCGCTCAAAAGCGACAAATTTCATGATTCACTCCAATTGAAGTCCACCGCGACCAGTGTGACTCCGGTTAAAAAAGCCGACCCACCACTATTTGGGCGCGCCAGCCACCAATGCCCCGAACCGAGGATCCTCTAAAAGAGGTTTTCCTGATCCGAGAACAAGCTCATCACCGAGTCGCCCTTGGCAATACGCTGGATCGTCTCGGCGATCAGCGGTGCCACGGTCAACTGGCGAATCTTCCTGCAGGCCTGGGCCGCGTTGTTCAGCGGAATGGTGTCGGTGACCACCACTTCGTCGAGCGCGGTTCCCTGCGATATGCGCTCGATCGCCGGGCCGGAAAAAATCGGGTGCGTGCAATACGCGTATACCTTCTTGGCGCCGCGCTCCTTGAGCACTTCAGCCGCCTTTACCAGCGTACCGGCGGTGTCGATCATGTCGTCCATGACAACGCAGTTGCGGCCTTCGATCTCGCCAATCACGTGCATCACTTCGCTGACGTTGGCCCTGGGCCGGCGCTTGTCGATGATGGCCAGGTCGCAACCCAGCTGCTTGGCCAGAGCACGTGCGCGCACCACGCCACCGACATCGGGGGAAACAACGATCAGGTCGTGATAGTCGCGCTGGCGCAAGTCGCCCAGCAAAACTGGCGAGGCGTAGATGTTGTCGACCGGAATGTCGAAGAAACCCTGGATCTGGTCGGCATGCAGGTCCATGGTCAGGACTCGTGCGACGCCAACCGTCTGCAGCATGTTGGCCACGACCTTGGCCGTGATCGGCACACGGGTCGAGCGCGGCCGGCGATCCTGCCGTGCGTAGCCGAAGTAGGGGATGACGGCGCTGATGCGTTCGGCCGAGGCGCGCTTGAGCGCGTCGACCATGATCAGCAGTT
>JBDTMH010000158.1:0-10626 GCA_039934375.1 Burkholderiaceae bacterium | reverse complement strand
CAGCTTCAACGGACCAATTCAAGCTGCCGGGGTCAGGCGCACCGCCATTCGGCGCACGGCCTCGGCCAATGCCGGCAGGTCCTGTCCAACCACCAACCAAACCGCCTGCAGATCTACGCCGAGATAGCCATGCACGATCACGTTGCGAAAACCGGCCAGATCACGCCACGGGACGTGTGGCTCGCTCGCCTTTATCTCGCTGGACAAACGCTGACTCGATTCAGCCAAGATCTGCAGATTGCGGATGACGGCGTCCTGCACCCGCTCCAGGCACTCTTGCATGTGCGGCAGCAGCACACGATCGGCCTGCGGCCCAGGCTTCACAGCGCCACGGCGCCTGCGAGCACGCTGTCACGCAGCGCCGGATGCAGGCTCGCTTCGGTAACCAAGTCCACGCGACGACCCAGCAGTTCCTCTACGTCCAGCAGCAGCCCACCCAGTACCAACGCGCTGGCATCTGGCGCCAGGGTCACAAGCAGGTCCACATCGCTGTCGTCGTCAGCATCATCGCGGCTCATCGAGCCGAACACCCGCACACCGGTGACGCCCCGTCTCCGGGCGAGCAAGATCAACTCCTTGCGATGGGTCTCGATCAACGGGTGCATGTCGGAAAGTGTATCCAGTCAAAGCATGCGCACGCAAGTCCGACACAAAGGTCAGGCGTCACAAGCGCCAGCGTCGGGAAATACGTCTTGAGTCGACTCCTGTCCAGGACTAACAACCGCCACCCCTAAACCGCCGCATGCGCGCCGCAGAAGACATCCGGCAATACCTGTCGCCCACCTGGGCCGCAATCTTCGCCGGCATGCAGAGATCTCGGCAATCCCTGCCGCCAACGGCCGCAAAGTGACGCCGGCACGCCACCCGCGAATGGAAGCACGCGCCATCTCCCTAGCCAAAGAAACAGCCATACGGGTCTGCGTTGACCACGACAAGCGCCGCCAACAGTGTCTTGAAATGCGCGTCGGGCTCGTACAGGTGCCATTTCAGATCGCGGCGCATCCAGTAGAGCCGCCACGCGTTTTGCGTCTTGATGTGCCTCACCCGCGCAGCCGGCGTATGTCGAATCGTCGTCTTGTCCTGCCAGTCCGGTCGGATCTCGAAGATGTCGACGGTTTGTCCGACCACGGTGAACCCAATGTCCAGTTGCGGGCGGATGTGTTCCGGCGGGCGCCGTTGTTCCATGAACCATTTCAGCGCCTTCGAATTGCGCGCTTGCTCCATTTTCGTGAATGCCATCGACGACCCTTGTCCTGAGGATTAAAAAATGCGCCGCAGGCGCCAGAGCCGTCAACTCCACGTCCGGCAACCGGGACGTTGCCGCAACGCGCAGACCTCTACCACCCTTGGTGCAAGAAATCAATGGCGGCAAAAACTGCATCACTGTCACCATTGAGCGTTGCGACGGGAATGGTCAACTCGGAAACAGGCACGGCCGCCATGAATTGCGTCACCATGGACACCTCGGCGCCTTGCACCACTGCGATTGGCATACACATCAAAGCGTGCCATCAAAATTTCCGGTGCTTTGCCAACGGCAACCCATTCGATTCGACGTACGCATTCGAACTGTCCAGCGCGGCCTGATTTTGCTGGAGCCACACTGCGGCCTTTTTGATCGCGACCGCACGTGACAACCCTTCCTCCGACGCCTGCGAAATGTTGACCTCCAAGGCGCGGGCTTGCGCCAACAAATCAGCATCCAGAGTGATATTGGTCGCCTTACTGACAGGCAACGTGGCAGATGTCGTCATTTCAGCAGGGATGTGGTTTGCCATGAGTGATGTTGGGTTTCATGCTGCCACAGATGCGCATGGCAAGCAACATTCGAGCTGCGTAACCCATCGGTGCCAACGGTCCGTTTCACACAGAAATGTTTCCCACGGAATCGGTCAATGGGCCGGACGCATGCAGCAGCGGTCGCACCAGCCGCGGGTCGCGCAGCTTGTCCGCCCACCACTGCAGCGCCGGCCCGGCGCGGTGCGAATGCCAACCCTCGTAGAGCAGATTCGGTTCGCGCGGGTCTTGCGTGGTCAACGCCACCAGCGTGCCTTGTGCCAGATGCTGGCGCACTTTTTCAAGCGGTAACCAGCCCACGCCCAGGCCTGCCAGTTGGGCCGCAATCTTCGCCCGCATGCTCGGCATGGCCAGCCGCTCCTGGTGCATCTGCACGCCGTAACTGCGGGCGATGGCCAAACGCGAGGTATCGGCCACCACTACCGCGCGGTGCGCGGCAATCGCCTCCGTCAATGGTCGGGCCGATGGCGACCATTGCGCTCGGTGCACTGCTGCTCGGCGAACCCTTCACCGTATGGGTGGCGTTCGGAACGTCACTGGTGATCGCCGGGATCTACGTATTTGCCAGGGGCGTCCGATGACCCGCGCACGCTTCGGCGATAGTCATCTTCCCGATGATGCCGCTGCGCTGCGAACCACGCCCTTTCTGACCAGGCAAACTCAAACAACGGCACTTCTGGCCCGACCGGGACTTTGGTCATAATAAGGCGACCCGTATTGCCAGTGCCATCAGACACGGCTGATGACGACAGAACCATCATCGCGCATGCCCTGACGCAAATACGACCCCATTCTGCGTATTCAATGAGTTCTCCAGCGCCCCCACTCTTCACTCTGCTGTACGTCAGCGCATTGGCGCCCAGCGCACAGCTCTCCGATGTGGCCGATATCGCCAAGAAGGGGCGCCCGCGCAATCAGCAGGACGGCATCAGCGGCCTGCTTGTTTTTGACGGCTGCAGCTTCGTGCAGCTGGTCGAAGGGCCGCAGGATGCCATCGCCGCGCTGCTGGAGCGCCTGACCCTCGACACACGGCATACCGACATCGACGTGTTGATCTTCGAGCACACCGGCGGCGAGCGCCGATTCTGGGGCTGGGACCTCGGCTACCATTTTGCCGATGACGAGGGTTACGAGCTGGCACTGCTCAGAGGCCTAAGCAGTGCCGAGGCACTCGCGAAGTTCGAGGCCATCCAGGCGCAGGCCAACACCTTCGCGGCCACGGCCATGCCGCTGCAGGCCAGCTGACAAGGCAACGGGCCAGACAACTTTATTTCTGATGCCGCGGTGGCCTGGCCGGCTCAGCCGCATCAGCGCGATCTTCGTGACCGGCGGCTGGGGCGTACCGCCGTCGGGCGCTTCATTGGGCGGCCTGGTCGGCGCGACAACACGTTGTTCAGGCCGAAGCAGAAGCCGGCGATGACCGCCAGCCAGGCTGCGCCGGATGGCGCCGGGGCGCACCACGAGCACCACCAAGGTGCAGGCTGCGAAGATGAACAAAGTGGTTCCAAGGTGACCACGCCATGCGCCTCGAGCCACTCGAGCGGAATCCAGGCGAGCCCCCAGGCAGAGGCATTGACGAGCGCGGCGATGGCGGCGGGTAACAGGGGTGAGCCGATGGGGGGCACGCGGCATTATCCGGGCTGGTCTTGCGGCCTGGCCCACCCGGGGCGATTGACCTGCCGGTGGAACGATGTGTTGCGCCAGACGGGCTTTCAGTCGGGCACGGGAATCCCTATATTGGAGTCAGGCGCCCGTCGGGCGCAAACTAGCCGCTGCGCGCCCCCGTGTCGCGCGACGGGCCACCAAAGGAAGCCGCACCATGACCACTATCACCGCAACCGGCCCCAGCGTGACCCGGGCACGCACCTTGGAGCGCATCGTGGCCGGCCAGGCCACGTCGGATGGCGCCGGCGTCAAACTGACGCGCGTGTTGACGCAACAGCTGCAACGCCGGCTTGATCCGTTCCTGATGCTCGACGCCTTCGGCAGCGACAAGGCCGACGACTATATTGCCGGGTTTCCAGACCATCCGCACCGCGGCTTCGAGACCATCAGCTACATGATCGCCGGGCGCATGCGCCACCGCGACAGCGCTGGCCATGAAGGCCTGCTGGAAAACGGCGGTGTGCAGTGGATGACGGCCGGCAGCGGTGTCATCCACTCGGAGATTCCAGAGCAGGAACAGGGCGTCATGGAAGGTTTCCAACTCTGGCTGAACCTGCCTGCAGCCGAGAAGATGCGCACGCCGTGGTACCGTGACTTCACGGCCGAGGAGCTGCCCCGGTTGACCACAGCCGAAGGCGTGGCCGTGACCGTGATCGCCGGTGCGAGCCATGGCGTGACCGGCGCGGTGACGCGCGACGGCACCGCGGCGCTGTACCTGGATCTGCAGATGCCGCAAGGGACGAACTTCGCACAGCCGCTGCCGGCGGAACACAACGCCTTCGTCTACGTATATCGCGGCGCGGTGACGATCGACGGGCAAACCGTGCCGGCGCAGCGTATGGCCATTTTGAAGAACGACGCCGGTTCAGATGGCATACGCATCGCCGCCAGCGAAGATGCCAGGGTGCTGCTGATCGCCGGCCGGCCTTTGAAAGAGCCGATCGCGCAGTACGGGCCATTCGTCATGAACACGCAGGAAGAAGTGTTCCAGGCGGTGAAGGACTTCCAGAGCGGGCAATTCGGCGAACACGCGGGCTGAGTTGCCTGCGATGCGCGTCCGGGCGCCAGCTGGCGGGTGAGCGCCAGTGTCGACAGGCTGGGGCCGGGCTACTCAGGCGTCTGGCTGAGATCCGGCACGGCGCAACACGAGCGCGACACCGGAGAGTGTCAGCACCAATGCGCCGAGTTCGCGTGCGCCCAGCGACTCGCCCAGCACTGCTGCGGCAGCAAACACGCCGATCACCGGCGTCAGCAGCGTCGCCATCGACGCCATGGTCGCCGGCACTCGGCGCAGAGCCGCGAACCAGCTGAGGTAACACAGGCCCATGGGAACGACGGTCATGTAGGCCATCAGCGCCCAGCCGGTGCCACTCACACCGGCCAGCTGTGGCCGCTCCCAGACCACGCCGAACAATACCATCGGCAAGCAGCCCAGGCCGAGCTGCCAGGCCAAATTGGGGATCGGCGCCAGTTCGGCCAGCGGTTTGAGCGCGACGGTGCCAAACGCGAACAGCAGCGCCGCTGCCAGCGCCAGTCCGACACCGATCAATGCACCCTGTCCCAACGCGATCGCGCCCGCGCCAAGCAGGGTCCACAACCCGGCCATGCTCAGCAGCAAGCCCAGCGTCGCGCGTGCAGTGGGCCGCTGGCCGGACAGCGGCCAGGCCAGCAAGGTGGCCCAGATCGGCATCGTATAGACGAGCATCGCGGCCTGCCCTGCGCTCAGCCACTGCATCGACAGTGTCGAGAACCCCATCCAGGCGAACACATTGGTCATCGACAAGGCGAACAGCCGCCTGATCAGCGGCCGCGGCACACGCAAACTGTCGCCACGCGCCACGGCGATGGCGGCAAATACCAGGGCCGCCACCATCCCGGCGCTGCCGCGCGCGAACAAGGGCGGCAACTGCGTCAGAAGGACCTTCATCGCCGGCCAGTTCAGGCCCCAGCCGACCGAGGTGCCGACCAGGCACAACAGCCCGAAGCGCCGTGCACGCTCGCTATCAGTCAAGGCATCGCCCGCTATGACGGTCGCGCCCCGGCCGGACGCGCTGATGCGGTGCACATCGAAGGGCGTTGGCAAAAGGGCTCATGGCATCGTGGGCGCGGACGGATCGCTGCTCGATTCTGCCACTGGCAATGCGGTCGATCGAAACCGGCGCAACGGGTTGTATCGGCGGTGGCCTGGGCGCGCAGCCCACCGCCGTGTTGTGCTTGCCCGACATGACGCAGCATAGGTCACCCGTTTCGGGCCCCAAGCCTTGCGGCATGCGACGTTGCCAATTGCGGAGGCATCGAGTAGCCTTTCGGCAATTGGCGAAGTTGGTCCTCGCGCACCAATCCGTTTGCGGGCGAATTGCGCTGAAGCCCAATCCGGCCACCCGCTCCTGAAAGGAACACCGGAATTGGCTGCGCATCGAATCTTCGAGACGACTTTTGCGAAGGTTTACCCGCGAGACGCGGCCGATTTGCCAGATCCCGCACAGTACGGACTGAACCACATTGTCGCGCAGGTGGGACACTATTACGGCCAGAGGTTTGCCGCGGAAATGGTCAAGGCGCGGCCGCTGCACGCCACGCCAAGTGCCGCTACCATGGCACCTGGCAACCATATGCAGTAATTCAAAGTGCCCGCCTTTCAGTGCGGGATGACGAGGCGCCGCACCCGATGTCGGTTTACAACTCCAGACTGCGTACCACGAGCATCGGCAACAACTTGTTCCTGCTGGCGCTCGGCACGCTGTTGCCGGTGGTGCTGTTCGCCGCCATACTGGCCGTGGTGCAAGCCCGGCAGGAGCGCCAGACGTTCGAACGTGGCATGCAAGCGCGCGTGGTCGCGATTACAAGCGCCATCGACGCCGAATTGGGAGCCACGGTCAGCGCTCTGCGCACTCTCGCGGAGAGCCAGTCACTCGCGGACGGTGAGCTGCAACGTTTTCACGGCCTCGCGGTGCGGGTCAAGAATCTGCACCCAGATTGGGTGACTGTGATTCTGGCCAGCGGTGAGGGCCTGTATCAGGTCAATGCGATAGAGCCCTACGGCACCAAACCGCAGCCCGTTGACGAGACGGCCAGCTTCGAGGCCGTGCGGCGTACACTGCAGCCGACTATCGGCAGCCTGTCGTCGGATCCACGACGTGCGCGACTAGCATTCCCTGTTCGCGTGCCAGTGCTGCGTGAAGGCCGACTGGCTTATGTGCTCACCGCGGTGGTCGACCCGACGGCCATCATGCGCATCGTGCGCGAACAGGGCTTGCCCGACGACTGGGTTGCCTCTGTGGTCGACCGTCGACTTCTTCAAGTGGCCCGCTCGCACCTAGGACAGGTGCAGATCGGGGTGACGGTGGCGCCGGCGTTTCATGCCGCACTCACCTCGGGCGCGGCCGAAGGGGCTTACCGCGGCACCACGCTGGAAAACACACCCTCGTACGTGACCTGGCGACGCTCGGCGTTCAGCGGCTGGTCTGTGGGTATCGGCGTCCCAGCCAAGAGCGTCGAGGCCAGCGCATGGCGCGCCCTCGTCATTGGTTTGCTTGGTGTGGGCGTCTCAATGGCGCTGGCGCTGCTGTTTGCTCGGCTGCTCGCTCGTCGCATCAGCGAACCTGTGGCACTGCTTGCGGCGCAGGCGCGCGCGATGCGGCGCGGCAACTACAGCTCGCCCCTGCAGCACACGCAGCGCGAAACCCAGCGGCTACCGTCGTCCGACCAAACGACTGCGCCCAGCGACGCAAAGCTGGCCGGCGAAGACTCGTTCGGATCGACGAGCCTGGTCATGCGGGAGCTGCGCGAACTGCAGCATGCTCTCGACGAAGCGGCACAGGCGATGCATGCGCTGAGCCGGGCGCGTGCGCAGGCTGAAAATGCCAACCGCGCCAAGGACGAGTTCCTGGCCATGCTCGGCCACGAACTGCGCAATCCCTTGAACGCGATCACCGCCGCCTTGCATGTGCTGCGCATGCGGCCTGACGGCCCCCTCGCCACCAAAGCGCAGGGCGTGCTGCAGCGACAGACGGCGCACCTGACCAAGCTGGTCGACGACCTGCTTGACGCCAGCCGGGTGAGCCTCGGCAAGATCGAGATCGAGCGGCGCCCGCTCGATTTCGCCGCACTGGTACAGCGGGTGGCTGAACAGGTCGTCGGCAGTTCGCCCAAGCACCGGCTCGATCTACGGCTCGAACGAGCCTGGGTGTCGGGCGACGATACGCGGCTCGAGCAGATCGTCACCAACTTGTTGAGCAATGCGGTGCGCTACTCGCCTGAGGGCGGCGCCATCCAATTGGTACTTGCACGCGCCGCCGACCGCGTGATGCTCAGCGTGCGCGACGAAGGCGTCGGCATGGCCGCCGATCTGTTGCCTCGCGTGTTCAACCTCTTCGAGCAGGGAAAGCGCGACACCGCACGGTCACAGGGCGGCCTGGGCATCGGCCTCACACTTGCGCACCGGCTCGCCGAGTTGCACGGCGGGCGGCTCGACGCGCACAGCGACGGCTTGGGACAGGGCAGCACCTTCACGCTGACGCTGCCAAGTGTCGGGCCGCAGGCGGGCATAGAGCCGGCACCGTTGCCTGCCGGCCCCAGTGCAGTGCGACAGCTTGATGTGCTGCTGGTCGATGACAACGACGACGGTCGCAGGATGCTGCGCGAAGTACTCGAAGGCGCAGGGCACCAAGTGACCGAAGCCGTGGACGGGCCAGAGGCCATGGACCGGGCAACTGCCGGGGCTTTCGACGTGGCACTGATCGACATCGGTCTGCCCGGCTTTGACGGCCTGGAAGTGGCCAGGCGGTTGCGCGGCATGGAACCGCGGTTCGCCAAGACGCTGCTGGTGGCGATCACCGGCTACGGCACGCCGCAGGATCACGGCCGCAGCCGTGAGGCCGGCTTTGACCTCCACCTGGTCAAACCTGTCGACGGCGTCGCCCTGCTCGACCAGGTGCAGCGATTGCTGCTGCAGGCACAGCATTCCACCCCCAGCGCGGTCAGTGCGCCATGACGGTCTCATTGAGCGACGGGCTCCACCCTTGGCCAGCGAATGGAACTGGCCGAATGTGTAAATCAACTTCGATTGGTCGAACGAATGCAAACGCAGCCAAGCCGCCGCACAGGTCCCCGCGGCCAATACGCAAAGTGGGTCGAGAGCGCCAATTCGCTGACGGTGAGGGTCAGGTGCAGTCGGGCAGCTGACAGACGCCGCGCGAGAAGACCAACGTCATGAACCGGCCGCAGCTGACATTCGGCGGCCCAGCGTGAACATCAGCGCCGAATCTGAACGGGTCAAGCATAAGCTCACTCACCACTTAAATATTCCTCGTACATGTCGCCCATGCAATCAGCGCGAGCAGCGCCAACTGCACAGGAAGCCGCGCGATCAACATCCAGTATGGAATGGTGGGGAACAGTTCTGGCGCCTGCAGCATGTAGAAGTGCGCCGGCGTCACCGCTATGGTGAGTACGAACAAGCCGATGCCGGCCAGTCGCCGGGTAGGGGCCCATAACAACCCTGTCGCGCCCAAAAGCTCGAACACACCGCTGGCCAGCACCACGGCGCGGGGCCATGGAATATACGACGGCACAATGCGCATTTCGGTGTCAGTGGCGACAAAATGAGCGACGCCACCAATGGCAAACCATAGAAAGATCAACGTCAGGCCAGCCACGCGCTTGCGGCTTAACTGTGATCGTGAACCAGCGCCTGACGCATGGGGTAGGTAAGTCATGAACGGGAACTTGCCGTGGCGGTTGCCATCGCGCCAACTGGGATTCACGAACGCTGCAGTGGGCGTCAGACTTGCCGGCCTTGCAGCAAAGCGAACGACCATATACAGGCAATGACCATCTGAACGGCAAACGCGCTGAACCTGAGCGTGACCGCAAGCCGACTCAGCGACACCAGGTGGATCGACGATTGCAGCACTCTGGCCAGCAAGAACGTGTATGCCAGCGGGTCAGTCAGACCTGCGCGGCCGGTCACCAGTGCCACCAGCATCAGCCCTCCGAAAATCGGTAAACCCTCGACGCAATTTGCATGCGCACGCGCGAGCCGTTGCATGAATGGCGAGAGATTCGAGTTCTCCGGATTGAAGCCGTTGGCCGGCACCTCCCCGGCAAGAACCATACGGGCGCGGAGAATTTCCATGAGCACCAGCAGCGCCAAGGCCCAGACGATAAATCCTGTCAGTGCAATAACAGTAGCTGAGATCATCTTGTCCTGCTCTTTGACATCGGGCCATCATTGTGCTCCGACAGCTGCAAAGGGTCGACCGTCAGCCTGGAGCCGGCAATTCTCGTCTTCATTCAGTCGTTGTTCGCGCGTTCATTGCCGCGCTGATGCGCACAGCTTTTCCTCGCACCAGTCGATATTGGGCGGAAACCGGGCATTCAGGTCAAACCATGGGCATCCCGGTCCGAAAAGAGGGTGGTCACGGGGTCAGACCCTCGATGTGCGCCGAGAGGGTCATGGGTGCTCCGGCTGGTCGTTGGGCAGGGTCTGACTGCATCGTAGCGCATCCAGAACTGAGCTAAAGTGCGTCTTCCATCCAGTCTCTTCAACCGAATCCATCGATAGGAAACCCATGTCCATTTCCCTTTACACCGCTACCGTTCCCGTTTTCAGGCAGATGCTGTTGGCGCTCAGCGACGTGCTCAAAAAAGGCGAGGAACATGCGCGGGACCGCAAATTCGATCCCTCGATTTTGTTACAGGCCCGTTTGTCTCCCGATATGCTTGCAATGGTCCGGCAAGTGCAAATCGCCTGCGATTTCGCCAACAGCGTCGCGGCCCGCATCGCCGGCATTGAGGTGGCTACCTACGAGGACAACGAACAGAGTTTTGCCGAACTGCAGCAGCGCATATCCAAAACCATTGCGATGCTCGATGCACTGAGCATTGAACAGTTCAATGGCGGCGAAGGCAGGGAAATCGTTTTACGCCCTGGAACCCCAAAAGAGAAAAAACTGTCCGGGCAGGCCTACGTTCTGGCCTACGGGTTGCCCCAGTTCTTCTTTCACGTCACGACCGCATATAACTTGCTGCGCCACAATGGCGTCGAAATCGGCAAGAAAGACTACATGGGTTCGTATTAACTTTTGGTCGTCTTGTTGCGGCGCGCGGCCCGCTTGGCCTCGCGCTCGGCATCCAGCGCCTCGGCCTGCGCCGTCCACTGCG
>JBDTMH010000157.1:0-10666 GCA_039934375.1 Burkholderiaceae bacterium | reverse complement strand
GTGTGGGACGTTAGCTCAGTTGGTAGAGCAGCGGACTTTTAATCCGTTGGTCGGCAGTTCGAGCCTGCCACGTCCTACCACCAAAACGGCTTAGGCCTTGGATCGCCCGCTACTCAAAAGGTAGCGGGCTTTTTTCATGTCAAGCATGCACGCAGGCCCATGGATCATTCGTCGTAGAACGCGATGCCGGTGTTTCCACGCTTGGCGCGGTACATGGCCATGTCGGCCTTGAGCAGCAGGTCTTGCGCGTCTCCCGTACCTGCAAAGTCGACGACGACGCCGATGCTGGCGCCCACCTGCACCATCTGATCGCCGATGCGGCAAGGTGCCCGAACGGCCTCGCGCATTTTGATGGCCAGTCCCAATGCCTGCTCTGGTGGATCCATGCTTTCGATCAGGCAGGCGAATTCGTCGCCACCGAGTCGGCTGACCAGATCGCGGGAGCGCACGGTGTGCGACAGGCGACTGGCGACAATGCGCAACAACGCATCACCTGCGGCGTGGCCATGGGTATCGTTGACCGGTTTGAATCCGTCAAGGTCGATGTACATCACGGCGAGGCTGGCACCGGACAAGGCGTGAATTGCCAGTGCATGGCACAGACGCTCCTGGAAATGGCCGCGGTTGGCCAGCCCGGTCAACTGGTCGTGGGCCGCGAGATACCGCGCCTGCCGTTCACCGGCCCGGGTGCCTGCCAGTTCGGCCCGCATGGATTCCAGCGCGCCGCGCGCCTCCTCGATATCGCGCTGGAGTTTTTCGCGGGCCTCGAAGGCCTGGGCCAAATTGTCCTGCAGGCGTTCGAGCGCCACGGCCCCTTGCAAGGCGGTCGAGCGAACACGTGCGTCGTCGTCGGCGGTGGGTTCCGATGCGGTGCTGCCCGGTGATGCATCCAACAGGCCCCACAGGCTGCTCTTGACGGTGTCGATCAATTCTTCGCAATCGCGCCGGTCGGCGCCTGTCCCGGGCGCCTGTTCGACTTGCAGGCGCGGCGTGACTGCGGCGACCGCCAAGGTTTGCGTCGGCTCGGGGCTCGGATCATCCCTGGAAAAACGGGGAATACGTAGCGTCGGGTCAGTCATCAACGACATCGTCATATTTCGATCGACAGCATTTCAATCATGGATTCGTTTCAGTCTCGTGTGTGGTGCCCATGCTATTTCGATTGCTGCCAAACCCCATGTGACTTCCGTCACGGCATTGGCGCTATTACGAAAACACACGAAAACAGCGCGCAAGTAACGCCGGCAAGTGCGGGTTTGTGCCGCGCAGCGCATGGGGAAACGCCGGGCCGTTCCCAAGTTTCCTCACAACCGCGCTGGCTGCCAGGCGAAGCCAGGGCTGGGGGCGCTGACAGATTGCTGATCGCGCCATGCCCGGCAAAGCCGATATGATGGTTGCAAGCCATGGCTGGTGTCGACGCAAGCGAGCCGCGCGTGGCCTTGCCCGGTCACCGTGTTTGTTGATGACAAAGGGAAAAGCAATGCAAGCAAACGACGATACCCACTCCAAGGTGGTCGGTTACGCGCTGTGGATTTTAGGATTCACCGGCGCGCACCGTTTCTACTATGGCAAGCCCGTGACCGGGACCCTCTGGTTCTTCACGCTGGGTCTGCTGGGCATCGGTTGGCTGATCGACCTGTTCCTGATCCCTTCGATGGATCGTCAGGCTGACCTGCGTTTCCGTGCCGGACCGATCAACTATTCTGTGGCATGGGTGCTGTTGACGTTTCTGGGGCTGTTCGGCGTCCATCGCATGTACATGGGCAAGTGGTTCACCGGCATCCTGTATTTGCTGACGCTGGGCCTGGCAGGCATCGGCTACCTGTACGACTACTGGACGCTGAACGACCAGATCGCAATCAGTAACGGATCGCGCTGAACCAGCCACCGGGATCGATAACAGTATGCCGGTGCAGGCCACGTCGACCGCGGATGCGCGACCGACCGAGGTCAACGTTGCGCTGCTGTATTCATTTCGACGCTGCCCATACGCGATTCGCGCACGCATGGCGCTGGCCCAGGCTGGCATCGTGGTGCGCATCCGCGAGGTGACACTGCGCGACAAGCCCGCGGACATGCTGGCCCTCTCGCCCAAGGGAACGGTGCCTGTGCTGCAACTGCCCGACGGGCAGGTGCTCGACGAGAGCTGTGAAATCATGCTGTGGGCCTTGCAGCAGTGTGATCCGCAATCGTGGTTGCCGCATACGCAGGCCCAAGCGGATCTGGCGTACGGGTGGATTGCGCGCAACGACGAAGAGTTCAAACCGCTGCTGGACCGCTACAAGTATGCGACGCGCCATCCGGGTTGCACCCAGGAACAACATCGCCAGCACGCGCTGCATGCATTCGTGGCGCCGCTGGATGCCGTGCTGCGTGAGCGAGCGTACCTGTTGGGTGATGCCGCCTGCTGGGCCGATGTGGCGCTGTTCCCGTTTGTGCGCCAGTTCGCGATGGTAGAGCCCGTGTGGTTCGCACAGGCGCCGCTGGCCGAACTGCGGCGCTGGCTCGCGCTCTGGAGCGCCAGCACGCTGTTTCACGCAGTCATGGCCCGTTCAACAAACTAGCGGATCAAGGCCGAGAGACTATACGCGAGGAACAGCGTGTCGTTGGCGTGGCCGGCAGGATCAGCGCCCGGATTCAGGCCGTGGCGGCGCAGCAGACGCTGCAGCATCGGCTGCCGCTTGCTGCTTGAGCGCCGCCGCCATTCGCTTGGCGTGCAAGGGTTCCGGCAGGGGGCCTACCAGCACGTTGAAATCCACCGGTTTGGCCAGCACCAGCGAAGGCAGCAAGGTGGTCAGGCCGGCGTAGATCAGCAAGGCGCCGTACCAGGTGTCCGATACCTGGAAACGCTCGCGCAGGATGGTCGCCAGCACCAGTGTGAAGATCAGCGTCGGCGCCAGTGCGGTGGCCACGCGCAAACTGCCCCTGGCAGTCTCGCCGCCGGTCATGCGCCGGTGCAGCCAGATCGCTCCGATGCGCAGTGGCAAGACGACAACTGTCAGGCCGACACCCCCCAGCAGCGCATCCCAGCTCAGCGCGCCCGAGGGCACGCGCATGCCCATGTAGAAGAAGTAGAACGGGACGAAGAACGACGCGAACATCTGGATCGCACGCAGGTTTTCATCCGAAGCCAGCAATGGCATGCGCTGGCGCAGCAAGCGGGCGATGAAGCCGGCCAAAAAGGCACCGACCAGGTAATAGACGCCCAACTGGTAGGTGATGTAGGCGGCGATCAGGCCCACCATCACCAGCAGCGAAAACTCCGAGCCGGGCGCATGGGGCAGCACCAGACGGCCCAGGCCCATGAACAGCAGCGGCAGGCCGACAATCATCAGCGCCAATGCGCCCGAGGCCAGCCCCAGTCGTTCGATTGATCCGGACTGCAGTACAACGAACAGCACCAGCAGAGCCAGCAGTTCGCCGCCGACGGCCTTGACCGTGACCCAGTAACGCTCGTCCTCGGTCAGGCCCAGGCGTGACAGCGTATCGAGAATGAAGCCGGTCGACGGCGTCAGCAAGGCCAAGGCCAGCAAGGCCGCCACCTGCCAGGACAGATCCAGGTAGGTGATGCCCAGGTAGGCCGTCGCCGACAAGGACATGGCACGTGCAGCCAGATGGCTCAGCAGCGGCCACATGCCGCGGCGCAAGTCATCAAGCTGCACCTCCAGGCCGGCAAACAGGAACAACGAGGAAATTCCCAGCGCGGCAAGCAGCGCCAACGTGGCGTCCTGGCTGAACCCAACCAGAAACACAGCGGCCACCATGCCGAAGGCAAAACTGGTCAACGGCGCCGGAATCCGGAAGCGCTGCAACGCCCGAGGGATCACCAGCAGTCCGAAGATCAGCAGCAGGTAGACGACTTCACTGGTAATGGCAGGCATGCGGTAGTTGGGTAAGGACGGGAGGTGAAAGGCCTGCGAATCGGGTAGCCACCAGGTCCTGGACTTGCAGCCGGGCGAATTTGCGGGCTGCAGGCAACATTTTAGGTGCCCCGGCCTGGTCCAGGCCGGGCGCGGGTCGCCAGAGGCTGGCCGCCCGGTGGCAAACCAGGCGGGATCAGACGGTACTTGACTCGAGCTGGTCCGACAGCGCCAGCCAGCGATCCTCAAGCCCGCGCAGTTCGTCATTCACGCTCTTCAGACGCTTGCCCAGCGCGCCGATCTCGGAGGGCTGAATCGCACCTCCCATATGCGACTCGAGCGATGCACCTTCCTGGTTCAGCACCTTCATGCGTTGCTCGATCGTTTCAATCTCGCTCTGCAGTGCGTTCTTGGCGGGTACGGCTTTGCGGCCTTTACTCTTGACGACGGCGGCGCCCGTGCCGGAGGCCGCCCTGGCAGCATCGGCGCTGCCCTTTTTCGCCAACTCGCGCTGGCGCTTGGCTTCATCGAGCAGATAACGCTGGTAGTCGTCCAGGTCGCCGTCGAAAGGCGCCACGCCGCCGCGCGAGACCATCCAGAACTCATCGCAGACCGAGCGCAGCAACGCCCGGTCATGGCTGACCAGCATCACCGTGCCTTCGAATTCGTTCAGTGCCATGCCCAGCGCCTCGCGGGTGGCCAGGTCCAGGTGGTTGGTGGGCTCATCGAGCAACAGCAGGTTGGGCCGCTGCCAGACGATCATGCACAGCACCAGGCGCGCCTTCTCGCCGCCGCTCATGCTGCCGACGGCCTGCTTGACCATGTCGCCGCTGAAGTTGAAATTGCCCAGGAAACTGCGCAGGTCCTGCTCGCGCGTGGCCTGACCGGAGATCTTGCCGGCGGCGGTCAGCGTGCGCACCAGCGTGATCATGTGGTCCAGCGGCGTGTCTGCCGGCCGCAATACGTCAAGTTCCTGTTGCGCAAAATAGCCGATGTTGAGACCCTTGCCCTCGGTGATCTGACCGTCGATCACGGCCAGTTCGCGGGCGATTGTCTTGACCAATGTCGACTTTCCTTGCCCGTTGGCGCCCAGGATGCCGATGCGCTGACCGGCCAGCACCGAGCGGCTGATGCCGCGGACGATCACGGTGGGCGCGCTGCCTTCGGGTGCATCGTCCGGCGCGGGATAACCCACGCTGATGTCCTGCATCGACAGCATCGGGTTGGGCAGATTGGCCGGTTCGCGGAACTCGAAGCTGAAGTCGGCCTCGGCCAGCAACGGGGCGATCTTCTCCATGCGATCCAGCGCCTTGACGCGGCTTTGCGCCTGTTTGGCCTTGCTGGCCTTGGCCTTGAAGCGGCTGATGAATTTCTGCAGATGGGCGATCTTCTCCTGCTGCTTGCTGAAGGCGTTCTGCTGCAGTTCCATCTGTTCGGCGCGCATGTCCTCGAACTTGCTGTAGTTGCCGCCGTAACGCACCAGCTTGCCCGCGTCGATATGCAGTGTGACGTTGGTGACGGCGTCGAGGAATTCGCGGTCGTGACTGATCACCAGCATCGTGCCTTCGAACTTCTTGAGCCAGCTCTCCAGCCAGACCAGCGCGTCCAGGTCCAGGTGGTTGGTTGGCTCGTCGAGCAGCAACAGGTCGGCCGGGCACATCAGTGCGCGCGCCAGTTGCAGCCGCATGCGCCAGCCGCCCGAAAAGCTGTTGACCGGGTTTTCCAGTTCGGCAGTGCGAAAACCCAGGCCCAGGATCAGCGCCTGCGCACGGGCCGGCGCGTCATGGGCACCGGCGTCGTGCAATTCCATGTAGGCATGGGCCATGCGGTCGCCGTCGTCGCTGGCTTCGGCCGCAGTCACTTCCTGCTGGGCCGTGAGCAGGCGCACGTCGCCCTGAACCACATATTCGGTGGCCGACATGTCGGTCTCCGGCATGTCCTGTGCGACCTGGCCCATGCGCCACTGCGCCGGCACACTGAAGTCGCCGGCATCCTCGTGCAGCGAGCCGTCGAGCAGCGCAAACAGCGATGACTTGCCGGCGCCGTTGCGACCCACCAGGCCGACCTTCTCGCCCGGGTTCAGCGTAACGGAGGCAGCATCGAGCAGGACTTTGGTGCCACGGCGCAGCGTGACGTTCTTCAGGGTGATCATGGTTATCTAGTCAAAGTGTCCGTGGCAGTCCGCCCTGGGTGAGGGTGGACAAGGCGTCCCGGGTCACGACACAGACCTGGTCGTGACCGGCGCTGGTATCGAGCCACACCACGCCCAGGTTGGTGAAGGCTGTCTCGAAATTTGCCCGTTCATGGCCGATTTCGAGTACCAGCACCGCTGCTTCTGACATCACTGTGTGGGCATCCCGCAACAGGCGCCGCACGAAGTCCATGCCGTCATGGCCGCCGGCCAGGGCCAGCGACGGTTCAGCGCGGTATTCGGGCGGTAATTGTGCCATGCTGTCAGAATTGACATAGGGCGGGTTGCACAGTATCAGATCGTAGCGGCCGTCGACTGCGGCCAGTCCGTCACCCTCGCGCAGGTGGATCCGCTGCTGCAGGCCGTGGCGCTGCACGTTCATGCGGGCCACCGCCAGCGCGTCGGACGAGATGTCGGCGGCGTCGATCTGCAATTCCGGATAGGCCATCGCCGCCAGCACCGCCAGGCTCGCGCCACCGGTGCAAAGGTCGAGCAGCCGTTTGGCGTTTTCGGGCATCCAATAGTCCAGCGCGCCAGTGACCAGCAATTCACCGATCAGGCTGCGCGGCACGATGCAGCGCGCATCGACGTAAAACGCCACACCTTGCAGCCAGGCTTCGCCGGTCAGGTAGGCGGCCGGCTCGCGCGAGGCGATGCGCCTTTGCACCAGGGTCTGAACCTGGGCCAGCTCCGATGGCGATACCGCAATGTCGGCCACGGCGTCGTCGTCTAGCGGCGAGTCCAGCGGCCGACCGAGTTGCCACAACACCAGCCAGGCGGCTTCGTCAAACGCATTGGTCGTGCCGTGGCCGAAACTCACGCCGGCGGCGTCCAGGGCGCCGGCGCTGGACGCGATCAGTTCGGCAATGGTCATGCGCTCAGGCCTGCGTCCAGCGTTTCGAGGATGCGGCGGTAGATGTTCTTGAGCGATTCGAGGTCGGTCAACAAGATGTTCTCGTCAATCTGGTGGATCGACGCATTGGGTGGGCCCAGTTCAACCACCTGCGGACAGATCCTGGCCATGAAGCGGGCATCGCTGGTGCCCCCGGTGGTGGAGAGTTCGGGCAGGGCGCCGGTCTCGGCCTGGACCGCGCTGCAGACGGCCTGCACCAGGGTGCCGCTGGCGGTGATGAATGGCTCGGCTCCCAGCGTCCAGTCGATCGTGTATGCCAGGCCGTGCCGCTCCAGCACCGTCTGCAGCCGCTGCTGTAGTTGCGCTGGCGTTGACGCAGTCGAGAAACGGAAGTTGAAGTCGACCACGGCGCTGCCGGGAACCACGTTGCCGGCGCCGGTACCGGCATGCAGATTGCTGACCTGCCAGGTCGTGGGTGGAAAAAATGCGTTGCCGTCGTCCCAGACGATCGTCGCCAATTCGGTCAGCGCCGGCGCCAGCAGATGTACCGCGTTGCGGGCCAGATGCGGGTAGGCCACATGGCCTTGCAAGCCTTGTACATTCAGCTTGCCGCTGAGGCTGCCGCGGCGCCCGTTCTTGATCATGTCGCCGGTGACCTTGACCGAGGTTGGCTCGCCAACAATGCAATAGTCGATCCGTTCACCACGTGCCTGCAAGGCCTGGCAGACCTTGACAGTGCCGTCGCGCGCAGGCCCTTCCTCATCGCTGGTGAAGAGCATGCCCAGTGCCAGCCGGGTATCGGCCCTGGTCGCCAGGAATTCCTCGCTGGCGACGACGAAGGCCGCCAGCGATGCCTTCATGTCGCTGGCACCGCGGCCAAACAGGCGGCCTTCGCGGTGGCTTGGCACGAACGGGGCACTCTTCCATTGCGCCAGTGGACCGGTGGGAACCACATCGGTATGGCCGGCAAACACCAGCAACGGCATCTGCGCATCCGCGCCTGCGCCGTCGCGTTTGGCCCACAGGTTGGAAACACGCCATTCGTCCGGACCGAAAGCCAGGTGTTCGCAGGAAAAGCCCATCGCAGCCAGGCGCTGCGCAAGGATCTGCTGGCAATCGGCATCGGCCGGCGTGACGGAAGCCTGCGCGATCAGTTGCTCGGTCAGGCGCAGCGCGTCCGACATCAGTGCTTGACGTCCAGCGTGATCTCGGTGAAGGAGGGCTCGTCGTCGGGCTCTTCTTCCGGTTTGGTGTTGCGCACGTTGGCAAAGTCGTTTTCCATGCGCCACATCAGGTTGGTCGGCGAGTCCGAGTTGGCCAGCCCTTCCTTGCGGTCGACCGTGCCTTCCACGATCAACCGGGCAATGTCGGCCTCGAAGCTCTGTGATCCGTCGGCCATGGACTTCTCCATCGCCTCCTTGATACTGGAAAAATCGCCTTTTTCGATCAACTCGGCGACAAACTTGGTATTGAGCATCACCTCAACCGTAGGTACGCGGGTGCCCGAGACCGTGCGCAGCAGGCGCTGCGACACAACGGCCCGCAGTGCGGCTGCAAGGTCTCCGAGCATGGTTTCGCGCACCTCGACGGGATAAAAGCTCAAGATCCGGTTCATCGCCTGGTAGCTATTGTTCGCGTGCATGGTTGCCAGGCACAGGTGACCAGACTGCGCATAGGCCAGCGCCGCGGTCATGGTTTCACGGTCGCGGATCTCGCCCACCAGGATCACGTCAGGCGCCTGACGCAACGCGTTCTTCAGCGCAACTTGCAGCGACTCGGTGTCGGTGCCGATCTCGCGCTGATTGATGATCGAGCGCTTGTTCTTGAACAGGAACTCGACCGGGTCTTCAATGGTCAGGATGTGGCCGGCCAGGTTCTCGTTGCGGTAGTCGATCATCGAGGCCAGCGTCGTGCTTTTGCCGGCACCGGTTGCGCCCACCATCAGCAGCAGGCCGCGTTTGGCCATGATCAGTTCGGTCAGGATATCCGGCAGACCCAGGCTGGAGAGCGCCGGCACCTCCGGCGTGATGAAGCGGATCACCGCGGCAATCGAGCCGCGCTGGCGCATCGCGCTGATACGAAAGCGCCCGACACCGGCCAGCGGAAAACCCATGTTGAGTTCGCTGGTGGTCTCGAGCTCGACCATCCGCTCCGCCGGAATCACCTCGGCCAGCAGGTTGCGCGGCGCCTCCGGCGGCAGGATCTGGTTGTTGATCGGAATGCACAGGCCGTTGATCTTGATCAGCGCCGGAGCATGGGCCGAAAGGTAGACGTCGGAGGCCTTCTTGTCTGACATCAGGCGCAATATGCGCTCCATCGTTCCCGGTGTGCTGCTGGTTGCCATGGTATTGCCCCCGTACGCTGGTGATTGAAACGCGATCGGCCTGCTCAGTCGCGCAGCAGGTCGTTCAGGCTGGTCTTGGCCCGGGTCTGGGCATCAACCTTCTTGACGATCACGGCGCAATACAGGCTGTATTTGCCGTCGGCGCTGGGCAGGTTGCCCGACACCACCACCGAGCCGGCCGGAATCCGTCCGTAGGTCACGGTGCCGGTGGCGCGGTCGTAGATCTTGGTGCTCTGGCCGATGTAGACGCCCATCGAGATGACCGAGTTCTCCTCAACCACGACGCCCTCGACCACTTCCGAGCGCGCGCCGACGAAGCAGTTGTCCTCGATGATGGTCGGGCCGGCCTGCATGGGTTCGAGCACCCCGCCAATGCCGACACCACCACTGATGTGCACGTTCTTGCCGATCTGGGCGCAGGAACCGACGGTGGCCCAGGTGTCGACCATTGTGCCTTCGTCCACATAGGCGCCGATGTTCACGTAGGAGGGCATCAGCACTACGCCACGCGCACAGTAACTGCCGCGCCGTGCGACGGCAGGCGGAACCACGCGCACGCCGCTGGCACGCAAACTAGCCTCGTCCATGTCGCCAAACTTGGTCGGCACCTTGTCAAAGAACCCCAGGTCGCCGCTGCGCATGACGCTGTTGTCCTTGAGCCGGAAACTCAGCAGGACGGCCTTCTTGATCCACTGATGGGTGGTCCATTGGCCAACCGCCTGGCGTGTGGCGACACGCAGCTTGCCGCTGTCGAGTTCGGCAATAACGTGCTCGACTGCATCGGTCACCTCCTTGGGGGCGGACTTGGGGGAAAACTCGGCACGGTTGTCCCAGGCGGTATCGATGGTTTTCTGTAGCTGGTCGGTCATGGAGGGTGAGACTGGTGGTATCAGGTTGATATGGGGGTATTCAATTGTGGCTGAGCACGAACTGCACGATACGCTGCGCCGCTTCTTCACACTCGGCGGTTTCGGCCACCAGTGCCATCCGAATGCGCCCAGCGCCCGGATTGACACCCCGGACATCGCGCGCCAGGAAACTGCCGGGCAAGACCGTCACATTGTAGAGAGCGAGAAGCTCGCGTGCGAACGTGGTGTCGCTGCCCGGCACCTTGGCCCACAGATAAAACGCCGCATCGGGCAGGGCAACGTCGAGTACCTCGGCCAGCATCGGTGTCACGCGGGCAAACTTCTCCCGGTACAGACTGCGGTTGTCGACCACATGTTGTTCGTCGCCCCAGGCTACTGTACTTGCCGACTGCACCACCGGGCTCATCGCACTGCCGTGGTAGGTGCGGTACAACAGGAACTGGCGCACCAGTTCAGCGTCGCCGGCCACGAAGCCGCTGCGCATGCCCGGCACATTGCTGCGCTTGGACAGGCTGGTGAAGGAGAGCAGGCGTTTGAAATCGTGCCGGC
>JBDTMH010000156.1:0-10689 GCA_039934375.1 Burkholderiaceae bacterium | reverse complement strand
CGATCCAGGTGCAGCTTGCCGTCAGCTCCCGTACTGACCTGCCCCTTCACGCCGACCACGGCATTCAGACGCAACAACGCCAGCGTCGTTTGCGGATCACCCAGCGGTATGGTTCCGTCTGTGATGCCTTTGACGACCGCCGCCGGTAACGCGGCGGCGTCGATTTTCAGGCCCACCGATGCGGCGGTGAGAGGATCCACCGCCGCCTCGATTACGCTGTGCATCTTCAACGTGTCGGTCCAGAACGTCTCGTCGCCAAACGTGTCGAAGCGAAATGTCTGTTGACCCGCGGTCACCAGCAATGGATCGAGCGGGAGTTGCGGCACTTGGCTGGCGGGTCCTGCGTCGCCGCCGCCACCACCACACGCCGTCAACACGGCGACCGTCAAAGGCAACAATGCGCGGACAACATTCCGCGCAGCAGGGTGAAGGTGCGAAGTCATGGAAATTCCTTGGAAAGCAGGGTGGTATCGACGTGGCCATCGATCGATGGTTCGAACATGAAACGCCTCGCTGGCTCATTGACTGGATGAAGGTTAGACGCAGCGACGCTCAAAAAGGTGACAGCGCGATCGTTCAGGCGACGCGCGTCTCAATTCTTCGGCACGTCGGCACGCAAGCGAACACAACTGCGGTCAGCCACCCATCAATGGCAGGATTCGCTGCAGCTGCAGATGCAACTGGCCGAGCCCGAGATCCCGGCATGACGCCGCGATAAGGCCGTACAGTTGATGTCTTCGTTGACATCGCCAATCGGTAAGGAGGTTTGCATGACCAGACCGGGCTCGACCCAAGATCCGTCGGTAGCTGCGCAAAACGCCACTACCGATACCGACACGCTGGATTGGCGCATTGCGACCTTGAACCAGATCCGCAAGCTGATCCAGAAAGCCGACCCCGGCGTCGTCGAAGAGCTGAAATGGCGCAAGCCGTCCAACGGTATGCGCGGCGTTCCGGTATGGTCCCGCGCGGGCATCATCTGCACCGGCGAGACCTATAAGGACAAGGTGAAGCTGACTTTTGCCAAGGGAGCGTCGCTGCAAGACCCGGGCCGGCTCTTCAACGCCAGCCTGGACGGCAATACCCGGCGCGCGATCGACATCCAGGAAAGAAAGTCGGTGGACGCAGGTCTGTTTCAAGCGCTGGTGCGTGAGGCGGTGGCGCTCAACCTGGAGCCGTCCAAGGCCACCGCGAAGCGCGCAAGGCAACCGGTGCCGCGCTGACCGGGCGGCAAACCTGGGCCGGCCGTTGCGCACTGGTAGCTGAGCGCCCGAAGTCGTACCATGGTGCGGTACCTGCGCGGCGGGCACAAATTGGACACCCAAGGAGCGACCAGATGCCAGTGGAAGACTTCGACGCGATCGTCATCGGCGCCGGCCAGGCGGGGCCGGCGATCGCCGCACGCTGCAGCAAGGAAGGGCTGCGCACCGCCATCATCGAGCGCAACCATTTCGGCGGCACCTGCGTGAATGTCGGATGTATCCCGACCAAGACCATGGTCGCCAGCGCGCGGGCCATCCACATGGCGCGGCGCGGCGACGAGTTCGGCTTTTCCAGCGGCGACGTCCGTGTCGACATGGCGCGCATCAAGGAACGCAAGGACGCGATCGTCGCGCAGTCGCGCTGCGGTGTCACGAAGTGGATGACGGGCCTGGCCAACACCGACGTGATCACCGGCGATGCGGTATTCACCGGCGCGCACGCACTGCAAGTCGGCGAGCGCAACTTGCGCGCGCCACGCATCTTCATCAACGTCGGAGGACGTTCCGTGCGGCCGGCGCTGCAAGGCATAGACACCGTGCCGACGCTGGACAACGCTTCGATCCTGGAGCTGGACGTCGTGCCCGAGCACCTGGCCATCATCGGAGGCAGCTATATCGGGCTGGAGTTCGCCCAGATGATGCGACGTTATGGCGCCAAGGTGACAGTCATCGAGCGTGCCGCCCACCTGCTCGCGCGCGAGGACGACGACGTTGCCGACGGGATCCGCGAGATCCTGCAGGCCGAGGGCATCGCTTTCGAGTTCGGTGCCGAGTGCATGTCGCTGGCGCTCGAAGGCGCAGGCATCCGCGTCGGGGCACAGTGCGGCGACGACACGCGCAGCATTAAGGCCAGCCACGTGCTGCTGGCGGTCGGCCGCCAGCCGAACACCGACACACTGCAACTGGAGCAGGCCGGCATCAAGACCGACAAACGCGGCTACATCGTCGTCGACGAGCAGTGCCGCAGCAGCGCCGATGGGGTGTGGGCGGTAGGCGACTGCAACGGACGCGGCGCTTTCACGCACACGGCCTGGAACGACCACGAAATCGTCGTCGCCAACCTGTTCGATGGCGACCCGCGCCGTCTGAGCGACCGTATCCCCTGCTATGCGCTGTTCATCGACCCGGCGTTGGGCCGAGCCGGCATGACCGAGCAGCAGGTGCGTGCCAGCGGACGCAAGGCCCGCGTCGCCAAGATGCCGATGCAGCGGGTGGGGCGTGCGCGCGAATCCAGTGAAACCCTGGGCTTCATGAAGGTGCTGGTCGACGCCGACAGCCAGCGCATCCTGGGCGCGGCCATCCTGGGCATGCACGGCGATGAGGTCGTCCACGGCTTGCTCGACCTGATGGCCGCGGACCAGCCCTACACCGTCATCGCGCGTAGCGTGCCGATCCACCCCACGGTGTCCGAACTGCTGCCAACCCTGCTGCAACAGTTGCAGCCGCTGCGCTAGGCTTCTACGCCGCCCAGTGGTAGGCATGCACAGGAAACCGGCGCTCCCATCTTGTTCTGAAAGCACCCTTCTCCCATGCCCATATCCATCATCGGCCGACAATCCGAACTGGGCAAGCTGCTGGCACAACATGCCGGCGCCGGCCCAACGTCGAGGCTGCTGGTCAATCTATCCGGTCAGCAGGCCAATACGCTGCTGCACGACGGCCATGCCTGGAAAGATTTCGACAAGACCATGCGCGCCGGTACGCGCCGCGCCTTGGGCACCGACACAGATTTCGTCGTGCACGCCAGTTTCGCGTTCGTACAGCGCGTACCGCCCAAGGATCCGTTGCGTTCACTGGCCCAGACCATCGTGGAATGCGAGCAGCAGATCCTCGAAGGACCGGTGCCGGCCTGCGTGGTCCGGCTGGGGTACCTGTATGGCCCGACCAGCAAGGATCTGCATGCCTATCGCAGTGCGTTCCGGATCGGGCGGCCATACTGGGCCGGCCCCAAGTCGGCCGGCCAGTGCTACCTGCACCACGACGATGCCGTGCGCGCGCTGATGCTGGCCGCCAAGACGAAGAACGCCGGCAAGACGTTTTACGCGACCGCCGGCAACGCGATACCGTTCATGCGTTTCATGGACCATTTTGCGCGCGGGCTCGGCACGCGTTGGCCGCTGCATGTACCCTTGCTCACGGCGCCGCTGATGCAGCTGATCGTGCGCAAGGAACACATGCAACAGGTCGCGCTGGCCATGCCGACCGGCATACCCCGGCCGCAGGTGCCAGGCTGGAAGCCGGCGCTTGTCGACTACCGACAGGGACTCGACAGCATCATCGCAAGCTGGCAAGCTGCTGACCCAGCGCATACCAGAAAGACACCATGACCCAAGCCCGGCACTACGATTTGCTGATCCATGGTGGCACCGTCATCGACGGCAACCGGACGCCGCGTTACCAGGCCGACATCGGCATCACGGATGGCCGCATCATGGCCATCGGCCCGCTCGCCGGCGCCAGCGCCGATCAAGCGATCGATGCCAGCGGACGCATCGTCGCGCCGGGCTTCATCGATTCCCATACCCACGACGACCAGGCGCTGCTGGCACAGCCTGACATGGCGTTCAAGATATCGCAGGGCGTCACCACGGTGATCGCCGGCAATTGCGGCATCAGCGCGGCGCCGATGCGCCCTGGCATGGAACTGCCTGCGCCGCTGAATCTGTTGGATGGCGGGGCGCAGCGGTGCTTTCCGAGTTTCGCCGCCTACCTGGAGGCGCTGCGCGCCACGCCCCCTTCCATCAACGTCGCGGCACTGGTCGGTCATTCGACATTGCGGGCAACGACGATGGGTGCGCTGGATCGGGTAGCCACGGCGCCGGAGATCGCCGCCATGCAAGTGCTGTTGCAGGAGGCGCTGGACGCCGGTGCCATCGGCATGTCCACCGGCACCTTTTACCCGCCGGCCGCCCAAGCAACGACCGACGAAATCATCGCCGTCGGCCAGCCGCTGTCGCAACGCAAGGCGCTGTACGTCACCCACATGCGCGACGAGGCCGACCAGGTGATGGACGCGCTGGACGAGACCTTTCGCATCGGCCGCGCGCTCGGCATACCGGTGGTTGTCTCGCACCACAAGCTGCAGCAAAGCCGCAACTTCGGGCGCTCGGCGCAGACCTTGCCTTTCATTCGCGACACGATGAAGCATCAGAAAGTGTGCCTGGATTGTTATCCCTACACTGCGGGCTCGACGATGATCCGCACCGACCGCGGCATGCTCGACGGCCGGGTGCTGATCGCATCCAGCGAGCCGCACCCGCAAAGCGCCGGCCGCGACCTCGCCGACATTGCCGCCGAATGGAAGGTCGACAAGAGCGAGGCAGCACGGCGCCTGCAACCGGGAACGGCAATCTATTTCCTGATGGACGAATCCGACGTGCAGCGCATCCTGGCTTTCGACCAGACCATGATTGGCTCCGACGGCATACCAGTGGGCGAAAAACCGCACCCCCGCCTTTGGGGAACTTTCCCTCGGGTGCTGGGCCATTACAGCCGCGAGATTGCGCTGTTTCCGCTTGAAACGGCGGTCTGGAAGATGACCGGGCTGACTGCAGGCAACTTTGGTCTGGCCGGGCGCGGCAGCATCGCGCCGGGCAACGCAGCCGACATCACCATCTTTGATGCCGCCACCGTGCGCGACAGCGCCACCTACGAAGCGCCCGATCGACCGGCCGAAGGTATCCACCAGGTCATCGTCAACGGCATCGTCGCATGGGAGCACGGTCGCCACAATGGCACACGCAGCGGGCAGGTGCTCACGCGCACGGCGCCAGCCACGGGCTGACGATGCGCAGACCCCAACAGCCGATATTGTGCGGGTATCAGCTTGAAACGCGCCGGACACACCCCAGATATCTGGTTGCTTTTCTCGATGCCCGCATAGCGCGGACCTCCCACAATTCATGCCGGTTGTCCCTGTTCTCCTTCTGTCCGCCCTGCTGCATGGCTGGGTTGGCTGGCGCATAGCGCCGACACTGGCCGGTCTGTCTGCGCCGGCTGCGACCTGGCTCTGGACCACCCTGGTCGCCTCCGCATTGTTGATGCCGCTGGGCTTCATGGCGCGGCGCCTGCACGCGGCAGCGTTGACCACGGTCCTGACCTGGGCCGGCCTGATATTCATGGGCCTGTTTTCCACCTTGCTCGTTCTCACGCTGCTGCGCGATGCGGTGCTGGCTCTGGCGCTGGTGCTGGCGGTCGCCGCCGGATTCGCCGGCATCGAACCGGCATGGCTGGACCCGCTGCAGACCAGCACTGCTGTGGCCGTCCCGTTGCTGGCGCTGGCCGTGACCATATGGGGATTCTGGGCGGCAAGGCGCACCGCGTCGGTGGTGCGCGTGGACGTGCCGATCATCGGGCTGCCGGCAACCCTGCACGGCTTCTCGGTAGCGCAGATCTCGGACATCCATGTCGGCCCAACGATCCGGCGCGCCTATGTGCAACGCATCGTGGCGCGCGTCAATGCGCTGAGCGCCGACATGGTGGCGATCACCGGCGATCTGGTCGATGGCCGTGTCGACGAACTGCGCCAGCACGTGGCGCCGCTGTCCACATTGGTGTCGACCCACGGTACCTTCTTCGTGACCGGCAACCACGAGTACTACTCGGGTGCCCATGCCTGGATCGAGGAATTGCGCCGTCTGGGCATACAGGTCTTGATGAACGAACATACGGTGCTGCACCACGAAGTCGGTCACGGCGTAGGATGTGCCGGCGTCGATCGCGACACCGAGATGTTGGTGGTGGCCGGCGTGGCCGACTACAGCGCCCACCATTTCGACGAAAGCCATCGCAGCGATCCGGTCGCAGCTATGGCCGGCGCACCGATCGGCGCCCGCATGCGCCTGTTGCTGGCGCACCAGCCGCGCAGCGCAGCCGCAGCCGCGGCCGCGGGTTTTCATCTGCAACTCTCCGGCCATACGCACGGAGGCCAGTTCTGGCCCTGGATGCATTTCGTGCAATTCCAGCAGCCCTTCACGGCCGGACTGAACCGGCTTGCCGACCTTTGGGTCTATACCAACCGCGGCACTGGCTACTGGGGCCCGCCCAAGCGCTTCGGTGTGGCGTCGGAGATCACACATCTGCGGCTGGTAACGGCATAGACCGACGTCGACCCATTCCATAACCCAACATCAAAGTCACGCTTGGTGTTAGCTGCTCCAGCCGGACCAATCTGCGCGATGTGGCCTTCCGTACAACCTGTGCCTGAGTGTGTCGGAATACATTACAAATAACCACCAACCAGTCGGCGAACTCCGCGCGGAAAGCGGATTTTGTCAATGCAATCAGGACTCTTGACGCCAATCTCGCAGCTAAGGCTCGAATATTGCGTGTCACTCGTTGCTCCCATCATTTTTGTGATGATGGGAAGGTGCTCGGCGCTTGATGCGTTGCGTTGGGCCCGTATTTGACAACCCGAGGAGAACAACCATGATCGCGCCCAAAATCATTGCAGGAACTGTTGCGGCTGGCATCACCGGAGCGGCGATGGCCGGCACCGTGACCCTCGGCGCCAATCTCGGAGCGCCGTTGGGGCTGGTGCTCGGTGGCACCAGCCTGCCGATTCTCGAAGGTGGAATACTGACCGTGGCCGTCGTCGGGCTCGTCGCGGGCATTCGTATCGTGCAACGCAAGAAAAACCGCAAGGGCTGATTGCCGGCGGATTGCCCAACCGGGCTCGGCCAACAAGGCCGGATCATGTGCCGCCTCCACCGCCACTGCTACACGCCGCGTCCGAACACGCGCTGACGCGCTTGCACCCGCTGTAGCGGGCACTCGACAGCAGAATTGAAGCGAGCCCTGCGATGACCGTCGGACAATTTGATTCCCTGTTCGGACTTGTCTTCTTTTCCGCGTTGATTTTGCTCGGGCTTCTCGAACTGCCGCGCGCCTTTGCACATCGGCAGGTCAACCGTGGCCAACGCTGGACCTCCAATGCGGGGCTGTTTCTGCTCGATGGCGTGGCAGCTAGCCTCGTCATTCCCGTAGGAATCGTCGCATTTGCGGCTGAGCAGCCACCTGGCTTCCTGTCCGCCATCGGCATGCCCACTGCGGCCGGGTACTTACTGACTTTTCTGCTGCTGGATCTGTGGAGCTACGCGTACCACCGGATGTTTCATGTCGTACCGGTATTGTGGAGATTGCATCTGGTGCATCACAGCGATACGCGCGTGGACATCACGACCTCGCAGCGGCACCACCCTCTGGAGAGCGCGCTCGGTGCCGCGCTGATGCTCAGCGTGGTGGTATTGCTCGGACTGCCGGCGCCAGCCATCGGCATCTATCTGCTGTTTGCGTCGGCAATTGCGATATTTGCCCATGCCAACCTGCGGCTTCCCGATGCGGTGGACCGATGGCTGCGCCTGGCTATTGTCACGCCGACATTTCACGAGGCCCATCACAGCTCGGACAGTCGTCTGACCGACAGCAACTACGGCATGGTGCTGACGATCTGGGACCGGCTGTTCTCCAGCTACACGGATCCCGCGAAACACCAGATCCAGAGTTACGGACTCGAATACTTCCGCCGGCCGCAAGATCGCGGGCTCTGGCGCACCTTGCTGCAACCGTTCCTGTTTCGCGTCGGCATGCAGGATTCCATCGCTGCCGCCAAGCCAGCCGATGTCGTCGCAGCGCGATCTGCACGTGCGCTGACCGCGACCTGGCGACACGCGCTGATCGGCGCTGCGATTGGCAGCGGCCTGGTCCTGCTGGTCATGTGGCCAACGGCGCTGCAGCTCGCGAAAGCCTGGCAAAGCAGCGAGTCTTACCGTTACGGCTGGCTGGTAGTGCCGACCCTGGTCTACCTGTTGGGCTGGCGTTTTCGCGACGAAATCCTGGCCTGCGAACCCAGGTCCGACTTCAGCGGCGCGATTCTGGCGGTGGCGGCGGGTCTGTTGTGGGAAGCATCCGCGTTGATGAACATCCAGCTTGGAGGTCAGATCGCGCTGGTGCTGGCACTACATGCGGTTGCGATGTGCGCACTCGGGTGGCATCCGTACCGGCGCCTGTTCCCCATTCTCGCGTTGTTGTTTCTGGTGGTCCCCAGCGGCGATGTGCTGCAACCGGTATTGCGGCTACTGACGGTGAAGTCAATCGGGTTTTTCACGACATTGGCCAGCTTGCCCCACCACATTGACGGATATTCGGTGGTAGTGGGAGACAACCGTTACATGGTCGTTGACGCCTGTTCGGGACTGACCTATGTGACGCTGATGCTGTTCCTGGGCTACAGCTTCGGTGTTCTGGTATACCGGTCTTTCGTCAGGATCCTGGCACTGGCAGTATTGGGCGCCGGACTGGGTTTTCTCGCCAACCTGATACGCGTCAACGCCATCGTGCTGGTGGACTGGCTGACCGGCTCGCAGATGGACCTGTCGGCGCACGGTTATTACCAGTGGATCGGCCTGGCGATCGCGATGGGCGCCATGTTCGTGTTGCTGGCGCAACTCAGTGGTGATGCTGCCCCCGTCGGTTGGGAGCCGGCCGCAAGCAAACCCTCCGTCAACTGGCGCCGATTTGCTCCCGCAATCGCCGGCACCACCGTGCTGTTGCTGGCAGCGCCAATCGCGTGGATGCCCGTCGGCGCCGCTCCGATCACACACCACGATCAGATCGAAAATCTGCCGCGCCTTGCTGGCGGCTGGGAGTTGACAACGGCGCAGCCTCGGTGGTCGACCGACGATCATGGCGCAACCGAATCCCTGGCAGCGACCTATCGCCGCGACGGGCGCGACATGCAACTGCTGGTCGTGCAGGCTTTGTCCGAAAGCGCCAAGCTGCCGGCCGAGCGGCTGGCGCCGGGCGAAGGCGCAATCTGGCGCGACGTGCTGTCAGGGGTAGTGGTCAGTTGCGCCGCGCCACCCTGCCTGACGATGGTGCATACCCGCTGGCAACGCACCCGTAAATTCCTGCCCCGGCATGTCTTTTACGCCTACACCATCGGCGATTTCACGACAGTCTCCATGCTGGAGTGGCGCGCCCTGCGTGGCCTCAATCGGCTCACGGCGAACATACAGCAGCCACGCCTGATAGGAATCACCGTAGAAGGCGCCGAGCCGCTGACCGACGACATTGCTGCAGCGTTTCAAGCGATCCGGTCGGCTATCCAACGGCCCGACCGGAGCGGCACACCAAGCGACTGAGCGCGATCTCGCGCGTGCTCTCCGACCGCGCCGGGTGGCGACCGCAACTCTGGCGCGACCACCGCAGGATCAAGCTGCCGCCGGCAACACCAGCGTAACCCGAGTGCCAAGCCCTGCGGCGCTGTCCACCCGCACCTCGCCACCATGGAGTTCGGCGATCCTTTTGACAATCGCCAGGCCCAGACCCTTGCCGCCAGCACCGGTGGCGGGCGCGACTGATTGACGCGCCTGGTAGAAGCGGTCGAACAGATGCGGCACATCGGCTTCAGGGATGCCCGGGCCGGTGTCGGCGACGCACACCTGCACCTTGTCGCCGCGCAGCTGCGCCGACAGCGTCACGCTGTCGCCGCCGTGGCAGAACTTGAGCGCGTTGTCGACCAGGTTGGCAATCGCACGCTCGAACAGCTCGATGTCCAGCGCGGCGAATGGCGAGCGTTCATTCGGTCCGGCAGGATGTAGCGCAAGCAGCTTCACACCCTGGCTGCGCGCGCGCTCGCCAAAGCGCACGGCGATGTCGTCGAGAAGTTCACCGGCATCGAGCACTTCGCAGCGCAACCGGAATGTGGGTTCGTCGAGCACGGCCAGGTCTCCCAGCGACTGCACCAGACGCGCTGCATTGCGGGTATTGCGCAGCGCCATCTCGACCAGCGCTCGATCGTCAGCGCGTGCCGCATCGCCTTGCCAGCGCCCTTCCAGCGTCTCCAGACAGGCGGTGGTGGCGGTCAGTGGCGAGCGCAGGTCGTGGGACAGATTGCTCACACCTTCGCGCCGGAAGTGGTCCAGCCGGCGCAACGCCGACCACTGGCGGCGCACCGTCTCGAGCATCATCTCGAATGCGCCGGTCAGCTTGCCGAACTCGTCCGGCGTGCGCGGCGGCAGTCGCTGCTCGGGTGCATCGGGCGCACCATCGTCGAGCCCGCCCTGCGAGATCGATGCCACCGCATTCGTCAGCTGGCGCAGCGGCCGGGTCACCGTCGCGACGATCCACATCGTCAGCACGGTTGCCAGCAACACCACACCCAGGATGGCCACCAATGCCGGCTTGGCGACGCTGCTGCCGAGCAGTTGCAGCCTTCCCTCGGGCAGCACCGGCTTGTGACAGACCAGGTACAGGTACCCGGCCACCGGCTCGTCATTGCGGATCAAGCTGCGACGCACCACGCGCGCGGCGATGATCGCCCCCGCATCCATGCGCTCGGGATCATCCCCCATGACGTAAGGCATGTCCGGGTTGCTCGCCGCCTCTCTTACCGGCGCCAGCCGAACCTTGAAGCCTGGTGGCAAGC
>JBDTMH010000155.1:0-10698 GCA_039934375.1 Burkholderiaceae bacterium | reverse complement strand
CTCATGAGCCTGTCATGTTAACCATCGGTGCGCCAGTAAGACCCTGGCCGAGATGGGCGCCTCGAGCCCATGCCCGTACTCAGCTGTTTTGCGTTCCGGCGCTTTGTTGCGCCCGGGTTATCCACTGCCGCGCCAGTTGCTCAGCCGACAACGCCGAATCCAGCGGCGTGCGGCACAAGCCGGCATGCTGGTAATGGAGGTTCTCGTACAACTCGGCTGCGGCGGGAAACTGGTCCAGCACGACGCCAAGTCCCTGGCTGCTGTCCGGCTCGCGCAACGCGTCGCTCAGACGCTGCACCACCGACTGGTATTGCTGCGCATCCACCGCGGCCGTGCTCTGGTCCAGGCGCTCCAGCAAAGCAGCCAGTACGCGCGTGGCGGTCAGGTCCTGTTGCAATGAGGAATGTTTTGTAGCGTTCATGGCCAGCAGTTGGGGACACATGACACCATTGCAAGATCCGTCAACCGTCGGGCTCCCACGCTCGGTTTTCCGTCGTGCCTGGACAGCGACCGGACGCGTCAGGAATTTCCCGCCTGGTCGGCGGGCGGGGGAATCGCGCCTTTGCGCCCGGTGATCAAGCCATAGGCCTGGGGCTCACGATGCCGGGCAAAATTGAAAGTCGTGTTCTTGTAGGAATGCGTCAAGTCGAGGTCGCACCGGGCGATCGCCAGTTCATCGCCCAGGGTGCTGCAGGCCGCGACGATTTCGCCCGACGGCGCAACGATGATGGAATTGCCGATCTGCGACACGCCTTCTTCGTTGCCGGCCTTTGCCACCCCAACCACCCAGCTTGCGTTCTGGTAGGCACCCGCCTGCATGACCAGAGAATTGTGAAAGTTCGACAGCGCATCGTGCTCAGGCGCCGGCGGGTTGTGCACCGGCGTGTTGTAACCTATCAGAATCATCTCGACCGCTTGCAGGCCCATGACCCGGTAGGTTTCCGGCCAGCGCCTGTCGTTGCAAATCGCCATGCCCAGGATGCCGTCGAACGCCCGAAACACGTTGAACCCCAGGTTACCGGTTTCGAAATAGCGCTTTTCCAGATGCTGGAAGGCGCGCCAGGGTTCGTGCTCGGCATGACCAGGAAGATGGATCTTGCGGTATTTGCCGACGATCTGCCCGGTCTTGTCGACCGTGATCGCCGTGTTGAAATGGTGCACCCGTCCGTCTTCTTCTACCAGCTCCGCATAACCCAGCGTGAAGCCGATCCCAAGTTGACGCGCGGCGTCGAACAGCGCCTGGGTCTCAGGCCCCGGCATCTCGGCTTCGAAGAAGCGGTCGATATCGGCCTGGTCCTCGAAAAACCAGCGTGGGAAAAACGTCGTCAGCGCCAGTTCCGGAAACACCACCAGGTCGCAGCCGTTCATGCGCGCCTGCGTCATCAGCGCCAGCATACGCTGCACGACTTCGCCACGACTATCCGAGCGGGAGACGGGGCCGAGCTGGGCGGCGGCGACGGTAAGGATACGGCTCATGGCGACCTCCAGCAGCTTGAAGTCAACTGGCTTGCGCGTTCATCGCACGCACCTCGTGCGCGCTACGCCCGGTGATGCGATGGTAGATATCGGGGTCGGTATCGCCCTCGCTTCCCAGCAACAAGACCCTGGATTCGCCATTGAGCCCCAACAAATCCCGTAGTAGGGGATGCGCCTGCGCGACCAGCAGTGCCGCAAGCCCCGCGGCGCCAGTTTCGCCCGACACGACAGCCGGATCAGACGCATGGGGCTGCGCAAACAGGCGCACGGCGTCGAGTGCGTACTGGTCGGCGATGGCGACATAGGCACTGGCAGCGGCCGACACGATCTCCCAGGCCGCCGGCGACACCTCACCACATGCCAGTCCGGCCATCACGGTGTCGAGTGCGCCATGCACCGCCACCGGGTGTCCGGCCTGGGCACTGCGCAGATAGCAGTCGGCTTCGATCGGCTCCACGACGATGAGTCGCGGACGCTTTGGCCCCCAGGCCAGCCAGAAAGCGGCGGCGACAGCGGCCGCGAAGGCACCTACGCCAGCCTGAACCACAACATGGGTCGGTATGCCGTCCGACACTTGTTCGATCAGTTCGGAGGCCATCACGCCATAACCATGCATCACGTCGATGGGGATCTCCCGATAACCGTCATAGGTGGTGTCACTGACCACGGTCCAGCCATTGACACGGGCCTGGGAATCGGCATGGCGCACCGAGTCGTCGTAGTTGCCGCCCACACGCAGCACGTCGGCACCAAAACGGGCAATCGCCGAGCGCCGCCCTTCGCTGACCGTCGCATGAATATAGATCACGCAGCGACAACCGAACATTTGCGCCCCCCAGGCCACGGAGCGGCCATGGTTGCCGTCGGTGGCGCAGGTCACCGTGACCTGCTGGGCAATAGCATGCCAGCGCCCGCTGAGCACATCGGCTACCGACACAGCCTGTCCGCCATTGCGGCGGCCGATCACGTGGGCGAGTACCCGGAATACGGCATAGGCCCCGCCCAGCGCCTTGAAGCTCTTGAGGCCGAAGCGCTCCGACTCGTCCTTGTAAATCAATTGCGCAACGCCGAAAGCACTCGCCAGCCCTGGCAGTTCGCGCAGCGGCGTGGGGGTATATCCGGGCCATTGGACGATCGCCTCGCGCGCAGCATCAAACCCGGCCTGGTTGAGAATTGCGGCGCGCCGGGCGCCATAGTCCTCGGCGGCGGGCGCCCGCGACGGATTTGCAAGTGCGCGAAAGCCATCGATGGCCAACACTCCAGTCGTATTCACTTTGTCTCCTTGCCGACCCGGTCTTGTCGCACCTGGCCGGGTACAACCCGGGACACTGCGTCCCAATCGCCACTGGCAAACCAGGCGTCGCTCGCCAGATAGTCGCGCAACATCGGCAATGCGTCCAGGCCCCAGAATACCTTGCCGTCAACCACCAGACTCGGGACACCGAACAGGCCCAGAGCCAAGGCCTCGTCGCTGAACTGGCGCAATCGCGACTTGACCGACGCCGCCAGCGGATCGCGCTGGGGCTCCAGCTGCTGGACCAGTGCCAACATGCGCCCCGGCTCCTGGGCGTCCAGGCCGCCGTTCCAGACATGGCGGAAAATCGACTCGGTCACGAAGCGGTTGGGTTGGCCAGTGGCGCTGCAGGCGACGGCCAGGCGCAACAAGGCCAGGGGATTGAATGGGTGCCGTGCCGGCATCTGCAATGTTATGCCAAGCCGGTGGGCCAGCCACAGCACATGCCGGTAGGTCCATTCCCGTTTGCTTTCGATCTCGGCCGGCCCCAACTGTCCGTGGTGCTGCAACAGGCCGGCGAACAGGACCGGCTTGTAATGGGCCTGATAACTTTGGCCCGCCAGGGCCTGGGGCAGGTGTTCGAACGCCAGGTACGCAAAGGGCGAAATGAAATCGAAGTAGAAGTCGATCTGTTTCATGGGATTGGTACTCCTGCGTCAACTCGCCTGCGTGGCCATGCGCTCGGCGATCGCATGCCAGACCTTGCGCTTGGCGTCCTCGCCCATGCGACCCCAGCCAACGATTTCGTCGATGTCGCGCAAACAGCCAATGCACAAGCCACTGCCGGGGTCCATGCGACAAACCGACACACAGGGCGATGGCACCGGATGCGCGGTGTCCTTGGCCAACTCGGACAAGGCCCGCAGGGTTTGCATCGGGCTCATGTGGCAGCCGACACTTCGATCACGTCGGCCACCGGCGCTCCGGTCAAAAGCTGCAACTGCGCCGGCGTGAGCCGGAACACCGCATGCGGATGACCTGCAGCGGCCCAGATCTCGGAGAAGCGAAACAGGTCGCGATCGATCAGCGTCACACAAGCCTGCAAATGGCCCACCGGGGCCACACCACCGATGCTGAAGCCGGTCTTCGCCTTGACGAATTCCGCGTCGGCGCGGCCCAGCCTGGCTTCACCGCTGCACACCAGAGCCGCAACCCGCCGCTCGTCGACCCGGCGGTCACCCGAGGTGACGACCAGCACGGCAACATCGTCGCTCTTGCGACGGAAGATGATGCTCTTGGCTATCTGGCCGAGCGCCACACCCAACTGATCGGCAGCCTGTTGCGCGGTGCGTGCCGCCCCATCGAGCATCACCGTCGCATGCGGATGGGCACTGGATTGCAACACCGCCAGCACACGCTGGACCGGTTCGGGAAGGGATTTGCGTTCAGCGCCGCACATGGATGACATGTCTGTTCAGGTGGGTTTATTTGCGCATTGGACCCGTGCACAAACCGGATCGGGTGGCAATGGCAGGTCTATGGTTCGCGTTTGTTGAGCAACGCCGTCGCGGCGCGCGATCCCGACTTGCGCTGCAGATGCGCGCTGATGAATTGTCCCGCATCGATCAGCTTGTCCATGTCGATGCCGGTCTCGATACCCATGCCATGGAGCATGTAGACCACGTCCTCGGTGGCAACGTTGCCGGTCGCCCCCTTGGCATATGGACAGCCGCCCAGACCGGATATCGAAGTATCGAATTGCCAGATGCCCATTTCCAGGAAGGCCAGGGTGTTGGCCAGCGCCTGGCCATAAGTGTCATGAAAATGGCCGGACACATCGTCGATCGCGTAGTGCTGCAAGGTTGCCTCCAGCGCGCGCTGGACCTTGACCGGGGTACCGACCCCGATCGTGTCCGCCACGCCGACATGCTGCACGCCGATGTCGCGCATCAGCCCGGCCAGCATTGCGACACGCTCCGGCGCAATCTCACCCTCGTAAGGGCAACCCACGGTGCACGACATCGCGCCCCGTACGTAAATGCCATCGGCCCGCGCCCGCTCGACCACCGGACGAAAACGCGCGATGCTCTCGGCGATCGAACAATTGATGTTGCGCTGGCTGAAGGCCTCGCTGGCGGCACCGAACACGACGATCTCGTCCGGCCAGAAGACCCTGTCCTGCGCGACAGCGGCCTCGTAACCCTTGAGGTTGGGCGTCAGCACCGAATAACGCACGCCAGACTTGCGCTGGATACCGGCCATGACCTCGCGGTTGTCCGCCATCTGGGGGACCCACTTCGGGCTCACGAAACTGGTGACTTCGATCTCGCTCAGCCCTGCATCCTGCAAGGCTTGGACGAGGCCGATCTTGACGTCGGTCGGCACCGTCTGCTTCTCGTTCTGCAGGCCGTCGCGAGGGCCGACGTCCACCAGCTTGACCTTTTTCGGTAATGTCATGGCACTTACTCCGTCTATCGATTCCGTCAATAACCGCGTGTCAGGTCGACCATACCCGCAACCGGCTCACCACGCTCAAGCGCCAGGATCTTGCCCGCAATCTGCGCAATGCTTTGCGCACGCAAGGTCTGGGCCGAGGTATGCGGCGTCACGTGAATGTGCGGATGGCGCCAGAACGCATGCTCGGCCGGCAACGGTTCGCTTCGGAATACATCCAGCGTGGCGCCGGCCAGATGGCCGCTGTCTACCAACGCCAGCAGTTCGTCATCCACCACATGTTCGCCGCGAGCCACGTTGACGACGTACGCCCCGACCGGCAGACGCGCCAAGTTGTCGCGGCCCAATATGTCCCGGGTGTCCGGGGTCAGTGGCAGCAGGCAGACCAGCGCCTGGCATCGGCCGAGGAAATCGGCCAACCCATCCGGCCCGGCGAAACAGCTGACGCCCTCGACCCGCCGTGCCTGGCGACTCCAACCCAGCACCGGGAACTCGAACTGCCGCAAGGCCACCGCCACCCGCTGGCCCAACACGCCAAGCCCGAGAATGCCGACCGCAAATTCGGCCCGGGCCCGGGGCGTACGTTGCGCCCATCGGCCTTGATGCGCCTGCGCCTCATACATTGCAAATTCACGGAAATGCCGGCTGACGGCATGGCAGACGTATTCCGCCATCTGCACGCCCATGCCGGCGTCATCGAGCCGGATCACCCGCAATGTGGGCGGCACGCGCAAGCGCAACAGCTTGTCTACTCCCGCGCCGACGTTGAACAGCGCACGCAGGCCGGTCTGTTGGTCGATGAAGCGCTGCGGCGGCGCCCAGGTCACCGCATAGTCCGCCAGCACATCACCATCGGACCAGTTCTCCACCGCCATGCCCGGCAGACGGGCGCGCAAACCGTCCAGCCAGGGCTCGGGGTTGCTGGACGGATCGCAATAACTCACGCGGACCATCAGGGCGCCATCTTCAGCAGCTCGGAACCCTCGGTCACCTGATCGCCGGGTGCGTATAGCAACTCAGCCACCGTGCCATCGGCCGGCGCCGCGATCGTGTGCTCCATCTTCATCGCTTCCATTACGGCCAAAGCCTGTCCTTTGCGCACCTTGTCCCCCGCCTTGACGGCAAACGACAGCACCTTGCCCGGCATCGGCGCCGTCAGACGGCCACCGTCTCCGTGGCTGTCGCCGGCATGGTCGAGCAGGTCGATGGCCAGTATCCGCGTCGCGCCATGGGGCGTGAACACATGCACATTTTCACCCTGCCGGTAGGTCTGCGCCAGATGGCGTTGCCCGGCGTATTGGAGGTCGATGCCGCCTTGGGTCTGCGCGAACGACAACACGCCCTCGGTGCTTCCGATCTGCAGATGCAGCGCGCCATCGTGCAGATAACGCAGACGTGCTTGCACGGACTGATCGTGGAACTCGAATCCGAACCGACGCACGGCGGTGCCGAACGCGCGCCACCCGTCACGCCGGCTGAACGGGTCCGCCAGCACCAGTGACTGTTCGGCCAGCAGAGCATGTGCCACGGCTGCAGCGACCGCAAAGTCAACTCCGACTGGCTCCTGCTTGAACAGCACCGCCTGCTCGCGCGGGATCAGTGCGGTGTCGAGATCGGCACTGGCGAATGACTTGCTGCGTGTGACATGGCGCAGGAATTGCACATTGGTGCTCAGGCCGACGATGTGCACCCCTGCCAGTGCCGCGTCCAGCCGTGCCAGCGCCTGGGCACGGTCGTCGCCGACCACAATCAGCTTGGCGACCATCGAGTCGTAGAACGGGGAAATCACATCGCCTTGCCGGACACCGTCGTCGACCCGGACGCTGCATTCGCCATTGGCGCGGGCGAAACTGACATGGTCCGGCTTGCGATAGACGTGCAGCTTGCCGGTGGCCGGCAGGAACTGGTTGTCCGGGTTCTCGGCACAGATGCGGGCCTCGATTGCGTGGCCGCGGATCTGCAACTGGTCCTGCGTCAATGGCAGCGGCTCACCACTGGCGACGCGCAGCTGCCATTCGACCAGGTCCTGCCCGGTGATGGCCTCGGTCACCGGATGCTCCACCTGCAAGCGGGTATTCATCTCCATGAAGAAGAAATTCATCGTGCCGTCCGGGCGCTGCTCGACGATGAACTCGACCGTTCCGGCGCCGACATAGTGCACGGCGCGTGCTGCCGCCACCGCTGCTGCGCCCATCCGGGCCCGCATGGACTCCGACATGCCGGGTGCCGGCGCCTCCTCCAGCACTTTCTGATGGCGGCGCTGCACCGAGCAGTCACGTTCGAACAGGTGAACGTAACTTCCACGGGTGTCACCAAACACCTGAATCTCGATATGGCGCGGCCGCTGCACGTATTTTTCGATCAATACGGCATCGTCACCAAAGCTATTGGTCGCCTCGCGCTTGCAGGACGCCAGCGCGGAGTCGAAGTCCTCCGCCTTTTCCACTGCCCGCATGCCCTTGCCACCGCCGCCTGCACTGGCCTTGATCAGCACCGGATACCCGATGCGCGCCGCCTCGTTGCGCAGCAGGTCTGGATCTTGCGCGGCCGCATGGTAGCCCGGCACCAGAGGCACACCGGCTGCCTCCATCAGCCGCTTGGATTCGGCCTTCAGGCCCATGGCCTTGATCGCCGACGGCGGTGGCCCGATGAACACCAAGCCGGCGTCGGCACACGCTTGTGCAAATGCCTCGTTTTCGCTGAGAAAGCCGTAACCGGGATGGACGGCCTGGGCGCCAGTTGCCTTGGCCGCCTGCAAAATTTTCTGCCAGCGCAGGTAGCTCTCCTTGGGCGCGCTGGCACCGATATGCACCGACTCATCGCAGGCGGCCACATGCTTGGCATTGGCGTCGGCATCCGAATAAACGGCCACGGTGCGCACACCCATGCGCCGTGCAGTGGCAGCGACCCGGCAAGCGATCTCTCCGCGATTGGCAATCAGAATCTTGGTAAACATGTCAATCCTCAACAAACGGCCACTGACGCCAACTACATCCGAAACACGCCGAACTTCGTGTCCGGGATCGGCGCATTGAGCGCCGCACTCAGGCCCAGCGCCAGCACACGGCGCGTGTCCGCCGGATCAATGACGCCGTCGTCCCAGAGCCGGGCAGTGGCGAAGTAGGGGTGTCCTTGTTCCTCGTACTGGTTGCGTATCGGCGCCTTGAAGGCCTCCTCCTCTTCGGACGTCCAGGCACCCCCACGCGCCTCGATACCGTCACGCCGCACCGTCGCCAGCACCGCAGCGGCCTGGTCACCGCCCATGACCGAAATCCGGGCATTCGGCCACATCCACAGAAACCGCGGCGAGAATGCGCGCCCGCACATACCGTAGTTGCCGGCGCCGAAGCTGCCGCCGATGATGATTGTGAACTTCGGCACTGCAGCGGTCGCGACCGCGGTCACCATCTTGGCCCCATTGCGCGCAATGCCTTCGTTCTCATACTTGCGCCCGACCATGAAGCCGGTGATGTTCTGCAGAAACACCAGAGGCACCTTGCGCTGGCAACACAATTCGATGAAGTGCGCACCCTTGAGCGCCGATTCGCTGAACAGGATGCCGTTGTTGGCAATGATGCCCACCGGCATGCCGTCGATGCGGGCGAATCCACACACCAACGTCGTGCCGTAGCGCGCCTTGAATTCGTCGAACTCGGAGCCGTCGACGACGCGCGCGATGATCTCGCGCACATCGAAGGGTTTGCGGGTATCGACCGGAATCACACCATACAACTCACTGGTATCGAATCGTGGCGCCACCGGTTGCCGCATCAGAGCAGCCTTGCGCTGCGCCTGGTTCAGATTCTTCACGATATTGCGCGCGATTGCCAGCGCATGCATGTCGTTTTCGGCCAGGTGATCCACCACGCCGGACAGGCGGGTATGCACATCGCCGCCACCCAGATCCTCGGCCGTCACGATTTCGCCGGTCGCCGCCTTGACCAGTGGCGGGCCACCCAGAAAGATCGTGCCCTGGTTGCGCACGATGATGCTCTCGTCACTCATCGCCGGTACATAGGCGCCACCGGCGGTACAACTGCCCATGACGACCGCGATCTGCGCAATGCCCTGGGCGCTGAGATTGGCCTGGTTGAAAAAAATGCGGCCGAAATGGTCGCGGTCCGGAAACACCTCGTCCTGGTTAGGCAGATTGGCACCGCCCGAATCCACCAGGTAAATGCAGGGCAACCGATTCTGCTCTGCGATCTCCTGTGCCCGCAGGTGCTTCTTCACCGTCAACGGGTAATAGGTTCCACCCTTCACGGTCGCATCGTTGCAGATGATCATGCAGTCGACGCCACTGACCCTGCCGATACCGGCAATCAAGCCGGCACAGGGTGCGCTGTCGCTGCCATCACGGTCCGGATACATGCCCAGCGCCGCCAGCGGACTGAGTTCCAGGAACGGGGTTCCGGGATCGAGCAGCATCTGCACCCGGTCGCGCGGCAACAACTTGCCACGGGCCACATGTTTCGCACGCGTCGCTTCGCCTCCGCCGTTCTGCGCCTGCATTATGCGGGACTGCAGGTCGGCCACCAGCGCCTGCATTGCATTTGCATTGGTCTGAAATTCGCTGGAGCGGGCGTTGAGTCTGGATTCAAGAATCGGCATGTCGTCGCTACCTGGGTTGAGGCTATTGCATCAGCATGGGCAATTCCGCCATGGAGGAAAAGATCTCGACGGCACCAGCATCGCGCAAGGCAGCGCCATCACCAAGGGGTGCATAGGCAAACACCACCGCGCCGGCCGCCACACCGGCATAAACACCGGTGACCGTGTCCTCCACGACCGCACAGCGCTGGGGCGACACCTTCAGGGCATCGGCGGCCGCAAGATACACATCCGGAAACGGCTTGGAGCGCGGGGTTTCGTAACCGCTGAAGATGCGACCGTCGAAATAGTCGATCAATCCGACCTTGCGCAGTTGCATCTCGACTTTGAACCGGTCAGCACCCGAAGCGCAGGCAATACGCGCATTCTGGTGGGCATGGATCCGATGGACCGCATCATGAATATGCGGAATCGCCGTCAGCTGTTCCATCAACGCGACATTGCGCCGTTGCTGGAACTGCGTCAACCAGGTTGCGTCGAGATGACGGCCGGTATGCGCCGCAATGATCGCCACCTCGTCCTTGAGTGCCTTGCCGACGAACATCTGCATGCATTCTTCAGCGCTCAGATGCCAGCCGAGTTCACCGAGCATCTCGCGCAGCACGCTGCTGGTGATCGGTTCGGAGTCGACCAGCACGCCGTCGCAATCGAACAATACGGCTTCAAATTTCATCGAAAGGCTCTTCCGGTTGGTTCACGGCGGCAGGTGCCGCCGGCGTCCCTTGCGCCTGCACGGCTATACACCGGTCGAGGCGGGCTTTCAAACGCTGTCACGGTTGGCGCTTTCGGCGGGCCTTGTTGTCTTCGAGCGATTCGGTCGGCGCACCCGCACGGGTCCATTCGGCCCAGCCCCCGTCGATGTGCGCGACGTTGGTCATGCCCATGTCTTGCAATGCCTTGGCCGCCAGCGCACTGCGCCAGCC
>JBDTMH010000154.1:0-10781 GCA_039934375.1 Burkholderiaceae bacterium | reverse complement strand
AACTCGACGCGGCCAGGCCGATCAGCACCCAGAACACGATCTGCAGGGGTCGATTACCGAAATTCTTGGTCATGGCGGCGCCGAAGATCAACACCACCGTCAGAGCCAGTCCGACCATGCCCGAGAACAGCGGCGTGTAACCCGCGAACAGCAGATAGACCAGGATCGCCAGCGGCAGGATCAGGTACCAGCGCAGGCGAATCGCGGCCCAGGGGTCCGGGCACTCCTCCTTGGGCATACCCAGCAAGCCGGCGCGTCCGGCTTCCAGGTGCACCATCAGGAACGCGGTGATGAAATACAGGATGGCCGGAATCGCCGCCGCCTTGCAGATCTCCAGATACGGCACGTCGATGGTCTCGGCCATGATGAAGGCCACCGCACCCATCACCGGCGGCATGATCTGCCCGCCCATGCTGGAGGTGGCCTCGACGCCGCCGGCAAATGCCGCGTTGTAGCCGAAACGCTTCATCAGCGGGATCGTGAACTGCCCGGTCGTCACGACGTTGGCCACACCGGAGCCGTTGATGGTGCCCATCAAGCCGGAGGACACCACCGCCACCTTGGCCGGCCCGCCCTTGGTATGGCCGAACAGGCCCAGCGCAAAGTCGGTGAACAGCGTGATCATGCCGGCCTGTTCGAGAAACGCGCCGAACAAAATGAACAGGAAGATGTACGACGACGACACGTAGATTGGCGTGCCGTAGATGCCTTCGGTGCCGAAGCTCAACTGTGAAACGATTTGGTCCAGCCCATAGCCCCGGTGCGCCAGCGCGCCGGGCAGATACTGCCCGAACAGGCCGTACAACAGGAAGATCAGGCAGATCAGCGGTAGCGCATAACCCATGATGCGCCGCGCCGCCTCGAACACCAGCACGATCAGCAGGATACCAACCACCATGTCGATGCTGGTCATTTCGCCGGCGCGCTGCACCAGCTCGGCTTCGAACACCCAGTGGTACAGGCCCACCATGAAAGCCACGGCTGCGATGATCCAGCCGATGCTGCGCTGGCGCAGCGGTGGATGCAACACAAAGGTCAGCACCAGCAGGAAGCCCACGTGCACCGCCCGCACGACCGAGCTCGACAACGGACTGAACGCCGCCGTGACAACCTGGAAAACCGAGAAGGCGATCGCGACCCAGAACAAAGCGCCGGCAAAAGCCGGCGCGTGATCTTCGGTCGCGTGCAGCACGGCGGGCTTCTCGGCCGCCGTACCAGACGCGTCGTGTGCCATGGCTTACTTCATCAGTCCGACTTCGCGGTAGTACTTCTCGGCCCCGGGATGGAACGGCACCGGCGTTCCGGTGGTGGCGCCCTCCTTCGTGATGCCCTTTGCCGCCGCGTGGGCCGCCACCAGCGTAGCGAGATTCTCGAACATCGACTTGGTCATCAGGTAGACCACATCAGCCGGAACACCTTCGTGCGAGACCAGGAAGTTCTTGATCGCCGCAGTGGGCACGTCGGCCGTCTGGCCGGTATAGGTGTTGGCCGGAATGGTCGCTGCCTGATAAGCCGTATCGCCCACTTTGGCCACCATGTCAGCCGGAATCGGCACCACGACAATCTTGACCGAGGTGGACAGGTCGCGGATCGACGCCACGCCCAGGCCGGCGGACTGCAAAGTCACGTCGAGCTGGCGGTTCTTCATCAGCTCGACCGATTCGCCGAACGCCAGGTACTCGACCTTGGCGAAGTCGCTGTACGACAGGCCTGCCGCCTTGAGGATGGCGCGGGCATTGAGTTCGGTGCCAGACTTGGGCGCCCCGACTGAAATCCGCTTGCCCTTCAGATCAGCCATGGTCTTGATGCCGGAATCAGCACTGGCAACAATCTGGATGTAATTGGCATACACGCCGGCCACCGCACGCAGCTTCTTCAGCGGGGTGTTGAAACCAGCTTCCTTGTCGCCGTTCCAGGCGTCGGACAAGGCATCGCCCAGCACCAGCGCGATTTCGCCACGGCCGGCCTGCAGCAGGTTCAGGTTCTCGGCCGAAGCTTTGGTCGACTGCACCGTGACCTTGGCATCGGGCAGCGCCTTGGCGTAGATCTGCGAGAGTGCCACGCCCAGCGGGTAATAGACACCACTCTGCCCGCCAGTCAGGATGTTGATGAATTTCTGCTGCGCGCGTGCCAACGGGGTCAAGGCCAACGATGCGGCACCGACGGCGCCCAGCACCACGGAGCGGCGACGGATGGTGGTCTGAATCATGCTCATGAAAACTCCTGCAAACCGGTTGAATGGGGTGTGCGCGTGAACACGCGCCTCAAGTGGTCAAACTCTACCATGGGGGTGCAGACCGGAAATCGGGATATACCCGCTGCATGATCCGGCCGAGCCCGAGCGCGACGTGTCTGGCATTTCACGACTGGCTGCAAAAATGCTCAAACAGCAACCCGCCTGCTGTACTAAAGTGTGCAAATGGACCGCCCCGCAACCAGTACCCCGACCCAAGTCGACCAGCCCTCCCCAACCACAACCACCACTGCGCCGGAACCCGACCGTTCGCTGCGCCAGCGCGACGTGGTTCAAGCACTCAAGGCAGTGTTGCCGGCCCACGCCCTGTTGTGGAACAACGAAGACACGACGCCTTATGAATGCGACGGCCTGACCGCGTATCGCCAGCGTCCGCTGGTCGTGGCCTTGCCCGAAACGCTGGACCAGGTGCAGGCCGTGCTGCGGACCTGCCACGCGATGGAGGTTCCAGTGGTCGCGCGCGGCGCCGGGACCGGCTTGTCCGGCGGTGCCATGCCACATGCCCTGGGGGTGACGCTCGGCCTGGCCAAGTTCAACAAAATCCTCAAGCTCGATCTGCAAAGTCGTACCGCGCTGGTGCAAAGTGGCGTGCGCAATCTGGCCATCAGCGAGGCTGCGGCGCCGCTGGGCCTGTATTACGCGCCCGACCCATCGAGCCAGATCGCCTGCACCATCGGCGGCAACGTGGCCGAGAACTCCGGCGGCGTGCATTGCCTGAAATACGGGCTGACGCTGCACAACGTGCTCAAGGTGCGCGGCTTCACGATCGATGGCGAGGAGGTCACATTCGGCTCGGACGCACTCGACGTGGGCGGATACGACCTGTTGTCGGTTTTGATCGGCTCCGAAGGCATGCTGGCCGTCGTCACCGAGGTCACGGTCAAGCTGGTGCCCAAGCCGTCGCTGGCGCGCTGCATCATGGCCAGCTTCGACGACGTGCGCAAGGCCGGCGACGCGGTAGCCGCGGTCATCGCCGCTGGCATCATTCCGGCCGGGCTGGAGATGATGGACAAGCCCATGACCGCCGCGGTCGAGGATTTCGTGCACGCCGGTTACGATCTGACGGCCGAGGCGATCTTGCTGTGCGAGAGCGACGGCACGCCCGAGGAAGTGGAAGAAGAAATCGGCCGCATGACGGACGTACTGACCCACCATGGCGCCACCGCCATTGCCGTCAGCCGCGACGAGGCCGAACGTCTGCGTTTCTGGAGTGGCCGCAAGAACGCGTTTCCTGCCAGCGGGCGCATCAGCCCAGACTACATGTGCATGGACTCGACGATTCCGCGCAAGCGCCTGGCCGATATCCTGCTGGCGATCCAGCAAATGGAGAAGAAGTACCAATTGCGCTGTGCCAACGTATTCCACGCCGGCGACGGCAATCTGCACCCGTTGATCCTGTTCGATGCCAACGACCCGGACCAGCTCCATCGCTGCGAACAGTTCGGTGCGGACATCCTGGAGACCAGCGTGGCGATGGGTGGCACCGTGACCGGTGAACATGGTGTCGGCGTGGAAAAGCTCAACTCCATGTGCGTACAGTTCAGTGCCGACGAGAACGCCCAGATGCTGGGCGTCAAGGCCGCCTTCGACCCCAAGGGACTGCTCAATCCCGGCAAGGTCATTCCCACGCTGCAACGCTGCGCCGAATATGGCCGCGAAGTCGTGCGAGGGAACCAGCCGCGCAACCCGGCGTTTGCCAACCTTCCGCGGTTCTGATGAAGCGCGAGGGTCTGTCCTACATGCGGGGGGTGCGGCGACCGATACTGCATGGGGCGTCTATGGACGACAGTAGCCGTACCGGTGAATCCACCGTTGCAGGAGCCCCAGATGCATCCGTCCGAACTGTTTGCGCCACCCCGGCGCCAGCCTTCTCGTTGGCCAGCCGTCGCGATCGGAATCATTGCCAGTGTCGCTGCCTTCGTCATGCTGTCGCTGTTCGTGGATGCGCTGCATCAGTCGATCGCTCGCGGTGAAGCGCTGCGCGCATCACTCGAAGCAGGTACATCGACGTCATCGAACGTCAGCAAAACTCCGTCGGCCGAACCGGAAAATTTGCAACTGGCGCATCGGTGACCGAACACAGCGCCTACGGCACCAACGGCAGCGCGTCCAAGGTACGGCAGGTCTGCCCCTTGTGCGCACAGGATCTGATACGCATTGCGCGTCGCCCGATCGATCGGATTGCCAGTCTGTTTTCCCCTGTGATTCGTTATCGCTGCAGGAATCACCAATGCCGCTGGGAAGGAACCGTGCCGGCACGGACCACGAATGTCGACGGGACCGCTACATGATCGCGCAAACGTCTGACAATCGCACGATGGGACCTACAACCAACATCGAACCATTTACCAAGGAGCCATCCCCATGAACGTTGCCAAATTGGCCGGAATCTTCCTCATCGCCGCCGGCTGCCTCGGCCTTATCTACGGCGGGTTCAGCTACACCAAGGAGACGACTGGCCTGCAGGTAGGGCCGATCGCGCTCAAGGTCGAGGAAAAGAAATCGGTCAACATACCTCTGATTGTCAGCGGCGGTGCCATTGTTGCCGGCGTGTTCCTGCTGGCATTCATGCGCAAATAGCAGCTGCTGGCTCACGCCCGCTGGCAAACAAGCCGCTGATCGTATCGTTGCGCTTGACCACTCGCGTTCTGTTTCGAACAGTTGCACATGTCGCAAACGGCGATCAGATTGCGCGCGATTACGCCTTTCCAGACATGGGCTGTTGTGCAATAGTAGGGATGAATGCGGCGGAGCCCGTCTGGCACCGCTTGCAGACGCACGGGTGCCGCCCTATCCGGCGCAAACGCCCTGTTGCACAGGATTACGCATGGGCAAGAACCGCGCATACATACACCACCCCGAAACTTCCGCAGGCCGGCTGGCCTGCCCAAAGTGTGGACAGCACTTGGTCCGCGTTGAGCGGCGTCTGCTGGACCGGTTGGTCAGCCTGGTCATGCCGATCCAGCGTTACCGCTGCCGCACGCACGACTGCCAATGGGAGGGTACCGTTCGGGTGGGCGAAGATACGCCGACCCGAAGGTCGGCGCGTTAACCGTCACCCGGCAGATGTCATGGCTTCTTCGTGACCTCGTGACCGATCACGCCGCCCACGGCGGCACCGGCACCGGTGCAGGCGATTCCACCGCAAAGCACATTGCCGACAACGCCGCCGACAACGGCGCCGGTGGCGGTTCCTTTTTCCTGCTGCGTCATGCCGGCGCAACCTGCCAGACCAAGCGTGGCCACCAGCGCAAGTGCAGGAATCATCAGATAGCTGCGAGTCGGGTTTTTCATGTTCAATTTCTTCAAAAGCTTGAGATTGCCATCAACTGGTAATGGCGCTGTTGTCGTCGTTGCCATTTCGCTTACATGCAGGTGTGCCCGACGGACACCCCTGCCTGCGCGCAGCCTTGATCAAGGGCGAACCGTGATCTCGTTCTTGACCATCTTCACGCCATTGACACCTTGGGCAATCCGCTGGGCGGTGTATTTTTCGTCGCTGCTCTTGGCGAAGCCGGACAACATCACAGTGCCGTTGAGGGTTTCGACCTTGATCGAAGTGCCATCGACCTGCTTGTCTTCAAGCATGCGGGTCTTGACCAGGGTCGTGATGCCGGTGTCGTCCACGTAAGCACCCACCGTCTGCTGGCCACGCGAAACGGCGCATCCGGTTGCGGTGAGCATGACAGCAGCAGCGATGGCGGCGGCAAATGAGGTTCGAATGTTCATGGCAATCTCCAGTTCAAGTTCATAAGGGTTGCACGATGGCATCCCGGTGGTGAAAGGCCCCACCAACCGTGGGCGGTAAACAGTCCCTAACCGGAAACCAGCCACGGCTTAATGGCCATGGCATCCGAGTGCTTCGCGCAGTGGTTCCGGCTCGGGTCCCGGGTCGACACACCCTGTGTCTGACCCATGCAGCAACTTTAGATGTGCGCTCGCGTTTGACCCATCGGCGCGAACCGCTCGCATACGTAGGACGATGCCGCATGTCGTGCGCGGCCAACGTGCGCAAAATATGCCGCGCCAGCAGTGCCAACTGCGCGATGGGGATAACTGATTTAGCATCGACCTGCCACTGCAGGAGAGCCGCAACATGACCGCCACCCGTACCGAATCCGATAGCTTCGGCGCTATCGAGGTCCCCAGTCAGGCCCTGTGGGCGGCCCAGACAGCACGCAGCCTGCTGTTTTTCGCCATCGGCGAACAACGCATGCCGCTGCAACTGGTGCACGCGCTGGCGTGGATCAAATGGGCGGCAGCTCGGGTCAATCGCGATCTGGGCCTGCTTGAGCCGCAACGGGCCCGGGCAATCGCCGATGCGGCGCAGGCGGTGGCGCAAGCCGGCTATGACGACCAGTTTCCGCTATCGGTCTGGCAGACCGGCTCCGGCACGCAAAGCAACATGAACGTCAACGAGGTGATCGCGACCCTGGCCACACGCACACTTGAGCAGGGGCAGGCATTCGCCATGCGTGTGCATCCCAATGACGACGTCAACATGGGCCAGTCGTCCAACGATGTTTTCCCCAGTGCCATGCATATCGCCGTCGCAGCGCAAACCACGCGCGACCTGTTGCCGGCACTGACTTACCTGCGTAGCGAACTGGCGGGCAAAGCAGCGCAATTCGCGGACACGATCAAGATCGGCCGTACCCATCTGCAAGACGCGACGCCGGTTCGGCTGGGTCAGGAATTTGGTGGCTACGACGCACAACTGCAGTTGTGCGAACAGCAGATCCGACACGCGCTGCAAGTCGTCCACGCGCTGCCGATCGGGGGCACGGCCGTGGGTACCGGTCTCAATACCCATCCCGAGTTCGGCGCGCGCGTCGCAGCCATGCTGGCCCAGCACCTGGGCATGCCGCTGCGCCAAGCCGACAACCTGTTTGCGGCGATGGCCGGCCATGAGGCACTGGTGGCATTGCACGGTGGGCTGAAGATGCTGGCAATTGCATTGACCAAGATTGCCTGCGACATCCGGCTGATGGGCAGTGGCCCGCGTGCCGGGCTGGGCGAGCTGCAGCTGCCGGAGAACGAGCCGGGCAGTTCCATCATGCCGGGCAAAGTGAACCCCACGCAGGTGGAGGCACTGACCATGGTCTGCGCCCAGGTGATCGGGCATGACGCCGCTGTTGGCTTTGCCGCCAGCCAGGGGCATTTCGAACTCAACGTGTACAAACCATTGATCGCCTATGACACGTTGGACAGCCTGCGCCTGCTGGCCGATGCCATGCGCAGCTTCGCACGCCATTGTGTTGCCGGCATTCGGGTCAATGAGGCGCGGGTCGCGCAGTTGCTGCAAAGCTCGCTGATGCTGGTCACCGCGCTGGTGCCCCATATCGGCTACGACCGCGCTTCACAGATCGCCAAGCACGCACATCGCGACGGCAGCAGCCTGCGCGAAGCAGCGCTGGCGCTGGGCGAGATGACGGCCGAGCAGTTCGACGCCTGGGTCGATCCACTGCAGATGCTCGCGCCCCATGCGAAAACTGCGCTGCGCTGACGCGCAGCGCCGATCAGGATGCCGCCAACGGCTCCAGCACGGACTTCTCGGGCAGCATGGCACGGATCTCGGTGCCCTGGCCTGGTGCCGATTTGATGGTCAATCTGCCGCCGCAGGCCTCGACCCGGAATCGCATGCCGACCAGCCCATATGCCGATGTACGCTTGACCTGTGGATCGAAGCCCGCGCCATCGTCGCGCACCGACACCTCGACCATCTTGCCGTGTGAGGCCAGCCTGATCCAGACCTGGCTAGCCTGGGCATACTTGGCGATATTGGTGATTGCCTCCTGCACCAGACGGTAGGCAATCAGCTCCGAGGCCGGCTCCAACTCGACCGGTTCCAGCGAACACGCGACCTTGACGCCCGTGTTTTCGGAGAACTCCCGTGCCTGGATCTCGAGCGTGGCGACCAGCCCGAGGTTGCTCAAGGCCGAAGGGCGCAGGTCCTCGATGATGCGCCGGCCCAGCGCGATGCCGCTGTTCAGGGTGATCACCAGATGCGCCAGCAGGTCCAGCGCCTCCGGTGCCGTCGCGGAGATGCGCGAGCGTATGCGCGCGGCATCGAGTTTGGCCGACGTGAGCAGCGCACCCAGATCATCATGCAGGTTGCGCGCCAGCCGATGTCGCTCGTCTTCGCGGGCGGTCTGGATATGCTGGGTCAGCTCGGTCAGCTGCGCGGTACGTTCGATCACCTCGACCTCCAGCCGGTCGCGCTCGGCCTGCACCATGCGCTGCTGCTCCAGCTGCTGCAGCTTGAGCGCCACGGTCTGGCGCTGGTACAGGAACAGCACCAGCAGACCGGACAGGCTGAGCAAGATGATGCCGATGCGGCTGAGCGACAAGGTGCGGTAAATGCCTTCGCGCCCCTGACGGATGTTGCGCTCCTCCCGCGCCAGCAGTTCCGTGTTGATGGCCCGGATCTCGTCCATCTTCTCCTTGCCGATGCCGCTTTTGAGGATTTCCGACGTGGCACCGGCCTTGCCTTCCTCGACCAGCTGGATCGTCAACTGCAGTTCGGACAATTTGCTGCGGGTGAATTCATGCAACTTCTCCAGCAACTCCGCCGACGCGGGGTCGGTACTGAAACGCTGGTCGACCTGCTGCATCGCCAGCGTGATCTTGCCCAGCGCCGCATGGTACGGCTCCAGATATTCCGGCCCGCCGGTCAGCAGGAAACCGCGCGTGCCGGTTTCGGCATCAACGATGCCCTGAGTCAGCCGCTGCAGGCTGTCCTGCGATTTCGTCAAGGCATTGACACGCTGCAGTCTTTCGACCGACTGCCAGTAGGTGGTCTCGCTGACCAGCACGATCGCTGCCGCGACGACACAGGCCAGCGGGAATATCATCCGGTGGCGCCTGAATAATCGCGAAAAAAACTTCATCTTTTGCGCCTGGGAACAATTGTGGGATCATCCATCACGCCACAGCTTGTAACACCATGATTCGAATTGCCATTATTGATGACCATGCAATGGTCCGCGCCGGACTGCGGCAGTTCTTCTCGGACCAGAGCGACTTCTCCGTGGTGGCCGAAGCCAGCAATGGCCGCGCCGCGCTGGATATCGTGCGCGCTGGCGAGGTCGACGTCATCGTGCTCGACATCTCCATGCCCGACCAAAGCGGTGTCGATGCACTGGCGGCGATCCGTGCACGGGCGCCCGACCTGCCGGTGCTGATCCTCAGCAGTTTCCCCGAAGAGCACTATGCGACCACCCTGCTGCGCCAGGGCGCCAGTGGATACCTGAACAAGGACTGCGATCCGCAGGACATCGTCAGCGCGATCCGAACCGTGCATCGGGGCCGCAAGTTCATCACGCCCGGGGTTGCGGAACGACTGGCCGAAGGCCTGTCCAAGGGCGACGACAGGTTGCCGCACGAGCAGTTGTCGGAGCGCGAGTTGCAGGTCTTCCTGCGCCTGGCCAAGGGCGAGACCATCGGCAACCTCGCCGTGGGCATGTCGCTGAGCGTCAAGACCGTGAGCACCTACCGGACCCGCATCATGGAAAAGATGAAACTGGAGTCCAACAGCGACCTGACGTACTACGCGCTGAAGAACGGACTGATCCAGTAGCAGGCTGCGCGCCCCAACGGGTCGCCCCGTGGCTGATCCCGTCGTTTGCAGCACGCCGCGTCGTCCCGTAAACCGGCGCGATCAGGGCGCCGGGTCGGTTGCGCGCAACCCGGTCTCGCCCGCGGCCAGCCGATCGCAGTACTGGATCAGCGCATCGATGTCGTTGGATTTGTCGAACACCCGGTCTGCACCCAGCTCCAGGCATTTGCGCCGCATGTCCGGGGTTGCATAGTTGCTCAGGACCACCATGGTGCAACGCTGCGCCGACCCATGGACCGCACGCAGCACGCCCAGCCCCGACCCCTGCTTGAGAAACAGGTCGACGATGATCAGATCCACCACATTGCCGGCAGTGCACAACCAGCGCACGGCCGTCGTCTCGCTGTCTGCCGTGCCCACGACCTCGACTGCAACCAGTTCCTCCAGTGTCGCGATCAGGCTGTCGCGGATGACCTGGCTATCTTCGACAATGTAGGTCTTGAGGTCGGCCATGGCTCACGCAGACAATAGCCAGCGGCCGCCCCCAGCGCGCGCCAGGCACACCCGACGACGGGGCACGCTCGGGGCCCGGTGGGGCCGGCGATGAAATCGGAAATGGCGCATGGTAATGGTGCGAAGTATGCCCGCATCGCCGGTCACCAGCCATCGGTGGCACACCGGCCTCTTTGCAGGACATTTCCTACAGCCCATGCTGACACCGACTCAGCGCCGTTCAGCCGCCGGCCAGCGGCGGTGCCGGAAGTCGCAAGCCAGGATCGCCGTCGCAGGTGGCGCAGCGCCAGCGCCAACGTGGCCCGCTCTGGTCCACACGGGCCGGGTGCAGCACCGTGCGCACTGCGCAGCGCGCCGCCTCCAGCCGGGCGCTGTCGCTGCCAAGGATCACCGAAAAAGGCAGCCCGGCACTCACCAGCGTCGCGCGCAGGCGGCTGTCGATGATCTGGCGAACGG
>JBDTMH010000153.1:0-10807 GCA_039934375.1 Burkholderiaceae bacterium | reverse complement strand
GCGGGTCTTCCTGCACGGTGACACGCCGCGCCAGTTCCAGCACCCGGGGGTCGCGTACCGCATCCCAGTTGAAGCTCGTCAGCGCGCTGTTGCCGTTGACAATGCGTGTGGCTACCGCGAACGGCACCGAGAACTTGGCCGCCAGCGTGTTGCGCGGCGCCGGGTCGTCCAGTTCGGCCGCGTAGCCATAACTGGTCACCTGGACATGGCGAATCTGGTCCGGCGCCGGCAAGGTGCCGCGTGCGGCGATCTGGTCTATGGCGTCCAGCGTGCCGTGGTTGAAGCGGCAGCAGGAATGCAGCTTGAAGTAGTTCTGTGTCAGGTGCCACAGCTGGCCCAGGTCGCGCAGCATCTCGCCGGGATCGAACTGCTCGGACACGATGCTGCCCATCAGCGATGCCACACCGTCCTGTTCGCCCGAAAACCCGGATTCGGCCAACTGCAGTGCCAGCAGGCCATTGCGGTTGCCCAGGCCTGCGTAGACATTGCGTACCAGGCCGCCTTCGAGCATGGTGCGCTTGGAGGTGGCGGTCGTCATCGACGCGCCGATGTTGATGGTCTGCTGCATGGCCCGGGCGTCGCAACCCGCCAGCCGTGCACACGCGGCTGCGGCACCTATCGTGCCCCAGGTGCCATGGGGATGCATGCTGGTACGCAGGCGCGACGCCGCGCCGATGCGCGAGCCGACTTCATAACCGACCACAACCGCGGACAGAAAAGCCGGGGCGTCGCCGCCGCGTTGTTCGCAAAGGGCCAGCGCGGCCGGTATCACGTGGATCGCCGGATGGCCACGCGAAAAGCGGTTGCCCTCGTCCATTTCCAGGAAAGTCCCGGCAGTGCCGTTGAGCAAAGCGGCGACATCGGCACTGGCGCCGCGGCCGTGGCCCAGCACCGCGCAATCGCCGCGGCCCAGCCACGTGCCGTCGCCGGCGAGCTTGTCGGAAAGTGCCCGCATCTCCGGTTCGGCCGAACCGCCGACGATGGCCCCGATGCTGTCCAACAGGATCCAGCCGGCCTGGTCACGCACCTCGTCGGGCAGTTCGGTGTAGCGCACGCCGGCTGCGAACCGGCTTAGCTGCTCAAGCGGTTTCATTGGCAGTCCTTCCGCATTCTTCTCGGCATCGGGTTTCGCCGGAGTTGACTTGCCGGCGGCTTGCGTGCATAGTCTAGCTCAATTGTTCTATCAATGGAACAATCCTTCTTCCTTCACTGCGTTCAACCACTGCGAGGCCCCTCATGAACACCCATCGCCCCCTTTCGCGTCGTTTGATCCTCCAGGCTGGCGCTGCCAGCGCGGTGCTCGGTGCGCCGGGCCTGTTGCTGGCCCAGCCGGCGCCGATCAAGGTTGGCCTTGTCCATCCGGTCAGCGGAGGTCTGGCATACAGCGGCAGCCAGTCGCGCATGGGCGCCATGATGGCGATCGACGAGGTCAATGCAGCCGGCGGCATCAAGTCCATGGGCGGTGCCAAGCTGGAAGGTCTGCTCGGTGATTCGCAATCCAGGCCAGAGATCGGCGTCAGCGAGGTCGAGCGCATGCAACAGGACGGCGTGTCAGCCTATCTGGGTTGCTTTGCCAGCGGCATCGCCTTGCCAGCCACACAGGCGGCCGCCAAATACAACACGCCGTTCCTGATCGATGTCGGCGCCTCCGACCTGATCGTTACCCGCGGCCTGAAAAACGTGTTCCGCCTGATGCCCGGTTTCGGTAAATGCGTCGACGAAGCCATCGTCGCGCTGGGCGAAGTCAACAAGGGCGCCAACAGCGTCGCAAAAACTGCGGTTCTGGTGCATGAGGAGTCGGAGTTCGGCACCGGCACCGCCAAGTTGCTGGCGAGCAAGCTGCCCGGCATCGGCATCCAGGTGCTCGAGACCATCAAGCACGCCAACCCGACGCGTGACTTCTCCAACGTGGCGTTGCGCATCAAGGGCCTGAAGCCCGACATCGTGGTCATGAGCAACTACCAGAACGAGTACGTGCTGTTGGCGCGTACGCTGATGCAGCAGAAGGTCGACGTGGCGGCGATGTTCAGTGTGCTCGGCGGTGGCTTCAATTTCAAGCTGGTGAAGGAACAGCCGGACGTGGCCCAGTACATGATGGACTTCAACCACTGGTACAACCCGAAGAGTGCCAAGGCCGTGGCGATGCGCAAGCAGGTCGAGGCCAAGGGTGGGCTGTTCACGTTCGAGGTCTACCTGTCGTACAACTCCATCATGCTGTACGCTGATGCATTGCAGCGTGCCGGCAGTGCAGACAAGGAAAAGGCGATCGCGGCTCTGGCGTCGAGTACCTGGTTCCCGGAAATCATGCCCTACGGCCCAACCAAGTTCGTCAACGGCCAGGACGAAGGCGGCCGCGGTGCGCTGCTGCAGGCGTCCAAGACCGACATCGACGTGGTGTGGCCCGGCGAGTTTGCGTCGGCCAAGGCGATTTTCCCACGGCCGAAGATGGGCTGAGCGGCGCAGGCACGGTTGCAGCAATACGCGCGTTTGTCGGGCAGCTTGCCCGGCAGCGTCGCGCCTATCGGGGGGTAGTCCTTGGATTCGTCCATCATCGCGTCGGCGGCCATCAACGGGCTGCTGCTCGGCGGCATTTATACGCTTGTGGCTTGTGGCCTGACGCTGATCTACGGCGTGCTGCACATCATCAACTTCGCCCATGGCAGCATGCTGATGCTGGCAATGTTCGGGGTGTATTACCTGCTGACGCTGCTGGGCATCGACCCCTACCTGTCGATGATCATCATGGTGCCGGCCATGTTCGTGTTGGGCTACCTGCTGTACAAGGGCCTGATCGGTCGCCTTGCCGGCGGGAAGGATGAAAACATCCTGCTGCTCACTCTGGGCCTTTCGATCCTGATCGAGAACCTGGCGCTGATGTTCTTCAAGGGCGATTCGCGCACCATCCTGGTCTCGTATTCCGACCGCATGGTCGAACTCGGGCCGACACTGGTGCCGCTGCCCAAGCTGATCTCGTTCGTGGTGTCGATGGTCCTGTGCGCACTGCTAGGCCTGTTCATGCAGCGCACCGACACCGGACGGGCGATCCGCGCCGTGGCCAAGGAGCGGGTTGGCGCGCGGCTGGTGGGTATCGACGTGGACCACGTCTTTGCCATCTCGTATGGTATCGGTCTGGCCACGCTGGGCGCGGCGGCCAGTCTGATGATGCCGATCTTCTACGTCTCGCCGTCGGTGGGCCATGTGTTCGTATTGGTCGCATTCACCGTTGTTGTGCTGGGCGGCATGGGCAGTTTCCTGGGTGCCGTGGTTGGCGGCCTGATCATCGGCCTGACCGAATCTTTCGGCGGCCTGCTTCTGGGCGAGAGCCTGGGCCAGATCGGTATCTCGGTGATCTTCATCCTGATCCTGTTGCTACGACCCTCGGGGCTATTCGGAGCGCGGCAATGAGTGCCGACCTGCCGTCCGGCGGCAGTGTGCAGCGCAGTATGCCGCACGAAGGTACTTCCGGGCCGATGCCGCGCTCCGAACTGTTGCCGCTGCCGTGGAAGCTGCACCTGACGGTGCTGCTGATTGCGCTGGCGTATCCGTTCGTGTTTCCGTCCAGCTTCATGCTGAACTTCGGTGTGCTGGCGCTGTTCTATGCCTTCATCGGCCAGTCCTGGAACATCTCCGGCGGTTTCGCCGGCCAGCTGTCGTTTGGCCATGTGGCGTTCTTCGGTGCTGGTGCCTATGCCGCGACCATCGCGCAGCTGCGCTTCGGCGTCTCCCCGTGGCTGGGCCTGCCGATAGCGGCGCTGGCCGGTGCGCTGGTCGGCGGCATCATCGGTGTGCTGTCGTTTCGTGCCGGGCTCAAGGGGTCGTATTTCGCGCTGATCACGCTCGCGTTTGCCGAGGTGCTGCGCATCGTCAGCAACTCGGTCGGCATCACGGGTGGTGGCATGGGCATGCTGATTCCGATGAAATCGGGTGTCGCCAACCTGCAGTTCGCCGAACGCAGTGGCTTCTACTTCCTGATCCTGCTGCTGGTGGTGATCTCGATCGCGCTGGCGGAATGGTTGCGCCGCTCCAAGTTCGGCGCCCAGCTGGCGGCGATCCGCGAGAACGAGGACGCTGCCAAGGCGCTGGGCATCAACGTGTTCCGCGAGAAGGTCAAGGTGCTGCTGCTGTCGGGGGCGATTGGCGGCGTCGGCGGCTGTTTCTTCGCGCAATATTTCCTGTATATCGATCCGCTGGTCGTGTTCGGTGTCGACAAGTCGGTCGAGATGCTGCTGGTCAGCATGATCGGCGGGGCCGGAACGGTGTACGGACCGATGGTGGGGGCCTTGCTGCTGGCGCTCGTCAGCGATGGCACCCGTGCACTGACGCAGATCCAGGGTCTGTCGCTGGTGTTGTACGGCGCCTTGCTGGTGGTCATCATTGCCTACCTGCCCAATGGCCTGATCGACTTGTTTGCGCGTATCAAGGCGCGCTTTTCCAGGGGACGGAACTGATGCTCAAGGTACGTGGCCTCAGCAAGATATTCGGCGGCCTGCGCGCCGTCGACGATGCCTCGCTGGACGTGGCCCAGGGCAGCATCGTCGCGCTGATCGGCCCCAATGGTGCCGGCAAGACGACACTGTTCTCTTGCATTTCGGGCTTCCAGCCGGTCAACGCCGGGCGCGTGGAGCTGCTGGGCCAGGACATCACCGGCATGCCGATACATCGGATCGCCCGCATGGGCATGGTGCGGACCTTCCAGATCACGCAACCGTTTGCCAGACTGTCGGTGCACGAGAACATTGCCGTGGGTGCCTACCAGCGCTACAGCCACCGGGCCGAGGCCTGGGAACATGCGCGGGCGGTGGCCGGGCAGGTGGGCATGGGCCATCTGCTCGAGCAGTCGGCGTCTGCGCTGACCGTGGCCGGGCGCAAGCGGTTGGAACTGGCCCGTACACTGGCCACCGAGCCGCGCCTGCTGCTGCTGGACGAGGTGATGGCCGGGCTCAATCCGTCCGAGATCCTGGAGATCATCGACATCATCCAGAAGATCCGCGCCAGCGGCGTGACTGTGCTGCTGATCGAGCACGTGATGCATGCGGTGATGAGCCTGTCCGAACACATCTACGTGTTGTCCTACGGCAAGATCATCGCCCAAGGTGCACCGCGCGAGATCGTCTCCAATACCGCAGTCATCGAGGCCTACCTGGGTCGCGGCGCGGCCCAATTGCTGGCACCGCAGCAGGAAGCCTCCCATGCTTGAGATTCGCGCACTACATGCCGGTTATGGCAGCATCGAGATCCTGCGTGGCATCGATCTGGACGTCGGGCAGGGCGAGATCGTCGCCGTGCTGGGCAGCAACGGCGTGGGCAAGTCCACGCTGAACAACAACATCTCGGCGCTGTACAAACCGTTCTCCGGCACGATCCGGTTCAAAGGACTGGATTTGGTCGGCATGAGCTCCACCGACATCGTCAAGCGCGGCGTGATCCATGTGCCGGAGGGGCGTCGGGTGTTCCCGAATCTGAACGTGCGCGAGAACCTGGAGTTGGGTTCGCTGGTGCGGGGCAAGCAGAACCGCTCGCGCAACATGGATCGTGTGGTGGGTATCTTCCCGCGGCTGAAGGAGCGTTTTGCACAGGCCGCCGGCACCTTGTCCGGCGGTGAACAGCAGATGCTGGCCATCGGCCGCGGCCTGATGTCCGAGCCCGAACTGCTGATCATGGACGAACCTTCGCTGGGTCTGTCGCCGCTCTTGGTCGAGGAAATGTTTGCGCTGATCCAGAGCATCAACCGCGAAGGCCTGGCGATCCTGCTGATGGAGCAGAACGCGGTGCAGACGCTGTCGATTGCCCATCGCGGTTACATCATCGAGAACGGCATGGTCGCCATGCAGGGTCCGGCCGGCGATCTGGCGCGCGACCCTGAACTGCGCAAGAACTACCTGGGATTGTGACCATGGCAAGCGGCCTGCCCCTTCCCAAATACCACCAGATCTACCTGGTGCTGCGCGAACAGCTGCAGGAGGGTCACTTTGTGCTGGGACTGCCGGGGGAGATGGCGTTGAGCAAGCAGTTCGGTGCTGGTCGGGTCACGGTGCGCCGGGCGTTGGAGCAGCTCGCGGCCGAGGGCCTGATCGTTCGCCAGGCCGGGCGTGGCACCCATCCGGCGCCAAGCCCGACGGCGACCAACCGTGCGGATGCGCTGCGCAACCGTTCCGGCAAGACCAAGGGCATGACCGGTCTGCTGGAGAACATCGTCAGCATGAGCCTGCGTACCTCGGTCAAGGTGCTGGAATTGCGGTTCGTGAGTGCCTCGGAAGCGGTGGCAGACGCGCTGCAGGTCGCGCCCGGCAGCAAGGTGCAAAAGGCGGTGCGCCGGCGCAGCTCCAAGCTGGGGCCGGTATCGCACATCACCACCTACGTGCCGGAGGAGCTGACACGTGGTTTCGGCCGCAAGGACTTGCTGCGGATGCCGATTCTGCGGCTGATCGAGGAGTCCGGCGTCGAGATGGGGCGGGCGCACCAGACTGTGTCGGCACGCCAGGCCGATGCCGCGGTGGCGGCGGAGCTGAGTGTGGCGGTGGGTACGGCCTTGCTGGCGGTGCGCCGGTTGGTGTACGACAGTCAGGATCGACCGGTGCAGTGGCTGCATGGTCTGTACCGGCCGGACCGCTACGAATACCAGATGGACATCTCGCGGGTGGGCAGCATCGACGCCCGCATTTCGGTCAAGGAGAACCTCTCCGAATGAGGCATTGGCGGGTCCGCGACAGGGCACAAGACACATGAGCAGGGCACCATGAGCACCACACTGCCGCAGCCGGCACGAACGCTGGCGCAGAAATTGATTGCGAAGGCCGCAGGCAAGCGCCATGTGGCCGTGGGCGAGATCGTCAATTGCCGGGTCGACCTGGCGATGTTCCACGATTCATCCGGGCCGCGCCGGCTCAAACCCATGCTCGAAGAACTGGGCGCCTCGATCTGGGACAAGTCGCGGGTCGTGCTGGTGATGGACCATTACGTGCCCGAGCAGGACGACGAGTCGCGCAAGATCGTACGCATCGCACGTGAATGGGCGCGCGAGCAGGATCTGCCCCATGTCTATGACAGCATCGGCATTTGCCATGTGGTGTTGCCGCAGAAGGGGCATATCCGACCTGGCATGTTCTGTGTCGGCGGCGACTCGCATTCGCCCACGGGTGGCGCCTTTGGCGCTTACATGTTCGGCATCGGCTCCACCGAGATGCTCGGTGTTGTCGTGACCGGCGAGTTGTGGGTCCGGGTGCCGCAGACCTTGCGCATGTTGTGGCACAACCGGCTGCCGCCCGGCTTGACGGCCAAGGACATGGTGCTGCACATGATCGGGCGGTTTGGCATGAACGGCGGCCAGTACCAGGCGGTCGAATTCTGCGGCAGCGCAGTGCAGGCGCTGTCCATGCCCGAGCGCATGACCCTGTCGAACATGAGCGCGGAGATGGGCGCACAGGTCGGTCTGATCGCCCCCGACGCCACGACGCGCGACTGGCTGGCGCAGGCGGGAGTCGCCATGGACGAGGCGGGTGACTGGTTCACCGATGAGGCTGCTGACGCGCAGACGTTCACGTTCGATGCTGCGACGCTGGTGCCGCAGGTCGCCGCGCCGCACAGCCCGGCCAACACCGGTGCGGTGACGGAGTTCGCCCGGGTGCCGGTGCAGGTGGCGTATATCGGTGCCTGTACCGGCGCCAAGCTCGACGATCTGCGCGCGGCCGCGTCGGTGCTGCGGGGCCACACGGTGGCCGCCGGCGTGCAGCTGATGGTGGCACCCGCCAGTCAACATGACCAAGACCTGGCAGAGCGCGAGGGCGTGATGCAGGTGCTGCGTGATGCCGGAGCCCAGGTGCTGGCCACGGCCTGCGGTGCCTGTGCGGGATATGGCGGCAGCATTCCCGATGGCGCCACCGTGATCGCCACGACCGCGCGCAACTTCAAGGGGCGCATGGGATCTGCGACGATGCAGGTCTATCTGGCTTCGCCCTATACGGTGGCCGCTTCCGCGTTGCGTGGCAGCATCAGCGATCCGCGCGAGGTGCTGCCATGACGGCGATTCCCAACACCTCTGCGAAGGCTGTCGCGGCGGCAACCGCGACACGACACAGAGTCTGGAAGCTCGGTGACGACATCGATACCGATGTACTGGCCCCGGGCGCCTATATGAAGCTGGGCATCGATGGTATTGCACCGCACTGCCTGGAATCGGTGCGCGCGGAATTTGCCGCTGCCGTGCGGCCGGGTGACGTGGTGGTGGCCGGCGCGAATTTCGGCATCGGCTCGTCGCGCGAACAGGCCGCCGGCGCGCTGCTGCATCTGGGGGTGCGTGCGGTCATCGCAAATTCGTTCAGTGGCCTGTATTTCCGCAATGCGTTCAACCTGGGACTGCTGCTGCTGACCTGCCCGCGCGCCGGCGAATTGCGCGATGGCGAGACTGTGCTGCTGGACTTGCAGGCGCTGACGGTTGGATCCGGTGACGGCGTGGTGCTGCCTTGCGAGCCGATTCCGGACTTCCTGCTCGACATGGTGGCCGCCGGTGGTCTGCTGAACCAGTTGCGGCTGCGCCTGGGCAAGAACGGAGCTCCAGCATGAACGCCACCGAACTGCAGATCGTGCGTACGCCATCGTTGCTGGCCGACGCGCCCCATGTTCCGGTGCTCATCGTCGGCGCCGGCGCCTGCGGGATGACGGCGGCGATCGGCTTGCGCGAACGCGGCATCGAATGCGTGCTGGTCGAGCGCGATGCGCTGCCGCAAGGCTCCACCGCCTTGTCCTCGGGATTCATCCCGGCGGCCGGCACGCGGCTGCAGAAGTCGCTGGGTATCACCGATTCGCGCGAGACTTTTGCGCAGGACGTGCAGGCCAAGGCCCATGGCGATGCGGCGCCGCAGCTGGTCGAGGCCTACATCCGTGCGGTGGCGCAGGCGATCGATGCGCTGGAGCAGCACCACGGCATCGTGTTCGAGGTGCTCGACGGTTTCCTTTACCCGGGTCACCGTGCGCGCCGTATGCATGCCGTGCCCGAGCACACTGGCGCGGCGCTGATGGCTTGCCTGCAGCGTGCCGTGTCGGCCGCCGGCGCCGACATCCTGACCGATGCGCTGGTGCGGGTGCTGTACATCGATGCGGACGATCGTGTGCTGGGCATTGGTTGTACCCGGCCGGATGGCGCGCTGGAGACGCTGGCCTGCGACGTGTTGCTGTTGGCGTGCAATGGGTATGGCGGCAATGCGGCGATGGTGCGGGAGCTGCTGCCCGAGATGGGCGAGGCGATCTTCGCCGGTCATGTCGGTAACGACGGCAGCGCTATCCAGTGGGGTCGCGAACTCGGCGCGCGGCTGGCCGACCTGGGGGGCTACCAGGGCCATGGCTCCTGGGTGGTTCCGCAAGGCGCGTTGATGAGCTGGGCCGTCATGATGCAGGGCGGCGTGCAGATCAATACCGAAGGCCGGCGCTTTCACGACGAAACCCTGGGCTACTCGGAGGCGGCAGTCCATGTGCTGGCCCAGCCCGGTAGCGTGGCTTTCAATGTGTTTGATACACCGCTGCTCGAATTGGCGCGCACCTTTCCCGACTACCTTGACGCCGAGAAGGCCGGTGCCTTGCGCACGGCAGACTCGCTCGAGGATCTGGCGCAATTGATCGGCTGCGCGCCGGCCATGTTGCGTGAGACGCTTGCTGAGGTGGCGCCGGCGCATGTCGATGGCTTCGGGCGCCGGTTCCAGCGCGTTCTGCAGCCACCGTACCACGTCGTTCGGGTCACCGGCGCGCTGTTCCATACCCAGGGTGGCCTGGATATCGATGCGTCCTGCCGTGTGCTGCATCTGGACGGCGCCCCGTTTGCCAATCTGCTGGCCGCCGGTGGTGCGGCACGGGGGGTGTCGGGCAATGCGGTCTGGGGCTACCTGTCGGGCAATGGTCTGCTCAGTGCGGTTGGCGGCGGCTGGCTTGCGGCTGAGACAGCGGCCAAGCTGTTGCAGCGCTGAGATTCCGATTTTCAGATTGCGAGGTTCATCCATGTCCGTATCCTTGAAGACTCGACTGCAACAACCGAAGGTGCTGCTGGCGCCCGGCATTTACGACGCGCTGACGGCACTGATCGCCGAACAAAGTGGTTTTGAAGCCCTTTACCTGTCGGGCGCTTCGATTGCCTACACCCGACTCGGCCGCTCTGACGTCGGGCTGACCACCGCCACCGAGGTGGCCGACACACTGGCCCGGATCACCGAGCGGGTGTCGGTGCCAGTCATCGTCGACGCCGATACCGGTTTCGGCAATGCGCTGAACACCATGCGCACGGTGCGGCTGTTCGAGCGCGCCGGTGCAGCCATGCTGCAACTCGAGGACCAGACCTTCCCCAAACGCTGCGGACACCTTGAAGGCAAGGCGGTGGTGCCGGTCGCCGAGATGTGCGGCAAGCTCAAGGCGGCGCTCGATGCCCGCAGCTCGGACAAGACGCTGATGCTGGCGCGTACAGATGCACTTGCGGTCGAAGGCTGGGACGCGACGATGGCTCGCGCCGAGGCTTATCTCGCATGTGGTGTCGATGCGCTGTTCATCGAGGCCTTGCGCTCGCCCGAGCAAATGGACCGGGCCTGTGCGCAGTTTGCCAATCGGATCCCGCTGCTGGCCAACATGGTCGAAGGCGGCTTGACGCCGGTGCAGGGTGCCGTTGCGCTGGGCGACCTGGGTTTTCGGATCGTCATCTATCCGGGCGGCACTGCGCGCGCGGCCGCGTTCGCGCTGCAAACCTATTACGCCAGTTTGCACCGACACCAGAGCACGCTGCCGATGCGCGCGCAGATGCTCGATTTCGATCAGCTCAATGCGCTGATCGGAA
>JBDTMH010000152.1:0-10815 GCA_039934375.1 Burkholderiaceae bacterium | reverse complement strand
TCGCCGGGCCGCTCCCAAGATTCATGCCGCAGCGCAAGGCGCGAAGGCTTCCCATATTCGTCGCCGGGCCGCTCCCAAGATTCATGCCGCAGCGCAATGCGCGAAGGCTTCCGAATGAGTTTTTTTAATGCGATCCTGATCGCCAATCGCGGCGAAATCGCGCTGCGCATTCTGCGCACCGCCCGGCGCATGGGCTATCGGGTGATTGCCGTGTATTCCGATGCGGATGCCGATGCACCGCATGTGTTGCAAGCCGACCAGGCGATCCGCGTTGGTGCGTCCGCAGCACGCGACTCCTACCTCAACATCGCGGCCATCATGGCGGCAGCGGCGCACAGCCGGGCCGGTGCCATCCACCCCGGTTATGGCTTCCTGGCCGAAAACGCCGACTTTGCCCAGGCCGTTTCCGATGCCGGGCTGGTCTGGATCGGCCCGCCCGCCGCCGCCATCCGCGCCATGGGCGACAAGGCGCGTGCCAGGCAGTTGATGCAGGCCGCCGGCGTTCCATGCATTCCCGGTTACGACGGCGATTTGCAGGACGATGCCACGCTGCGCGCGCAAGCAACAACCATCGGTTTCCCGCTGATGGTCAAGGCGACAGCCGGTGGCGGCGGGCGCGGCATGCGATATGTCGAGTCCGGCGCGGCGCTGGACCTTGCACTGGTCGCGGCGCGTTCCGAAGCCCGCAGTGCATTCGGCTCGGACCGGCTGCTGCTTGAGCGCGCGATCGAACACCCCCGTCACGTCGAGATCCAGATCTTTGCCGACGCGCATGGCCATGTGGTGCATCTGGGTGAGCGTGACTGCTCGGTCCAGCGGCGGCACCAGAAGCTGATCGAGGAAGCCCCTTCGCCGGCACTGGCCGGTGCGCCCGGCGCCGCGCTGCGCCGCGCCATGGGCACCATGGCGGTGGTTGCAGCGCGCGCCATCGACTACCGCGGCGCCGGGACCATCGAATGCCTGCTCGATGGCTCGGGCAAGTTCTATTTCATGGAGATGAACACCCGGCTGCAGGTCGAGCACCCGGTCACCGAGGCGCTGACCGGCTACGACCTGGTCGAATGGCAACTGCATGTGGCGCGGGGTCAGGTCTTGCCCGAGACCAACCAGCAAACGATCCTGCAAGTCTTCGAGTCGGCCGGCCATGCCATCGAGGTCCGGCTGTGCGCGGAAGACCCCGCACAGGATTTCCTGCCCCAAAGCGGCCGGCTGCTCGCCTGGCAGGCCGCCGAAGGTGTGCGGGTCGAACATGCGCTGCAGCGTGGCCACGAGATCGCACCGTATTACGACTCGATGATCGCCAAGCTCGTTGTACACGGACCCGACCGGAACACGGCACGCCAACGGCTGGGCAACGCGCTGCGCGAGAGCACTGTGCTGGGCGTGCGCACCAACCAGGCGTTTCTGGCTGATTGCCTGCAGCATCCGGTGTTCGCCGACGGACATGCCGACACCGGCTTCATCGGCGCGCACATGCAGGAGCTGCTGAACCAGTCCCCACCGATGCCAGCCGCACTCGCTGCGCTGGTGCTGTACGCGACACGCGCATGGGAGATGGGTCACGACCCGACGCAGGTCGCGCTGCCCCTGCCCTGGCCGCTGGCAATGCCGCTGAGCATCGACGGCGCGGTGCACCGTGTCGAGATCACCTGCCTGGGCTCTGACCGATTTTGCGTCGTCATTGGCGGCCTGCAGACCGAATACCGGCTGCGCAATTGCAACGCAGACCGGCTGGTCGTCGACTCGGACCAGGGTTGCGAAGCCATACGCTGGGCCCGGGGGCTGCAGCAGATTTTTGCCAGCCGACATGGACGCCAAAGCCTGCTGTGCGACCTCAGCCTGGCCAGCCGCAGCCACACCGCCACACAGTCCCGCGGCGGCCTGGTGCGCGCCCCCATGGCCGGGCGCATTGTCGCGCTGCATGGGGCAGTCGGCCAGCACGTGCGCAAGGGCGCGCCCTTGCTGGTCCTCGAAGCGATGAAGATGGAACATCCCGCGGTCGCACCCATGGACGCAGTCATCGGAACGATCAGCGTCGCGGTCGGCGCGCAGGTCGCGTCGGGCGCGCTGCTGATGGAACTGGTCGCTGCGGCGCCGCCATCGGCAATCGCCGCCGCCGACTGAACCCGAACCGCGCCACTGCAGGAACCACCCGCATGTCTGCCGCCGCCCAATCCCCCGCTGACAAAATCGACGCATCGGGTGTGGCCCTGGCTGCCGAATTGAAGCAGTACGCTCCGTTCATGCAGATGCAGGCCAGCCATCTGCAGCGCTTCATCGACACTGCGCAGGTCGTGCGTTATGGTCCGGGTGCATCCATCCTCGCGCCGTCGACAGGGGTTCCGAGCCATCTGATCCTGGTGCGCAGCGGTCATGTCACGCGCCATGGCAACAGCCAGGACGATGGCGAATTCGAATTCGAGGCCGGCGACCTGTTTCCGATCGGTGCCGTCATGGATGGCCGACCGGTGGCCAGCCGCTACGACGCACATGACGCGGTGCAATGCCTGCAACTGCCGGGCGCAGAGGTTCATGCATTGGCCGCGCTGAGCCCGCCTTTCGCAGAGTTCATGCATGGGCGCGTACGGGCCCAGCTGCAGTTGTCGCGCCAGGCGATGCAGGCCAGCATCGCGAGTGCAACGCTCGACGAGCACGCCCTGGAAGCCCGGCTGGGAACGCTGGCGCTGAAAAAACCGGTCAGCGTGTCGCCCGACACAGCGCTGCAACAGGCGCTGACCACGATGCACGAGCGCAAGATCGGCTCGATACTGGTCGTCGATGCCAACGGAGCGGCGCGCGGCATCTTTACGCGGCACGACATGCTGGATCGGGTGGTACTGGCGCGCGCGCCGCTGGATGCTCCGATTTCGCAGGTCATGACCCGTCCCATTCATACGCTGACCGAGCAACATACGGCGCAGGATGCTGCGCTGCTGATGTCGCGCCACACGATTCGGCATGTGCCGGTGACGCGCGACGGCGTGGTGGTGGGCATGGTGTCCGAACGCGACCTGTTCGCGATGCAGCGTATGTCGATCCGCCATGTCAGTTCGGGCATCCGCAGCGCGCAGGACGAGTCGGCGCTGATACTGTCGGCGCAGCAGATCCGGGCCTTTGCGCGCCACCTGGTCGGCCAGGGTGTGGCGGCGCGCCAGCTGACCCAGTTGATCAGCCACCTGAACGACCTGCTGACCGAACGGATGGTCGCAATCAAGGCCGAGGCCCATGGCGTGGACATGTTGCAGGCCTGCTGGCTCGCCTTCGGCTCTGAAGGCCGCTCCGAGCAGACGATCTCGACCGACCAGGACAACGGGCTGATCTTCCTCAGCGAGAATCCCGAGCAGGAGCGCGCGCGTTGGCTGACGTTCGCACGCGATGTCAACGAAGCGCTGGACCGCTGCGGCTACCCGCTGTGCAAGGGCAATATCATGGCCAGTAACCCGGAGTGTTGCCTGACGCCCCGGGAATGGGGCGCACGTTTCGATCGCTGGCTGGAGCATGGCGCACCGCAGGACCTGCTCAACGCCAGCATCTTCTTCGACCTGCGCGCGCTGGTCGGTCGCACCGATATGGCCGACGCGCTGCGTGCGCAGATCACACGCCAGGCCGGCGCATTGCCGCGTTTCGCCAAGCAGATGGCCGACAACGCGCTGCGCCACCGGGTGCCGCTGAACTGGCGCGGCGCCATCGACACCGAGCGCGTGGACGACCGCGACATGGTCGACCTGAAGCACCATGGCACGGCCGTATTCGTCGACGTTGCGCGCATCTATGCGCTGGCACTGGGTGTACCTGCCACCGGCACGCGCGAACGGTTTGAGGCCGTAGGCCCGCTACTGCTCATGAGCAGCCAGGACAGCGAGGCCTGGATTGCAGCCTTCGAGTACCTGCAGATGCTGCGCCTGCAGGTGCAGATGGGCGACACGCCACTGGAGCAAGCCAACCTGATTCCGTTGGAGTCCCTCAACAGCATCGACCGGCATATCCTGAAGGAAAGTTTCCGAACTGCGCGTCGGCTGCTGCAAAAAATCGGGCGAGACTATCCGTCCTGACCGGCCGGCCGCAGTGCGCGTCAGGCGCGCTTGCGGTACAGAAAGTAGGTGTCGGCCGGCATGTCGGTGGCGCCGATGTCAGACAGCGCGATCGGCTCCAGAGTCGCATCGTCCATCGGCTGGTCGCCAACCAGGCAACCACCGGGTGCCAGAGCCTGCACGAACAACGGCGTGAGCCAGCGTCCCAGTGCCCGGCTTTCCGTGACGCTGCCATTGCCGATGTCGGCATGGATCACCGCCACCGTGCCGGCGCTGCGCACAAGCTCGGACGGGATGGTCTCGTGAAAGTCCCCCAGGCGCACCATGTCGGCCGGCGGAATGCAGTCCGGATGCGCCATCACCTGGCGGTCGAACACGATCACGTCGCGCCCGGCAAAGCGATCACGCAAATGGTCGTAGGTACGGCCATTGCCCAGCCCCACCTCCCAGACATTTCCCGCCAGCGCGCCGGTGCGCTGCGCCGCCGCATCGAGGCACGTCCGCTGCCCGACCACTCTGGCGATGAAACGTTCGAGCCGGGTCTTGCCACCTTTTTTCATGGGTATCCTTGCAGGTTCGTCCACGCAGTCATGACGACTACCGGACACAGAGACGTTCACGACCATCTCCCCAAAGGATAACGCCACGGCACGCGGGACTTCGGATACCCTCAAAGCCTCAGGCAACTGCCGGTGCGGCCGCGAATGAGGCCGCCGCGACCATGGACCACCATCGACAGATCAGGAACACAGCATGAACAAGTATCTTGGCATTTTGTTGGCACTGCTCGCATGGGGTGGTTCCGTCCCGGTCCGAGCCGACATGGAACTGGTGGCGCCGGACGGGCGCAAGGTGCTGCTCAAGGACAACGGCAGCTGGAGCTACATCGACGCCAAGACCGCGTCCACGATCGAGGCCAAGGAGACCAAAGTCGAGCAGGCGACGCTGTCACTTGGGAGCAGAACGCCATTCGGACCGAACTGCAGGGTTGACCTCACGATGACCAACCACCTGCCGTACGAGATCGTCCAGGTGGTGCCCTATTTCTCGGCCTTTCGCGCCAACGGCGTCATGCACCAGTCGCTGGGACTGGGCTTCCAGAACGTGCGCCCGACCAGCAGCAGGACACGTGTCGTCGAGTTTGTAGGTATTTCGTGTGATGACATCGCGCGCATCCAGGTGGTGGGTGGCGATCGCTGCGAAATGGGCGAATTGACGAAGTTCTCGCCCAACGAGGGCCAATGTCTGGCGCGTATCCGGGTCGTGCCCAGCGACCAGCTGAAGTTCGAGAAGTAGCGGCCGCGACAAACGGCCACCCCCGTCTGACTCAACCAGCGACCCAGCTCTGGATTGCAAGGCAGTCTGAGTCATGCGCGCCGCAGCGCAATGCGATGCGCCGGCGGCTCAGTCGATGGTCTGGCGGTAGCGCAGCAGCGCAATCAGTCCTGCGACCAGCAGGAACACCAGCATCGGCCACAGCTCGCCCCACAGCTGCGCGGCGACATTGCCCTTGAGCAGAATGCCGCGCACGATGCGCAGGAAATGCGTCAAAGGCAGGATCTCACCGATCCGCTGGGCCCACAGCGGCATGGCCCGGAACGGGAACATGAAGCCCGACAGCAGCAGCGATGGCAGGAAGAAGAAAAACGTCATCTGCATTGCCTGCAGCTGATTGCGCGCGACCGTCGAGAACGTGAAGCCCACACCCAGGTTGGCCACGATGAAAACGCCGATCATGGCCAGCAGCAATCCCATGCTGCCGACCATCGGCACTTCGAACAGCAGGAATGCGGCACTCAGAATGACGCCCAGTTGCACATAACCCATCAGTACGTACGGCAGGATCTTGCCCACCATCACCTCGGCCGGGCGCACCGGCGTGGCCAGCAGGTTCTCCATCGTGCCGCGTTCGCGCTCGCGCGTCATCGCCAGCGCAGTGAGCATGACCATGGTCATGGTCAGAATGGTGCCGACCAGACCCGGAACGATGTTGTAGCGCGACAGGCCTTCCGGGTTGTAGCGCCGGTGGATGCGCAGCTCGAACGCCGGCGGCGGCGCACGAATGCCGTGCAAGGCTCCCGACAGGTCGTGCACGATGGCCTGCGGCACCAGCGCGCTGAACGCCGCCAGCGCGTTGCCCGATGCACTGGGGTCGGTCGCATCGGCCGAGACCAGCAGCACCGGATGCTCGCCGCGGATCAGCTGGCGCGAAAAGTCGGGCGGTATCACCACCATGAACTGCGCCGCGCCCGTCTCGATCAATGCCTCGGCCTGCTTTTCACTGGTCAGGCGATGGTCGATGCGAAAGTAGCCGGTGTTCTGCATCGCCGCAAGCACCGCGCGCGACATCGGTCCGCTGTCGGTGCTGACCACAACCGTGGGCAGGCCCTTGGGATCGGTATTGATGGCATAGCCGAACAGCACCAGCTGCAGGATCGGCACACCGACCGCCATTGCAAACGTGAGACGGTCGCGCATCATCTGCTGGAATTCCTTGATGAAGACTGCCATCATGCGACGCCAGGAAAACCCGCTCATGCTGACGCTCCAGCCACCTTCGGCGTCAACGCTGCGGCGCCGCCTACATGGTTGTCCTGTGCGGTGGCAATCAGGCTGATGAACACATCCTCCAGATTGGCCGAGGTCCGGGTCAGGCGCAGCCGTGCATCACGCCGCAGCGGCGCCAGTGCCTGCTCGAGCGCATCGGCATCCTGCCCGGCCACATGCACCGTGTTGCCGAATGCGGCCACGCTGAGCACGCCGGGCGCGGACTTGAGCGGGGCGATCGCGGCCGACACGCCCTCGCCCTGAACCGACCACACGCTAAGCCCCGCGTCCTCGATGATGCTGTGCTCGGTGCCGCGCGCGAGGATCTTGCCGTAGGCGATGTACACCAGCTCATGGCAGCGCTCGGCCTCGTCCATGTAGTGGGTCGACACCAGCACCGTGATGCCTTGCTCCGCCAGGCCGTGGATCTGGTCCCAGAAGTCGCGCCGTGCCTTGGGATCAACACCGGCGGTCGGCTCGTCGAGCAGCAACAGTCGCGGCTGGTGGATCAGGCAGGCGGCCAGCGCCAGGCGCTGCTTCCAGCCGCCGGACAGGGCGCCGGCCAGCTGGCCTTGGCGCGTGGCCAGACCCAGTTGCTCCAGCGCCCGGTCCACTGCCTCGCGCCGGCGCGGCAGCTCGAACAGGCGGGCGATGAAATCCAGGTTTTCGCGGATCGACAAGTCCTCGTACAGGCCGAATTTCTGCGTCATGTAACCGACCTGGCGCTTGATCGCCACGGCCTGGGCCATGATGTCCAGGCCCAGGCATTTGCCACTGCCGCCATCGGGCGTCAACAGCCCGCACAACATGCGGATGGTCGTCGTCTTGCCGCTGCCGTTGGGTCCGAGAAAGCCGCAGATACGCCCGGTCGGCACCTGCAGGTCGATCTGGTCCACCACCGCCCTGCCGTCATAACGCTTGGTCAGCCCGCGGACATCGACCGCCAGATCGGTCATGGCGTGCGTGTCTTCGCAGCCGACGCTCCAGCTGCAGGCACGTCGGCGCGAAACACCTCCAGCGGCTGGCCCGGCTTGATCGGCATGGCCAGCGCGGCATCGGGCCGGGCTTCGACCATGAACACCAGCTTGGCACGCTGCGCATTCGAATAGATGACCGGTGGTGTGTATTCCGCCTGGGTCGCGATGCGCGAGACGGTGGCAGCGATCGGTCCGGCGCAGCCGTCGCAAACCAGCCGCACGGACTGGCCAAGGCGGATCGAGGCCAGCTCGGCTTCTGGCACGAAGAAGCGGGCCTTGACGTTCGCCGGCGGCAACAACGCCACCACTGGCTGTCCGGCGGCGACGAATTCGCCGGGCTGGTAGAAGACCTCGGACACCTGGGCCTGTACCGGCGCGTTCTGGTGCGTCTGACCTTCGAGCCAGGTACTCTGGCGCAAGGCCTCGCGCGCGGCCTGTGCACTGGCCTGGCTGGCGGCCCGCGCGTCGCTGCGCGCCGGCAACCGGGCCACCCGCAGCGCAGCGACGAGTTCATCGACCCGGCCCTGGGCCTGGTGCAAGTTGCTGGTGGCCTCGTCGATCACCGCCTTGGACACGAAACCCTGCGCGACCAGCCTCTGCTGGCGCTCCAGTTCCCGCTGCGCCAAAGCCGCACTGACCCGCGCCTGCGCCAGCTGGGCGTCCGACACCGCCAACTCCTCGCTGCGCTTGCCCTTTTCAAGATCGGCCAGCTGGGCCTGCGCCGCGGCCACGCGCGCGGCCGCACCGGCCCGGGCCGCGACCTCGTTCTCGGCGTCCAGCGCAAACAGCGGAGCTCCCGGTGCCACCTGCTGCCCTGCGACGACCGCCACCGACGCAAGCTGCCCCGCTACCGGCGATGCCACGTAGACATAGTCGGCCTCGGCATAACCGGACCATCCGCTTGCAGGCGGTTCGCTGCAGCCTGACAGCATTGACAACAACAGCCCAGTCCCTATGGCCGTGCCCGCAACACGCGACAGGACTTGCCGCATTCGCGGCACATAGACTTCAGCCATGGGATACGGGCTCCAATAGGGGGATCGACATGGACAAGGAAGCCAGCACCCGATCCACCCGCTCGGCGATGGCGGCATCGCCGAGCACGTCGGCCTGGGCCTGGCGCGCCAATGCGGCCGGCAGCAGCCCGAGTCGAAGCGCGCCGGGAACCACGACCATCGGCGCCACCACCGCACCCATCAGCAGCGAAAAACGTTGCAGCGCAGGCATCGGGTCGATGGAACCCTGTGCGCAGGCCTGCTCGCCCAGCGTCATCAGCAACAGAACATGCCGACGTGCGTTGCGACGCAAGAAGTCCTGCGCCACCACCTCGCCATGGCTGGCGTCGATCCAGATGCGGGTGATCCAGGCTCCGTGGTCGCGCATCAGGCGACCCAGCAGATTCAACGCGTGGCGCAGACGCTCCAGCGGCGTTCCCGGCTCGGCCGCCACGATCTGCAGCTGCGCGAACAGCTCGTCGTACAGCTGCTGCAACAAGGTGCGCAGGAAGTTGTCCTTGGACTGGAAATGGTAGTGAAACATGCCGACGTTGACCCCTGCGTGGCTGGCAAGCTGGCGCAGCGACAGCCCGGCGCAGCCCAGCTGCGGGTACAGCACCCGGCCACTGCCGAGCAGGATCTGGTCGATGTTGCGCGAGGGTCGTGACATTCGATGCAGTCGTGGTGATGAGGGTTACTAGTCGTTTGACTAGTAATAGTTTCCACCGGCGCCTCGGGAATGTCAATGGGCAGCTCCGCGGCGCGGCGCGGTGGACACTGGGACGACCTGCACGACGTAGACCTGACCGCGTCCGACCGCAACCACGAACGCAGCGTGCGCCAGAAGAATGCCGCGCCGACTAAGGTTCGCGCTTCCGATCAGAGTTCACCGGTTGGCCCCAAACAGCGCGGCCAAGTCGAGCGAGTTGCCTTTGGGCCGATGCAGATCAAGGTGATCTTTGACGTGATTGAGATGTCCCTGCATCAATTGTTCGGCTAGCGATCCATTACCCGAGCGCAGTGCCTGAATGATGCCCGCATGCTCATCCTCGCGGCAGTTGATGGCACCGGCGTCGCCAAACATTCCGATGATCAAGGAACTGCGGGTCACCAGGTCCTTGACCATGCGCAGCATGACGGCGTTGTCAGCAACCTGTGCCAAGACGACATGGAACTGGCCGGACAGGCGAATGGCGTCATGACGATCCCCCGCTCCATGGGCGGTTGACTCCGCCAGCACGTGCTTTTCAAGGACCTTGATGTCGGCTTTGCTGGCCCGAAGTGCTGCCAGCCGCGCTATAGACGGTTCGACGGCGAGCCGGGCCTCAAAAACATCACGGGCCTGCCTGGCCGTTGGACTGGCCACGTAAGCGCCACGGTTTGACTGCAACTCCACAACATCGCGACTGGCAAGTAGCAGCAGACAGCGCCGTACCCGCATGCGCCCCACGCCAAAAGCCTGACACAGTGCTGCCTCCGACAACTTGGTGCCGGGCGCCAGGCGCTGATCGATGACGGCATCAAAAATGCGCTCGACGATGGCCTCTTCTTCAGCCGTTTCTTTTGACGTGTGTTTGGGCATATTCTTGATCGGATGGAGGCATTCAAATCAATTGATTTGTTAACGTTTTACCAAAAACCTGTCATCAATTTAATGATGCGAATGAAAAGGTCACCAGGCCCCTGAGTTTATAAAAAATATGACCCATCGACGATGGTCGAAATCTATGCCTGAACGTCATTGTCGTCGACACAAGGGAAAACCCTGTAAACATGATTGTTAACAATACTTATCATCCAGGGGCCGACTCCAACAGACGCGTGTCGCAAGGGTTGGCACCACCCCTGATGAGCCCTAAGGAGCATTGATGATGAAAAAGCGTAATTTCCTCAGAACCAGCCTGCTGGCGGCAGTGGCCGGCGTCACATTGAGCGGCGCGGCGTTTGCCGCCAACCCCGTTCTCAAGATCGGATTTGTCGGAGTGACCTCTGGCCCAGCTGCTTCGTGGGGCATTTCCAACCAGCGCTCGATGGAGACTCGCGCGGCGTGGATCAACGAGACCGGCGGTGTCAAGATTGGCGGCACCACCTACAACGTTGAAATCGTCGCCTTTGACGACCAGAAGGATCCGAAACGCGCAATTGCCGGTATGGAGAAGATGGCGCAGGAGGGAATTCACTACGTCGTAGGCCCCAACGTGGACGATGGCGCCGCTGCCGTGCGACCAGTGGCCGAGCAAAAGGGAATCATGTATTTCCCCTATG
>JBDTMH010000151.1:0-10926 GCA_039934375.1 Burkholderiaceae bacterium | reverse complement strand
AATCAAAGCGTTCGAGGCGCTTCGTCTGACCGAAAAACCATGGCTCGCCAACGCTTGGGTTCAACCGATTGACGTCAAGTGAACGGATTTTGCTGTTGAGGTCAAACGACGCAAAGGCGATTTCGACCGGCAGGCCCTCGAACCATTTGTCGGCCCTGGCGCGGAATTCAGGTGGGGTGGCGTTCATTTCCTTGAGCGCCATGGCGATACCCATGTAATAACGCACCAACGCTTCGCGTTTAGCCTTGTTGGCCAATCCGAAGCGGCCGTTGTCGTCAATGGTGGCTCAGCAAAGAGCCAAATCCAGCCATACGGTCATTGATGCCAACAGCCCGCAGAGCATGCCAATAAGTAGCGGTATTGATCGCGATTACCGGCTTTCCCAGGAATAACTCTGCCGCAGCGGCCAGCCGAACCATCGACAGGTTGGTGCCGACTTGAACGATCGCATCGACATCGTCGCCGTCGAGTGTCTTGATTGCTTCGCGACATTGAGCATCTTCCGTATGAGCGATCAGCACGGGACTAGGACGTTGCATGCATAGGTCGCGAACCACCGTAAACCCACAGTCCTCGTAGAAGCGACGAACCTGGCTATTGGCGGAAGGGAAATAGGGGGACAAAAACGCAATGCGCTTGGCCTTTACTGCGTTGAGCGCGGCCTCGGTTGCAAACGAACCGCAAGACACCCCCACCGAGGACCTGTCTTCCATCAACTTGCGGTAAGACTCCGCACCAACCCGCCCATCCCAGAAGGTGGCGGCGGACATACCCATCACCAGGTACTGCATTTCGCAGCTCTTGAGCGCGTCGGCCGCCGTCAGTGTGTTGCCCAGAATAATGTCGATCAGCCGCAGAAAGTCTGCATCCGAGTTGACAGCCATGTTCGGCACTTCAATTCTGCTGTAGTGGTTGGTCACACCGACCGGTCGCATCTCATCCATATCCGGCTGAACGATGGTGTTGGTGGACGGGCCGAGCACGCCAAACTTCATTCGAAAACCAATTTGGTCCATGGAGGCCCCTCGAAATTCAGGTTGATCAGACAGCGCGCGTCACTTGGGAGATGTGTACATTTGCCCGCCATCAAGATTGATGACCGATCCGCTCAGGTAACCGGACAAAGGCGAGCAGCAGAAAACCGCAAGATCAGCCACTTCTTGAGGCTCCATCAATCGACCGAACGGCATGTTGGTCGTCAGTTCTGTCCAGCGCGCCGGGTCGCCCAGTTTTTTCTCCGCCTGCGCCCGCATCATGGTTTCCATACGATCGCTACGTGTGGGTGATGGATTGATGCCGAAAACCCGAATTCCGTTTCGCACGCTGGCAGCACCCACCGCGTTGGTGAATGCCATGAGCGCGGCGTTGGCGGTTGAACCGGCCAGGTATTCGTTGCGCGGGGCCGCACCGGCCATGCCAATGATGTTCGCGATCACACCGCCTTTCCCTCGTGACTCCATGTGCTCAAGCATCGCCCGCACCACATTGATGTAGCCAAACAACTTGAGCTCCCAGGACTGCCGCCACTTGGCGTCATCAATTTCCCGCAGCGAACCTCCGGGTATGGCGCCTGCGTTGTTGACAACAATATCGGCCGCCCCCGATGCCTTGAGCAAGGAATCGAGGCCTTGCGCTGTAGCCATGTCCGCGGACAAGGCCTCGACATCAACGCAAGTCTCGGCCTTGATCGCAGCAGCTGCCTTTTTCAAGGAGTCTTCCGATCGAGAGACTATCAACGGTAGAGCGCCTTCGCGTGCGAAAGCCATGGCTATTGCCAGCCCGATGCCACGTGAACCGCCGGTGACAATGACACGTTTGTTTTTGAGTTGCAGGTCCATTTCGCACTTTCGATTATGTTGATAAAGGCAGGTCACTCCAGGACAATTCGTTCGGGGGAACCGATTCGTACCTGTTCTTTTTGTCGCCACAGCCATTGAATGGCACGTCCGCCGAGTGGACGCTGCAATGAAGACTCGGCAAATGAAATGGCATCCAGCAGGGCATTTACATCAGTTTGTGGCAGCTAGCAGTTCCACCAGAGGCACAGCATCGGGCGCCTCGGACAGATGCCTGAGCCAGGCAATCATCCGCTCCATTTTGTGATCCTGCGCGGCGCTGCGCTCGCGGGTCAGGTGCCAACACAGCCGGAATTTGTCTTCGCGTTCCTGGCTACTCAGCGGAAGTTGCGGATGACCCCATGCATAAGGAATCTCGCGAGTGAGGGTCTCTCCGCTCGAAAGCTCAAGGAGCATCGTCTGCGGATAAAAGGCATTCGGATTGGGGTGGGGCTTCTCTTGCGAGGTCACGCGCATGGCCAACGCTTCCACGACGGGGTCACCCAGGCGCTCCGGCTGAAATGTGGTGGGGTCGACACCCCCGAAAATCACTTCTGCGGCGGCGACGAAGGGAATGCAAAGACGCGCGTAATTCGGTGCTGGCTGGGGAACCATGGGTCTTCCGACCAATCGCATTCCCAACGGTGGCAGCCACACCTGCACTTTCTTGATCCGGTCCAAGGCGTTGCCCGGAGTAAGTCCCAATTCTTGGCGCAATCCACGCATGGCATGAATCACGCCGTGGGTCACTCGCCCGCTCGGAAAGGGTTTGTGTGAAAGTTGAGTCACCTTCCACGGCGAGCCCATGGCATCAAGTGCCAAGGGCAGGTCATGTTCGTGCTCGAAGTTGTTGAAAAAGCCGAAGCGCCCTCCCAGCAGCTCCACCGGTGACGTGATCCCCACGCGCGCCATGTCGTGCGCCTGCAGCGCATTGCGTGCCGCAAAGCCCATCTGCATTGCCAGCATCATCGAACCTTCTTCGTGTGCCTGCATGGGCCCGCACATCTGCGAGTAACCAATGCCGAAGGCGTGCCGCAACTGCGCACGTGGCAGCGGATCCAGGCAAGCCAGAGCTGCCAGCGCGGAGAATACACCGGTGGTTGAAGGTCGGAAGAAGAACATGGCGCTGCGCGTCGCTGCCGACAATGTGCAGGAAACCTCCAGTGCGACAACGAACGCACGGATCAAATCTCGCCCATTGGGCGAACGCCCCTGACTGCTCAGCTCGTCGACCTTGGCCATCAATGCACCGAAGATTGGCGGCGTCGGCAATATGACGCCAGGCTCGTATACGCAATCGTACTCAAGGGCGTGACACTGATAGCCGTTGATCAGTGCCGCTACCGGACCCGGTGCACGCAGACCGGTATTCCAGATCGACGCGCTCGCCTCGCCCGGCGAACCCCAGCGCAAAGACGCGGCGATGAGATCGTCGATCTTGGGCGCCAGTTTGCCGGCACATGCAACACCAACTGTATCGAGAAAGAACACGGTAGCGGCCTCGACCGCCTCGGCTGGAAGGTTTTCGTACCGGGTCTGCTCAATCAAGTCAAGAATGCGCTCAATCGGGTCGTGAAAAGTTGCATCGGTCATGGAATAGCGTCTGTAGAGTGAGAAGGGAAACTAGCCGTGCGCCTTTGCAGGAATGCATCCCGGCCCTCGACGAAATCGCGCCCTCCGAACAGGTCTAGGAAAAGTCGCGCCGCGTCGTCAAGGCCGGCAGGATCCTGCGCCACGACGGCACCCAGGCCGCGCTTGATGGCGCGTGTCGCATCGACCGAATTGGCGGCTATGGCCTGCACCATACCCTCGGTCTGGCCGGCAAACTCTTGCGTCGGCCAGACCTGATTGATCAGCCCACATTGCAAGGCGCGCTCGGCAGACCACAACTGTCCGACGAACAGCAATTCGCTGGCTGCGGCCAGGCCACAGGTCCGCACCAGACGGCGCAGGTCATTTGGGTGGTAGGTGAGACCGAGTTTGGCTGGTGTCACCGCAAAACGGGCTTGTGCACTCGCAAAGCGCAGGTCGCAGGCAGTCGCCAGCGCGACGCCACCGCCCACACACGGGCCGTCAATCAGCGCAACAACAGGCAGCGAACAATGGTCCAAGGCATCAACCGCGTTTTGTATTTCGTGCGCTGCCAAGATAGCCTGGCCAGGCGTTGTGTAGGTGTGCTCGAATTCACTGATGTCGGCACCAGCCGCGAACATGCCGGGTTGTGCGCCTTGCAGCGTCAGTACGCGGGTTCGCGGGTCCGCCTGGGCAGCTGCGACTAGCCCCGGCAGCGCGCGCCACATGGCACGCGAGAAGGCATTCTTGCGCGCCGGATGGTTTATGACAAGGCGTGCGACAGGTCCGGTTTGTCGGAGTTCAAGCATTTCCATGGAATTTGGTGCTGGCCGCATGGCCGCAGTAGTTGATCAGTGAGTCGGAACCGATAATAATATGTCCGTACAACTTTGCAAGACCTTTTCGAGAAAACGATGCCAAACCTGGGAGTTATCAATGGATTACAAAATCAGCCCTAAACCTTATGCTTGGCCCGGTGACGCCCGACTCGCCCTTTCGGTGGTCGTCAACGTCGAAGAGGGCGCGGAGGCGAACATCCTGGACGGTGACAAGTACCCGGAACCGATCGATGAAATGGGTATCGCGCTCAAACGCGCCATACGCAACTACGGCAATGAATCCAATTACCGTTATGGCATTACCCGTGGTGCCCCAAGGATCATGCGCCTGCTGGAGAAGCACAGCATTCGCGCCACCTTCACTGCCTGCGCGCTGGCGTTGGAACGCGCCCCCGCCCTGGCGCGCGAAATCGTGCGCCAGGGCCACGAAGTTACCTCGCATGGATACCGCTGGGCGCACCAGTTCAACATGAACGAGGATGAAGAACGCGCCTACATTCGAAAGGCTGCGGCATCGATCGAACAGTCTACCGGTCGCCGACCGCAAGGTTGGTTGTCGCGCTACCTCATCACCGCCAACACGCGCCGGCTGCTGGTCGAGGAGGGATTCAAGTACCACATGGACGATTACGGCGACGATGAACCTTCGTGGGACTCGCACAACGGAAAGCCTATCGTCGTGTTGCCGTACCAGGTCGACAACAACGACATGAAGTTTTGGGCGGAGCCTTCCTACACCCCCGACCAATGGCTCAAGTACGCCAAGGACAACCTTGATTGGGCGCTCGCAGAAGGCGAACACGAGGTGAACATGATGTCGATCGGCCTGCATTTGCGCATCATCGGACGTCCTGGGCGCATCTGGGCGCTCGAAGAGTTCCTCGCCTATGCGGCAAAGCGCAGCCGTGAGCCGCGGGGGGTGTGGATTGCCACGCGCGAAGCCATCGCGCAACATTTCGCCCATCACATGCCCTGGCAGGCTTGACATGGACTGGGAACGCTGGATTCGGCCTGGCGACAATCTGGTTTGCTCGCACATGTCGGCCGAACCCGTGGCGCTGTTACAGTCGCTGGCAAAGGCCGCTTTGCCCCACGCACTGCAACTGATGCTGGGTGTGCCGTTTTCGCTCGCGGCAGCGGAACTGCCGGCGCACTGCGAGATCACGACCTATGGCGGTATGGGCAGCGCCTCGCAACTTGCGTTGCGTCGCGTGCTGCACCTGAGCCCTTTGCACTACGGTCGCAGCGCCAAGGTGTACGAACAAGGCCTGTGGCCGTGTGACGTTGCGTTGGTGAGTCTGGCCCGGGCCTCCGACGGCAGCCTGCACTTGGGCGCATCGCATGGGCCACTGCTGGCGGCCGCCCGGCGCGCCCGCCATGTCATCGCGGAGATCAATGCCCAGGCACCTTGCATTCCAGGTGCACCCTGGCCCACAGACCTGTCGATCGCCGCTGTCATCGAAACAGACCACGCGCTGGCCCCATTGCGCGAGCCTGCGCCCACGGCGGCCGAACAAGACATTGCCCGCCAGGTCGCGGCGCTTGTACCCAACGGTGCTTGTCTGCAGGTGGGCATCGGCGCACTGCCGTCGGCCGCACTGGCAGCTTTGGGCCATCACCGACATCTGGGCGTGCACAGCGGCTCGCTAACCGACAGCCTGCAAGCCCTGGTGGACACGGGCGCCGTGGACCACTCCCGCAAGACCATTGACGCCGGTGTCGCAGTCGTCGGCAGTGTTTTGGGCACCCATGCGCTGTACAGCGCGGCCCATCAGAATCCAGCGCTGTGCTTGCGCGAACCGGGCTACACGCACGATGCAGCAGTGATTGCTGCGATCGACGATTTTTTCAGTCTCAACAGCGCCATCGAAGTGGACCTGTTGGGTAACGTCAATGCGGAATGTGTCGCCGCTTCTGACGGCCGCTGGCGTCATGTTGGCGGCGTCGGCGGGCTTCCCGAGTTTGTTCGCGCAGCCCGGTTGTCGCGCAATGGTCAAGCCGTCATCGCGTTGCCGGCGCGCACAGCACGCGACAAGCCTCGGATCGTCGCGCGCTTGAACGGTCCTTGCACCATTGCGGCGACGGACGCCGATTGCGTGGTCACCGAATTCGGCGTGGCGCGTCTGCGTGACGCCAGCTACGGGCAACGCGTGCGCCAAATGCTGGACATTGCCCATCCAGACGACCGAGACGCGCTGATTGCCAGTGCGCGGACCATCGGCTTGCTGTGAGACCGACCCGAAACAACCGCACCAACACCCGTGTCTGGAACTTTGTCGTCGAGCATTCCACGCTGCCCGACCGGTTCCAGGCGCCCGACGTGCGTGGCCACGGACGCTCGGACTATCCTTCCCACGGCTACAGTTACGCCCACTATTTGAGCGACCTGTGCGCCCTGCTCGATCGACTGGAAGTCCCGCGGGTAAATGTCGTCGCACGGGCCGATGTTGTAACCGGGCCCGACGGGCCGAGTCACCATTCAGCGAGGAACGATGGGGCAATTCGCTTCTTTCTCGACAAGGTCATAAACGAAGATGAACTTGGCCATACCGGTCAGAATTCCGGCGACCATACCCAATTCGAATATTTGTGCGTCATCGAAAAAAGGCTTGAGCTCGGCGTGCAAGGCCGGGCTGAGTTCACCGTGCATGTTGGTCATCACGATCTGGCTGGCCAGACGCAACACCGCACGGTCCTTGGGCGAGAAGCACGCATGTTCCTCGTTCATGATCTGGACCAACTGCTCTGGCGTCACACCGGCCTTGTCGGCCGCCACACGGTTGCCCTTGTTGCAAAAGGCACAGCCATGTGTCATTGACAGGCGATAGCGCAGCAACTCCTTGCTGCGCGTATCGACCCGACCGCCATAAAACAATCGGCCGTAGAACTCATCCTTGTACCAGGCCATCAACTCGGGAGCATTGGCCCCAACCTCCTGCATGGTGGCGTCGTCACGCAGTTTGAGCGTGGCGTCGTACTCGCCTTGGAGGCGGGGTGTCATCTCGGCGCGGGGCACTCGGCGCAATACGGGATTGGGCATGGGACTCTCCTGGGTTGAAAAAATACGGTTGAAGCGTCTACGGGGTCGACAACACCTGTTCCAGCGCGGCAGCCAGTTGCAGCAGGTCCATGTCGTAGCCACGATGCCCGACAAGCTGCAGCCCGGCTGGTAAGCCACCCCGCGGCGCAAGCAGCGGCAGGCTGATCGCCGGCGCGCCGTTCATGTTGGCCATGGCCGTGAAGTCGGCCTGGTTCGCTGGCACGGCGTCTTGCATGGCAAACGCCAACTGCGGCGCAGTCGGAAGCAACAAGACGTCCAGGTTATCGGAGATTCGGTCGAGCTGTTCGCCAGCGTGGGCGGCCTGTGCCAGTGCCTGCCCCAGATCCGGCGCCGACTTGCGTTCGATATACCGCATCATGGCCAGCAAGTCCGCCGGCAGCGCGTTGGGCTGCTCACGCACCAGCGCAGCCAACTGCGGATGCAATTCGGCTTCGCACAGAAGCAGACCGGCTCTGCGGCTCGCGCCCAACACCGTGCGATCGAGTTCAACGGGCACCACTGTCCAGCCAAAAGCACGGCACACTTTGTCCACCGCCGCGTCAAAGGAAGCAGACACCTCTTCGCTGGCGCCCAGTGCCGGCAGACCTCGGACCACACCGACCCGAAGCTGCGTCAGCGCCAGGCGATTGGCAGGTTTGAGTCGGGGCGCGCAAATCCGCATGGCTATGTCGATATCCTCTACGCTGCGGGCAAGCAGGCCTGCATGGTCCAGCCAGCGGCACAGCGTTGCGACGCCCTCCAGGCCCAGGCTTTCGTGACTGGGCTTGAAACCGACAACACCGCAATACGCCGCCGGGATCCGCACCGAGCCCATCGTGTCGCTACCCAGCGCAAGCCCGCACAATCCAGCCGCGACTGCGGCGCCAGACCCGCCGCTGGAGCCACCTGGCGTGAACCCAGGACGCAGCGGATTGCAGCAATCGCCGTAGTCCGGGTTGTGGTTGCTCGCACCGAGCGCCATGGGATGCATATTGAGTTTTCCCAGGCAAACCAGCCCGGCATTGCGCAGTCGCGCGACCACCGGGGCATCGTGCGCGGGTATGTGTGCCAACACGCGCAGGCCCGACGCTGTGGCAAGCCCCGCAACGTCGAAATTGTCCTTGACCGCAAAGCTGCTGCCAGCCAATGGCGAGCCGCCAGGCTCCGGGGCAGGCGCCACAACCCGCTCAATATAGGCATTGATGGCCGGGTTGCAGCGATCGATGGCGTCCACCTGCATTTGCAATAAACCAACGGCCGAAATACGGCCGGCAGTCACCGCGCGGGCCTGTTCGCTTGCACTTGCGTGCAGCAGGGGGTCCAGCTGCCGAGCCTGATCCACCATCTCGGCCTCAGCTTTGCTTTATCAGGCGCACGGGCTTCTGACGCACTTCCACGCCGGTAAGCGCCGCCAGTGATGCGAGTGCGCATAGCTCCACCTGCACGTCGACGCCGAGTCGACGCTTGAGCCTCTCTCGGTACTGTTCCACCAGGGCTTGGCTGGAGGCATGCTCGCATTCGACCCGGACCAGCAGATCCTCGCGCCCGTTGACGTCACGCTGCAGTACGCAGAGATATTCGCCTCGAAACCCGGGCATGTCCGCCAAAATGGACGAAAGCGCCTGGGGAAACACATTGATGCCACGCAGTTTGACCATGTTGTCGCTGCGCCCCAGAAATCCCTCCATGCGCCGAAATGGAAACCCCAACTGAGACTCGCCAGGCAGCAGCCGGGTAAGGTCATGGGTGTTGAAACGGATGATAGGGAAAATATCATCCGTGAACAGGCAGGTGACGATCAAGTCCCCGACTTCACCGTGCGGCATCTGGGCGCTGGTCTCGATATCGCAAACCTCGATCCAGTGCGCATCTTCCATGACATGCATACCATCGTGGTCAGGTCCCTCGGCCGCGATGAGCCCTGTGTCACCGACGCCATACCAGTCGAACATCTCGACGCCGCCCCAGGCGTCGGACAACGCCTGTCGCGCATCCTTGGCCAGATGCCCAGAGATCATTCGCACAGGAATGTCGCGCCCGGGCTCGATCCCCTGCTCGCGGGCCACATCGGCCAGGCGCTTGATGTAGTCGGCAAATCCCACGATCACCGTTGCGCCGAAGTCACGCATGAACTCGACCTGCTTGATCGACGACGTCTCCACACCCGTTCCCGCAGCAAAAAACGTGGCCGCCGTATGGTGAATAACTGCTTCCCGTACATAGTGGCCGCCGTTGACAGGCCCGTGGCCATACACCGAGTGCACCATGTCGGTCGGCAACAGGCCTTGCATCTGATAGGCGCGCGCCAGCATCAATGCATGCACCTCGCGTGAGCGCGGGCTAAAAAGCAAGGGCTGAGGGCGGCCGGTGGTGCCACTGGTCGCATGCAGGATCATCGGATAGATCTTGCCGTCGATCGGTATGTCGCGCCCGTGATGGTCACCCAGCGGAGGGTGGCGCTCGATCGACTCCATGACTTCGTGCTTGCCGAAGCTGGGCAGTCGCGCGATGTCCTCCACCGAGCGGATATCACCTGGACTGATGCCCGCCTGACCCCACAGCCTTTGGTAGAACGGCAACTGCCAGGCGCGTTGCAGCTGTCGCGTGAACAGTTCATTTTGGTGGGCGCGCAACGTGTCCTGGCTCATGCCTTTGAATCTGGCGGTGAACGCTTCGCCAACCGGAAACGCCTGCATCAGCGCCTTCGTGTCGACAACCTCGTGGTAGGTGGAGTAGTGCATGTTCGGATCGTAGAGTTGTACGGACATATTGTGTACGCTGAATATGCAAAAATCAAGTACTACCGTCTTCCCCCCACCCTAACATCGAGCCGATCTGACGCCATCATGAGCAACGAACCTTACTACCGTCAGATGTACAACGCGTTGGCAGCCGACTTGAAGGCTGGAAAGTACGCGATTGGCGCCCTGCTGCCGACCGAACGTGAGTTGTGTGAAAAGTTCGGCGTCAGCCGACATACGTCACGCGAGGCGCTGCGCCAACTCGAACAGCGCGGCATGATTTCGCGCCGGCAAGGCTCCGGCTCCACCGTCCTGTCACTCGCGCCGTCCGTGCGATACGAACAGAGCATCCAGAGCATCGACGATCTGATGCAACAAGGCAGTGCCAGTCGGCTTCAGGTGCTGGGAGGAGAAGTAATGGAAGCGGATGCCAACCAGTTTTCCAGCCAGATCACGCTGTTGACCAAGCTGCCATGCATCCGCGTACGTTCAATCCGCTATTTGCGTAACGATGTGCGTCCTCTGGGGCTGGTCGATGTCTACGTGGCGGTGCGTAGCAAAGTCCAGGCCCGAAGACTTCTGAACAACGACACCGCAGCGCAGGAGATATTGGCCACGATCAATCCGGCCCGATTGGACCGCATCGAACAGGCCTTTGCCGCAGTCAACCTCGACGAACCAGCAGCCAAACTCCTGCACACAAAGACCAGTGACGCTGCATTTCAGACGATACGCAATTACTTTGACCTGAGCGACCGGCTGCTGGTCGTGGCGCATTCGCTATACCAGGGTCAACTGTTCAACTACACCTCGACCCTGCGCCGCCACGATTAACGGCGACCCTGCCTGCGGCCGATCGACCCTGACACCGATCAAACGCAAACTGCTTTTCGCCTGTT
>JBDTMH010000150.1:0-10956 GCA_039934375.1 Burkholderiaceae bacterium | reverse complement strand
GGGTTGTCGATCATCGGTATGCGTCCGATCTTGATTTCTGCGGCGGCGCCTGCCGTTACCGCTGCGGCCTTGGCGCTGTCAACCATTGCCACCAGTTTGGGAACGTCGGTACGTTGGGCCAGAAATGCCGGGCCGCCCATGGCCCAGCCCACGCCCACGCGCATCAGGCTGATGCCGATGATCGCGATGATGGTGCCGGTGACGACCGGTGGAAAGAAGCGCAACAGACGTCCCATCACCGGGGCGAGCAACATGGAGATGATGCCCGCGCCAATGATGGCGCCGAAAATCATGCGCGCGCCCTCGACGCCGGGCGTGGCATTGGCCATGGCCACCATCGGCCCGACGGCGGCGAAGGTGACGCCCATCATCACGGGCAATTTGATGCCAAACCAGCGCGTCATGCCGTACGACTGGATCAGCGACACGATGCCGCAGACAAACAGGTCGGCCGAAATCAGTATCGCGACCTGTTCCGGCGTGAGGTTGAGCGCTCGCCCGACAATCAACGGGACTGCGATCGCACCGGCATACATCACCAGCACATGTTGCAATCCTAGCGTGGCCAGGCGGCCGACTGGCAGTATCTCGTCCACGGGATGGACTGTTTGGGTAGTCATCGTACGGTTCTCCGGGTTGGTGTTGGCGTTGGTAGAGAAAACAAAGCGCGCGCTTTGCATTTCTCCTCACCACAGCGGGCACTGTAAGGAGCTGGCATCGCAGTCCACAAGCTGTGGGCACCGCGGCGATGTTGCGTGAACTGTATGCACTTTATATTCAATTGTGTATGCGGGTTTTCCCTTGAATTCATTCGGCTTGCGCGATACGTGCTGTAGTACTGAGGGTGTCACCCGCAGCGGCAAATGGGTACTGCGATGGCCCGTAGTAATTGCTGGGTTTTCATGCCGGCAGCTTTCGGGATCTACTGTTTCATCGATTTATGGAAAGTGCATACACTATTGCTTGTCTCCATAGCGCTCGACCGTCTCATTGCGAGCATCACCATGGCAACCACCAAGTCCCATTTGAAATTGATCGATCCGAATGCGGGTGACCCGACGAGTCGCGGCACCCCTATGGCCGATCGCATCGTCAATTCGATTACCGGCGCGATCGTGGAACGTCGACTCTTGCCCGGCACGAAGTTGGCCGAGCAGAAGATTGCGGACATCTTCAAGGTTTCGCGCACCATCGTGCGCCAGGCCTTGATCCAGCTTGGCCGGGACCGGCTGGTCAAGTTGGAGAAGGCGCATGGCGCGCATGTCGCGATGCCCGGCATCGAGGAAGCGCGCCAGGTTTTCGAGATGCGCAACATGCTGGAGTCGGCCATGGTGCGACAGCTGTGCGCCCGCATCACCGATGGGAAGTTGGTGCAATTGAAGGCGCACCTGATCGAGGAGCGGCGGGCCGTCAAACGGGGTGACGTGGCACTGCGAACGCGGTTGTTGGCCGATTTTCACGTCGTGCTCGCGCAGTTGCTTGGCAACGATGTGCTGGCCGATTCGCTGCGTGATCTGCTCAACCGTTCGCAGTTGATATCGCTGATGTATCAGTCATCCCATTCGGCTGACGAATCGCAGCGTGAGCATGAACTGGTTGTCGAAGCAATCGAGCGGCGCGACGCAAGCGCTGCAGCGCGCCTGATGGCCAATCACATCAGCAGTGTTGAACGTAATCTTCGGACCGATCCGCAGGCAGCTGATCTGGCCCAGATCCTGCACCATCCCGACTGAGTGTGTTTGTCTGACCGTCGGTGTGCAGCTTGGGCACGCCACAACCTGAATGAGAAATTGCCATGTTGACTTTGGAGCAGATAAACGCCGCCAGCCAGGACAGCTTCACGCAATTGCTGGACGGCACGTACGAACATTCGCCCTGGATCGCCGAGGCGGCGTGGTCGCAGCGACCGTTCGCCAGTCTTGTACAGCTCAAGGCGGCTTTGGCGCGCGTGGTCCGCGAGTCGCCGCCGGACCGTCAACTGACCCTTATTCGCGCACACCCTGAATTGGCTGGCAAGGCCATGGCGAGCAAGTCGTTGACGGCCGAGTCCACAAATGAGCAAGGCAAGGCCGGCATGACCGACTGCACGCCGCAAGAGTTCGCAAAGATCCAGCAGCTCAATGCCGACTACAACGACAAGTTTGGCTTTCCGTTCATTCTGGCCGTACGCGGGCCGCGCGGTTTGGGGCTGTCGAAAGTAGAGATCATTGCCACTTTCGAGCGCCGGCTGGGCAACCCTGTTGATTTCGAGCGCGCCGAATGCCTGCGCAATATCCACCGCGTTGCGGAGATCCGGCTGAACGACAAATTCTGTTTTGAGCCGGAACTGGGCAACCTGGTCTGGGACTGGGCCGAGCGGCTGGCAGCCCACAGTGACTCCCCCTACGCCGAGCGCGGTGAGCTGACCGTTACCTACCTGACCGATGCACACCGCGCCTGCGCGCAGCGTCTGGCGCACTGGATGCGCTCCGATTGCGGCTTCGATGAGGTCGGGATTGACGCCGTCGGCAATGTGGTCGGCATCTACCATGGTACCGACCGCCAGGCGCAAATGCTGATGACCGGCAGCCACTACGACACGGTACGCAACGGTGGCAGATACGACGGACGGCTTGGCATACTGGTGCCGATGGCCTGTGTGCGCGAATTGCACCGCCAGGGTCGTCGCTTGCCGTTCGGTTTTGAAGTCGTCGGTTTTGCTGAGGAGGAAGGACAGCGCTACAAGGCTACTTTTCTGGGTTCCGGCGCTTTGACCGGCAACTTCGATCCGAGCTGGCTGGAGCAAAGCGATGCCGATGGCGTCACCATGCGCGAGGCGATGCAACACGCGGGACTGTGCATCGATGACATCCCCAAGCTCAAGCGCGACGCTGCTCGGTATCTCGGCTTCGTCGAAGTGCATATCGAACAGGGGCCGGTGCTCAACGCGGCCGATCAGCCACTGGGAATCGTCACGTCCATCAACGGCAGCGTGCGATACATGGGCGAGATTGTCGGGATGGCCAGCCACGCCGGGACCACACCGATGGACCAGCGTCGGGATGCTGCGACCGCGGCTGCGGAACTCGCGCTGTTCGTCGAGCGGCGTGGTGGCGCGGTGCCCGATCTGGTCGCCACCATGGGCATGTTTGAGGTGCCGAGCGGCTCGGTCAACGTCGTGCCGGGGCGTTGCAGGTTCAGCATCGACGTCCGTGCCACGACGAACGAGGTACGCGATGCCTGCGCCGACGAGGTGCGCGCCGAACTCGCGCGCATCTGCGAGCGCCGCGGCCTCAGTTTCAAGCTCGAGGAGATCATGCGAGCCGCCGCTGCGCCGTGTGCGCAAGCTTGGCTGCAACGATGGGAACATGCGGTCGATACGCTGGGCGTGCCACTGTTTCGCATGCCCAGCGGCGCCGGCCATGACGCGATGAAGCTGCATGAAATTTTGCCCCAGGCGATGCTCTTCCTGCGTGGGCTCAATGCCGGCATCAGCCACAATCCGCTGGAATCCATCACCAACGATGACGCCGACCTGTGCGTGCGCGCGTTCCAGAATCTACTTGACCAACTGGCCATGGAGCTGTCATGACAACGGCCGAACTGCATGAGGTCCCGGCGCAAGTTGCGCGTGCCGTAGGCATGGAGTCGATCGTCAACCGGGCAGTTGGCCACAAGTAGGGCGACAGCAAGCCCATCGGATCGAACCCCCGCGGCGCTTTCGTGTTGCATCGGGGTGGCTGTGGTTTCACCTGCGTGATTTCACCCGTGTTGCCATGGCGGCCCAAGCCCCGCACAATGTTGATTCAGTTGCTTGGAAGGTTCGACCAGTGAAAACAGTCCTGATCACAGGCGCCAACCGGGGCATTGGCCTTGGCCATGCGCAGCGCTTTGCGCAGCGCGGTATCGAGGTGTTTGCCACGGCGCGCGCGCCCGAAAGCGCCGAAGAGCTCACGGCCTTGGCGCACGCACATCCGGGAAAATTCACGGTGTTGCACTACGATGCCAGTGCACCGGACGCTCCGGCCGCACTCAAGGCGGCAATCGGCGACACGCCGATCGATCTGGTGCTGGCCAACGCCGGCGCGTCGGGCGAATCGGGCCAGGCCCTGGGCAATATCCATGTCGAAGGTGTACTCGACCTGATCCGGGTGAATGCACTGGCGCCTTTGAAACTGGTGGAGGCGCTGATCTACAACATCACGCTGTCCGAGCGCAAGCTGATCGCTTTCCAGTCCAGCCAGATGGGGTCGGTCGGCAACAACCATTCCGGTGGATCGTATGAGTATCGGCTCTCCAAGTCCGCACTCAACATGATTGCCCGCAACGTCGCCAACGACCTGAAGTCGCGCGGCGTGATCGCGGTCGCCTTGCACCCCGGCTGGGTGCAGACACGGATGGGCGGGCCGGGCGCATCGGTTCCCGTGCAGGCATCGGTGGAAGGGCAACAGAAGCTGTTCGATACGCTGACCCTGGCGCGCAGCGGCCACTTCTTCAATTACGACGGTACCGAACTGCCCTGGTGATGACCAGTAGCGGCGCCAACGCAGGTACTGCCAATAGGGGAGGCTGCTAGCGATTGAACGCAGTTTTTTTGTGGCGAATCACTTCTGGGCCAGTGCCGCGGCGCGTATGCCGCTGAGGGTCTGCCCCGGGGCGATGCCGTCAACATCGTAACGGATCTCGACCAGCGCCGGCAGGTGTTCCTGATCTGCAAATTCGCATGCGCGTTTGAATGCGGCCGCGAAATCTTCGGTTCGTTCAACTGCCTCGCCATGCCCGCCATAACTGCGTACCAGTTGGGTGAAGTCCGGGTTCTCGAAACCCAGGGCGATGGCCCTGCCGGGGAACTCGCGCTCCTGGTGAGAGCGGATCGTGCCCCACATGCCATTGTTGAACAGCAGCACGACGATGCCGAGGCGGTATTGCATGGCCACGCCAAGTTCCTGCATGTTCATCTGGAAACATCCGTCGCCGGCATAACAGACGACGGTGCGCTGCGGATTTTCGAGCTTTGCCGAGATCGCCGCCGGCAAGCCGTAGCCCATGGAGCCAACGGTCGGTGCCAGGCTGCTGCCGAGTCCGCCAAATTGACGGTATCTGTGGGGATACAAGGCATAGTTGCCAGCTCCCACCGTGATGCAGGCATCGGGCGGGAGTTGCTGGTTGACGTGGGCCGCCGCAGCGTCCAGGGACATCGCTCCTGGCGCTGGCAGTGGCACCAGACTGGCGAGGTATTCCGCATGCGCTGTCGCGACATGCATCTGGCGTTGCAGTGTGCGGGTCGGCGCCAGTCTCGCGACAGCGGCAGCGAAACTTGCCACATCGGCGACGATGCCTTGTGTCGGTGCGAAAACCCGTCCCAGCTCGCTGGCATCCGGATGGATATGAATCAACTGCTGGCGCGGCAACGGACTCTCGATAACCGTGTAGCCCTCGGTCGTGGCCTCGCCAAGCCGAGTGCCCAGCGCCATGATCAGATCGGCCTCCTTGACGCGTTGACGCAGCTGCGGCGACATGGACCAGCCGACATGCCCGGCGGCGTTTGAATGGCGTTGGTCGAAACACTCAAGCCGGCGCCATGCAGTGCCCACCGGCAACTGGAAGCGCTCGGCGAACCCGCTGATCTGCTTCAATGCAGTGTCGGTCCAGCCGCTGCCGCCCACAATCAGCATAGGTTGCCTGGATTGCTCCAGCAAGTGCGCCATATGGTCAAGGTCCTGCGCGCCAGGATGGCTGTGGATACGCTGGTAGCGCGGCAGGTCGGCTGCGCTGGACGTGCCCCAGAGACAATCCTCCGGCAACGCCAGAACCACCGGACCTTGTCGTCCGCTGGTGGCGACGGTGAACGCGCGTGCCACATATTCGGGGATCCGGTCGGTGCGGTCGATCTGTGCCACCCATTTGCTCATCTGGCCAAACATGCGCCGGTAGTCGATTTCCTGGAAAGCCTCGCGCTCGACAAAATCGTTGCCGACCTGGCCAATGAACAGGATCATCGGTGTCGAATCCTGAAAAGCGGTGTGTACCCCGATCGATGCGTTGGTGGCTCCGGGGCCGCGCGTGACAAAGCAGATGCCGGGTTCTCCAGTCAATTTGCCGTAAGCCTCTGCCATGTAGGCCGCGCCACCTTCTTGCCGACACACAATGGGCTGGATCACGTCCTGGTGTTCGTTCAGAGCGTCGATGCAGGGTAGATAGCTTTCGCCCGGAATCAAGAACACGCGGCGCGTGCCGTGGATGCGCAGCTGCTGCATCAGGATCTGGCCGCCGTTGCGGATCGTGGCGGGTACTGTTGCGACGCTCAAGTGATTGCTCCCTGTCGATGGTGGGGCTGCAGCACGGCAGCCCAATTCTGAAACGCATCGTGTCGGGCCAGAAGCCGACGTGCGGTGTGAAAGTCGGGCGGGTCCACGGGTGCCGCAGCTTCGGGGTCGGGCGCTGCGCGTCGCTGCGCTTCGAACCGTGCAACCGTGCTCCGTGCCTTGCGAACAGTTGCTTCGTCGGGCGTGAGGCAACCGTGAATCAGAGCGACCTGCTCGGGAAATACGGCGCACTTGGCTTTGAGCCCGATGCGCCGCGCCCAAACCAGATCGGCCATTTGTGCGGGGCTGCCTCGGTAATTGAATGGGCAATCGATGGCGACACGTCGCGCGGCGACGCAGTCGACCAGAAAACGCGCGCGCAAATGGTTCAGCTCGGTGCTGTCCGGACCGCGTTCGGCACCCAGGTCGGCCGTCAGGTCTTCGGCGGCCAGCAGGCAGGCGCTGACGCGGGGGCTGGCGTTCAAAATCTCCTGGGCACGCACGATGCCCAGTGCCGACTCCAAGGTCGGCACAATTTCGGTCGAACCCGGTACCATTCCGAGTGCCACTTCGTGCGCGGAGATGGCGTCATCGAGCGCCTTGATTTGCGCCGCGCTTTCGACGGTTGGCAGGAACACCGCGTCGGGCGCTCCGCGCATCACCACAGCGAGGTCTTCCAGTCCGTCGTTGGCCAGCAGATTGATGCGCACGGCCCCCACTGTCATGTGCGCCTTGCACGCCGCAAGCAATTCGACGATGTTCTGCCGCGCCTGGGGACGGTCGGTGACAGCCGTGAACTCCTCCAGGTCGGCCACCACGACATCGGCTCCACTTTCGAGTGCATGTTGATGCGCGACCGGATCGAGGCCGGCGGTAAACAGCCAGCTGCGGCGCAGCGCGACGGGTCTGCGAAATATCGATGCTATGACGGTCATTTCACATTCCTCGGCAAGTACATGACCAGATCGGGGACGAACGTGACCAGCAGCAACACGCCCACCATGGCCAGCATCATCCAGCTCAAAGGACGCAGGGTCTGCATCATCGTGATGCCGCCCACCTTGCATGCCGCCATCAGGTCCACACCCACCGGTGGCGATACCGCACCAATGGCCATGTTGATGGTCAGCAGAATGCCGAAATGGACCGGGTCGATCTGGTAATGCGTGAGGATGGGCATGACTACCGGGGCCATGATGATGATGATCGGAATCGCCTCCATGAAAGTGCCCAGCACCAGCAGGATCACGGTCAGCAGCAGCAGCACGGCGGTGCGGCTGTCCGTCCAGTTGGCCAGCATTGCCGACAGGGCCTGCGGTACCTGTTCCGCGACCAGGATCCAGGCGAAGAAGCCCGATGCGCCAATCAGCAGAAGAATCGACGCGCTGCCTTCGCCGGTGACCTTGAGGCTTTCCCAGATCGACCGGAGCGTCAGCGAGCGGTACCAGAACAGCCCGATCAGCAGGGCGTAGGCAATGGCACTGGAGGCTGCCTCGGTCGCCGTGAAGATGCCAAAGCGGATGCCGCCGATGATCAGCACCGGCACCATCAGTGCGGGCAGGGCTTCGATCAGTGCGACCCGGAACTCGGGCCAGGTAAATGGCGCGCCACCAGCCCAGTTGTACTTGCGTGCTTGCCACAGTGCGATGCCGATCAGGGATGCGCTGAGCAGGATGCCGGGCACGATGCCGGCCAGGAACAGTTTACCGATCGAGGTGTTGGTGGTGGTGCCGTAGACGATGAGCACGATGCTCGGAGGGATGATGGTGGCGGTGGTGCCGGCGCATCCAATCAGCGCACAGCTGAAGCCCTTGTCGTAGCCGTTGCGCGCCATCGCCGGCAGCAGCAGGCTGCCAATCGCAATGACGTCGGCTACTCCCGAGCCGGACAAGGCTCCGAACAGCAGGCATGCCAGCACGGCCACGACGGCCAGTCCGCCCTGGATATCACCGACGATCGCCGCGCACAGGCGCACGATGCGCTGCGTGAGTCCGGCGCCGTTCATCAGATGGGCCGCCAGCAGGAACAGCGGAATCGCCAGCAGCGTGAAGCTGTCCAGGCCGACCACGTATTGCTGCGCGGCGACCGTCATCGGCGCTGCGTCGAAAACGGTCAGATAGGCCAGGCCGGACAACACCATGCCAAAGGCGATGGGCAGGTCCAGCATCATGGTGAGCGCGAATACGCCGATGAGAAAATAGGCTCCAGCAGACATTGCTTCAGTCCTCGAGCGTTAGAAATTCCGTGGCAGACGGAAGAGGTTCGAACAACTGGGCCAGATGCACGACGATGGTGACCGAGCAGGCCACCGGTAACGCCAGGTAGACCACACCTGCGGACACGTCAAGCGCCGGCAGCATCTGGTCCATCGTGAGTTGCGCGACCTGCCAGCCGGCGTAACCCAGCGCGGCGAGGCCGACGATGATCAGCACGTGGTTGATCCGGCCAATCCAGTTCCGGGCCCGCCGGTTGGGCACGATGTACGGCAGGATTCCTGCCGTAAGATGGCTGCGGTCGCGACTACAGACCACACCGCCGATAAAGGCGCTCCACACCAGCACCAGGCGTGGCAGCTCTTCAGCCCAATGGGGCGTCGCCTCCATGACGAAGCGCTGGAACACCACGTAGGTGATCAGCCCCGCCAGCAAGGCGCAGGCGAGTGCTGCGAAGACCCGACTGGCCTCCGACAGCAGGTCTGATAGCCGCGCCAACATCACTTGATGTCGCGGTATTTCTTGACCAGACCCATCAGTTCGGGGCCGAAGACTGTCTCATACGTCGCCCATACTGGTGCGACCGCGGCAGCAAACTGGGCCTTGTCGGCCTCGTTGATCTCCATACCTTTTTCCTTCAGTTTGGCCGCGTACTCCTTGTCACCTTCGGTGATCATCTTGCGCTGCTCGTCACGCCAATGGTCGGCGGCCACCTGCACCACCTTGCGGTCCGCCTCGGAGAAGCGATTCCATACCGGCTTGGCGATGATGAGGTTGGCGGGGCTCCAGACGTGACCTGTCAGCGACACGTATTTCTGCACTTCGAAAAACGACGAGGTGTAGATGATCGACAGCGGGTTTTCCTGTGCGTCGAACACTTTCTGTTGCAGCGCTGAATAGAGCTCGCCAAACGCCAGTGGCGCCGGATTGGCCCCCAGCGCGATGAAGGTATCCAGGCGCATCTTGTCGGGAGTCACGCGGATTTTCAGACCCTTCAAGTCGGCCGGCACCTTGATCGGGCCACGGCTGTTGGTGATATGGCGAAAGCCGTTTTCCCACCAGGACACCAGCACCAGGTTCTTGGCATCGGCGTATTTGGCCAAAGTGACTCCGAGTTCGCCGTCGTACGCGCGGTACGCCTGGCTGGCGGTGGTCCAGGTGTAGGGCAATTCGACCACGCCGAAACGCGGGTCCACTGGCTGCAGGGAACCCGACCCGATGATGGCGGCGCCCTGACTGCCGAGTTGCATGCCCTCGACCATGGTCTTCTCGTTGCCCAGTTGGCCACTCGGGTACAGCACGAAATTGACCCGGCCCGCGGTCTTGTCCTTGACCTCGGCTGCGAAACCCTCTGCAGCCTTTTGCCAGCTATGGGTGGGTGCCAGCACATGGCCGAGCTTGATGTCGACCGCGTGCGCCGGCAAGGTCGCCACTGTCATGGCCACGGCGGCAAAAATGGCGCGGATGGGGGGGTGATTCAATGTCATGGAAGTACCTTTCGTACAGGGTGGTGGAAAAGGGGCGAAGGAAAGCTGGCAATAGTCGTGGCTTGATTCGGGACAACGGGAGGACAGGCCTCAACGGACGGGGCGCTGGCGCGACGTGCGCCGGGCGTCGACGACCGTATCGCTGCCAGCGAAGTCCTTGCGCAGCCGGGTCAGGATTCCGATCAGGTGTCCATGCATCTCATGGCGGGCCCGCGTCGGGTCGTGATCTTCGATGGCGGACAACACCCGTTCATGTTCGGCCAATGCGAATTGCCAAACCTCGCTGGTGACCATATGTTCATCCAGGCGGCCGAATACCTCGCTGCCTTCGCAAAGGTCCCAGACGTGACCTACAAGGTTCGCCAACGCGGCATTGCCACAGGCTTGCGCAATGGCGGCGTGAAATGCCTGGTCGTGGTGTCTCGGCGTATTGCTGCTCGACAGTGCACGCAAGAGTTCGCGCATGTTTGCGATTTGCGGATCCGTGGCGTGTTGCGCTGCCAGGGCTGCGGACTCGGGCTCGATCAACATGCGGGCTTCGAGCAGCTCGAACGCACCGAGTTGGTTTGTGTTGTTGGCCGTCACATTGGATTCGGGAACTTCCTTCTCCTCGGCATAACTGCCATCTGCCCGAGCCGCCGCGACAAACACGCCGCTGCCGACGCGAATTTGCACGAAGCCGCCGATCTCCAGCGCGATCAGGGCTTCGCGGATGGACGAGCGGCTGACCTGCAACCTGTCGGCCAATTCGCGTTCAGCCGGTAGGCGCGCGCCTGGCGCGAATTCTCCTGCGCGAATCTTGGCGGCAATCTGTTCGGCTATCAGTCGATACAGGCGTTGCGCGGAGACGATTCCCAGAGAATTTATCATGATATTGGACTGGTGGTCAGGCCAGTGTAAAGGGAAAATTCGCTATATCACTGAGGGTTAACCCGTAAATTACCGTTTCGTTGTCCAGTGGTCAGGCCAATT
>JBDTMH010000149.1:0-10965 GCA_039934375.1 Burkholderiaceae bacterium | reverse complement strand
TCGCGGATTGCGCGAATCACCAGCGACGATTCCTGATAGATCAGGAAGGCGCCCTTGCCACCTTTGGACGCACCGTCGACGGCGTTCCAGAGTTTGAGCAGGTAGTTCAGGTCCCATTGCAGTTCGGGGGCACTGCGTCCGATACCGGCGGTACGGGCAATGATGCTCATGCCGTTGGGATACTCGAGCTGGTCGAGTGCTTCCTTCAGGTCGGCCCGATCATCGCCTTCGATGCGGCGCGACACGCCGCCGCCGCGCGGGTTGTTGGGCATCAGCACGACATAACGACCGGCCAGCGATATGAACGTGGTCAGCGCGGCGCCTTTGTTGCCGCGTTCCTCTTTTTCAACCTGGACGATCAGTTCCTGGCCTTCGCGGATCGCGTCCTGGATACGTGCCTGGTTGGCTTGCACACCCTGGGCGAAATTCGTGCGTGAAATTTCCTTGAACGGCAGGAAACCGTGGCGGTCCTCGCCATAGTCGACAAAACAGGCCTCGAGCGATGGCTCGACCCGTGTCACTACCGCCTTGTAGATATTGCCCTTGCGCTGTTCGCGCCCTTCGATTTCGATTTCGTAGTCGAGGAGTTTTTGTCCGTCGACGATCGCCAGCCGGCGTTCTTCAGCCTGGGTGGCATTGATAAGCATCCGTTTCATGGGTAGCGTTCCTGTTTCCTGCATCGAACCCGCGCTGCGCTGCCATATTGTGGCGCCCCGGATTCCTTTTGGCCTCTTGACCGATTACATGCTCATGACGAGCAAACGATGCCTGACGAACGCTTCGAACCGATGGAAATTGCCTCGGGCCCGGACTCAGATGATGTGTCGGGGCGTTGGCACGGGGATGGGGGCGAGGGGATGCGGCCCAATCCATGCGCGATACCAGCGCCTTCGGGCGCGGCAAGCACATCAGGACCAGTCCTATCAACACAATCATTTCGCTCAAATCCGGCCGCCAGAGTCTGTCTGGCGGCGTTGGGTATTCCATGTCAGTGGTTCAAGGCGTCGGCGTACCCGCTCGCTGGCCAGACCACCACGGACTTGGGTCCGTGGTCTGTCATGCTGGCAACCTGGTGGCATCGACCTGCTAGCGACGCTGTCGGTGGAGTGTGGACTAAAATCCAGACAAATCAACCACTTGCAGCGCGTCGCTAGTGAAACTCATTATAGGGGGCAATCCGTCCCCGGCACCGGAAATTGCGAGGATGCTCCTGGTCGACGACGAGGATGCCGGCCAGCGGCTGGACAATTTCCTGATGCGCCAGCTCAAGGGTGTGCCCAAGACCCACATTTACCGCATCATTCGCAGCGGCGAAGTGCGGGTCAACAAGGGCCGAGCCGGCGCCGAGCGCCGAATCGTGGCCGGAGACCAGATTCGCCTGCCACCGGTTCGCACGTCGGAGCGCGCTGGCGTCAAGGCGCAGACCATCGACGACGCACGGGTGCGCGGTGATTTCGCGCCGCCGCGGGAGTTCCCGATTCTGTTCGAGGACGATGCCCTTGTGGTCATCGACAAGCCGGCCGGCGTGGCCGTCCATGGCGGCTCGGGCGTGAGTTTCGGCGTGATCGAACAGCTGCGCATGGCCCGGCCGCAGGCCCGGTTGCTGGAACTGGTGCACCGGCTGGACCGCGAAACCAGTGGCATCTTGCTGGTGGCCAAGAAGCGCAGCGTGCTGAAGAATCTGCAGGAGCAGTTTCGTGCCCGCGAAACCGGCAAGACCTACCTGGCAATGGTCGCGGGGCAGTGGCCGCAGCGGCTCAAGGTGCTGGACAAATCACTGCACAAGTACCTGCTGGCGGATGGCGAACGACGGGTCAAGGTGGTGGCGCATGACCACCCCGACGCCATGCCTTCGCTCAGCTTGGTCAAGGTCGCGCGCCAGAATCGCGCATACAGTCTGCTGGAGGTGACGATCAAGACCGGCCGCACCCACCAGATCCGCACCCATCTGGCGGCCGAGGGCATGGCGATCGTCGGTGATGACAAATACGGCGACTTTGCGTTGAACAAGGTGCTGCAGCGTGCCGATGCCGCAGTACCCCTGCGGCGCATGTTCCTGCATGCATGGCGGTTACAGTTCCGGCATCCGGGCACTGGCGAGGCGATGCAGTTGCAGGCCGAACTGCCCTCTGAGTTGGCACATTTTCTCGACCACGTACTTCCCGATGCCCACTGACGACATACCCCATCCGGCCCCGCATGGGCGTGAAAGGTCGCGGACCTTCGACCTCATCGCCTTCGACTGGGACGGCACGCTGTTCGACTCGACGGCGCTGATCACTGGCGCGATCCAGGCCGCGGTAAAAGATGTCGGCGGTACGGTGCCCAGTGATGAGGCGGCCTCGCATGTAATCGGCATGGGCCTGTTGCAGGCGCTGGCCCACGCCGCGCCTGATGTGCCGAAGGAGAAGTACCCCGAGCTCGGTGCCCGGTATCGTCACCATTACATCGCGCGGGAGCATGAGGTCAGCCTTTTCGACGGCGTGTTGCCGATGCTCCAGGTCTTGAAGCGACGCAGCCATTACCTGGCGGTGGCGACCGGCAAGAGCCGCGCCGGGCTCGATGTTGCGCTGCGTGCCGTGCAACTGCAGGGCGTGTTCGACGCGTCGCGCACCGCCGACCAGACGGCGGGCAAGCCCGATCCGCTGATGCTGCATGAGCTGGCACGCGAGTTCGGTCTGGCGCCCGAGCGGATTCTGATGGTCGGCGACACCACCCATGACCTGCAGATGGCGCGCAATGCCGGATGCGCCAGTGTGGCGGTCAGTTACGGCGCCCATCCGGGCGCTGGTTTTGCCATGCACCAGCCGTTGTTCGTGGCGTCCACCGTCGCAGAACTGCATGGCTGGCTGCTGGCGCACGCATGATGCACGGCGCTGATGCGATTGATCTTTGCGGCTGCGCCGATCTGCGCGACAGCGGCCTGGCGGTGCCGTTCGACGTGGTCTACCAGGGCCAGACCTGTCGGGCGTTCGCGATCCGTTATCAGGGACAGGTCCATGCCTACCTCAATCGCTGCAGCCACGTGCCGATGGAGATGGACTACCAGCCCGACCAGTTTTTCGACCTCACCGGTCACTGGCTGATCTGTGCCACCCATGGCGCGATGTACCGACCTGACACCGGCGCCTGCGATGGCGGTCCGTGCAGGGGCGGCCTGATCAAGATCGACATCGATGAGTCCGATGGTGTCGTGCGCTGGCATACTGCCCCTAACCTGAAACCCGTTGAATTTTGATATGACCGACCACAATGACGTTGATTCGATAAACCGCACGCCGCCTGTCGGCCCGTCGCCGGAGCCCCGTACCGGCAACTCCGGGGCGCCAGGCTGGGAGCGTGCCACGCTGGAGAAGCTGGCGTTCGCCGCGCTTACCGAGCAACGCACCGCGCGGCGCTGGAAGAACTTCATCCGACTGTCCTGGCTGGTGTTCCTGATCGCTCTGGTCTGGCTGGCCATGATGCGCGAGAACGTCAATGCACAAGTGTCTACACCGCATACGGCGTTGGTCGAAATCAAGGGCGAGATTGCCTCGGGTGGCGAGGCCAGTGCCGAGGTGGTCATCAATGCGGCGCGAGCGGCCTTCGAGGACGACGGCGCCAAGGCGATCGTGCTGCTGATCAACTCCCCTGGCGGCAGTCCGGTGCAGGCCGGCATCATCAACGACGAACTGCGCCGGCTCAAGGCGAAACACGGCAAGCCGGTCTACGCGGTGGTGGAGGAGACTTGCGCGTCGGCCGCCTACTACGTGGCGGTGGCCGCCGACAAGATTTTCGTTGACAAGGCCAGCGTGGTCGGCAGCATCGGCGTGCTGATGGATGGTTTCGGCTTTACGGGCCTGATGGAAAAACTCGGCATCGAACGTCGTCTTATGACGGCCGGTGAAAACAAGGGCTTTCTCGACCCGTTCAGTCCGCAGACCGAACGCCAGCGCGAATTCACTCAGGAAATGCTCAACCGCATCCACCAGCAGTTCATTGCGGCGGTCAAGGCCGGCCGTGGCGATCGCCTCAAGGAAACCCCGGAGACCTTCAGTGGGCTGTTCTGGATCGGCCAGCAGGCGATCGAACTCGGTTTGGCCGATCAGCTGGGCAGCGTGGACTACGTGGCACGCGAGGTGGTGAAACACGAGGAAATCGTCGACTACACCCGGCGTGAGAACCTCGCAGAACGCCTGGCCAAACGCTTTGGTGCGTCGATCGGCGACGGAGCGGTGCGTGCCGTGCGCGACTTGCCCACATTGCGCTGAGCGGGTAGGCCGACGCGGCCAGCCGCCAGCTTGCGGCGCGCCTGGTCGCCAGTGTCTGCGCTCAGCGGCCGATCGCGTACACCGCCGGGGTTGCGTTGTCCGGAGGGCTGCCGCGCGCAGGCCAGTCGCTGGCGGCCATACATTGCACGCGTGCCGACGGCAGCGTCAATCCGCTGCCGATGGCCAGTTGTGTTGACGGAGTCAGAGTGCGCAGCAGGCTCTGCACCATCGCGGCGTTGCGGTACGGTGTTTCGATGAACAGTTGGGTCTGTCCGCTGGATAGCGCCAGCGCTTCCAGGGTCCGTATATGTTTGGCCCGCCCTTGCGGGTCCTGTGGCAGGTAGCCGACAAAGGCGAAATTTTGTCCGTTGAGGCCGCTGGCCGCCAGCGTCAGAAGCAGTGACACTGGCCCGATCAGCGGCAGCACGGCCAGGCCCAGCGCATGGGCGGCACGTACGACCGAGGAGCCGGGATCGGCGATGGCCGGCATGCCGGCCTCGCTGATCAGGCCGACATCGTGCCCTGCCAACGCTGCAGCGAGCATCGGCCGGGCATCGAAGCCGCCAAGATGGTCGCCTTTCTTGTGCACCTCGCGCGGCAACTCCTGCATCTGCAGTGCCTGTAATGGCATGGCCAGCGGGCAGATCGCGTCGACCCGCTTGAGAAAGGCGCGGGTGGTTCTGGCGTTCTCGCAGATCCAGTAGTGCAGTGCTGCCGCGCTGGTGATCGTGGTCTGGGGCAATACCGATGCCAGTGGTGCCTGGTCGGCGCAACCGAAGTCGAGCGGCGTCGGAACCAGCAGCAAACGGCCCTTTGCCGCGCTGGCGGTGTTGGTGGGCAGGTCGGGATTCATGTGCTGGCCAGCAGGCGCACGCCGGCGGCGCGCAACATCCGGCAGGTCCGGATCAGCGGCAGGCCGATCAGCGCGGTCGGGTCGTCGTTGTCGATGGCATCGAGCAAGCTGATGCCCAGACCTTCACTCTTGGCGCTGCCGGCGCAGTCATAAGGTTGTTCCGCAAGCAGGTAGGCTTCGATCTCGTCGTCGGCCAGTGCGCGAAATCGCACCCGGATTTGCGCCAGATCCATCTGGGCGAACTTGCTGCCGGCGCAGACGACGGCGACGGCGGTCTGGAACACGACCTGTTGGCCCTGCATGCGTCGCAATTGTTCGACCGCGACCTCATGCACCAGCGGTTTGCCCAGCGCCTGCCCGGCCAGATCGGCGACCTGATCGGAACCGATCACGACCGCCTGGGGGAACCGCGCGGCGACCGCCCGTGCCTTTTCCATCGCCAGGCGGCACGCCAGTTGCTGCGGGCGCTCGCCCGGGTAAGGCGTTTCGTCGACATCGGGTGCAATGGTGTCGAATGGCAAGCGCAGGCGTTCCAGCAGTTCTCGCCGATAACGTGAAGTGGAGGCCAGGATGAGGGGCGGATTCGCTAAGGCTGGGATCATGCGCCGATTCTCTTACACTGCGCGTGTGAAACCTGTGCTGCCAACCCGCCATCTCGACGTACGTGCATTTGCCCGATCCGGCGGCAGCTTGCGCGGTACCGCGCCCTTGTCCGATTTTGCCCGGGTGGCCCATGACTGTGAGGGCGGGGGCGCCGGCATCACGGTGACCTGGTCGGCCGAAGGTTCGGTTCGCGCTGGCGCGGGCGAGGCGCTGCAGATCCTGCTGCACCTGCTGGTTGACGCCGCGCTGCCGCTGACCTGCCAGCGTTGCCTGGAGCCGGTGGAGATCCCAGCTGCCGTGGACCAGTGGTTCAGGTTCGTGCCCGACGAGGATACGGCCGACGCGCAGGATGACGATTCCCCGGAGGACCTGCTGGTCGAGTCCGCGCAGTTCGATCTGCGTGAACTGGTGGAAGACGAGTTGGTGCTGGCAATGCCGCTGATACCCAGTCACGCGGTGTGTCCGGCCGCGCCGCGGCTTTCCGCGCGCGATCCGGGGTTCGACGATGCGCCATTGACCAAACCCAACGCGTTTGCGGTATTGGGCAAACTCAAATCCGGCAAGGATGGAGAATAGAATCTCTTGGGTTATACTCGTTGGCTTCGCGCTGAAAGTGGCGCGCAATATTCCGACTAATCCCGCATGGTGACTTTCGCCATGCCAACGCCAAGGAGCGGATCATGGCCGTCCAGCAGAACAAGAAATCTCCGTCCAAGCGCGGCATGCACCGTTCGCACAACGCGCTCGATACACCCGGCATCGCCGTGGAGCCAACCACTGGCGAAACGCACCTGCGTCACCATATCAGCCCGACCGGCTTTTACCGCGGACGCAAGGTCGTCAAGACCAAGTCCGAGGACTGAGAGTCCACCGCGCACCAAGACCCGATGCTATTGCAACAATAGCATCGGGTCTTCGTTTTGAAAGGCCGCCTATGGCGCCCTCGAAGCGCTGCGGATTCTGATTGACGCGATGACGACCATTGCCGTCGACTGCATGGGTGGCGACCACGGAGTGTCCGTCACCTTGCCGGCCTGCCGGAGTTTCCTCGCCAGTCACCCCCAAGCCCGATTGATCCTGGTCGGCTTGCCCGCTGCCCTTGATGGAGTGGCAGGCGACCGAATCACGACCGTCGCGGCCAGCGAAGTGGTCGGCATGGACGACCCGATCGAGGTCGCCTTGCGGCGCAAGAAGGATTCGTCGATGCGCGTCGCGTTGCAGCAGGTGCGCGATGGCGCGGCCCAGGCGGCTGTGTCGGCGGGCAACACCGGCGCGCTGATGGCGATCTCGCGTTATCTGCTCAAGACCCTTGATGGGATCGACCGTCCAGCCATCGCGACCCAGTTGCCCAATGCCAGGGGTGGCGCCACTACGGTGCTCGACTTGGGCGCCAACGTCGACTGCACGGCCGAACACCTGCTGCAGTTTGCCGTCATGGGTTCGGCACTGGTGTCGGCGCTCAGCGACAGGCCTGACCCCAGTGTCGGCCTGCTCAACATCGGCGAAGAGGTGATCAAGGGCAACGAGACGATCAAAAAAGCGGGCGAATTGTTTCGCGCGGCGGCCGCTGCCGGCGAGATCCGGTTCGTCGGCAATGTCGAGGGCAACGACATCTTCAAGGGCGAGGTCGACATCGTTGTATGTGACGGTTTTGTCGGCAACGTCGCGCTCAAGGCCACTGAGGGTGTGGCTTCGATGATTGGCGGGTACCTGCGCGCCGAGTTCTCGCGCAACCTGCTCACGCGCTTGGCCGGTCTGGTGGCTTATCCGGTGCTCGCCGCGTTCAAGCGCCGGGTCGACCATCGGCGCTATAACGGCGCCGCGTTGTTGGGTTTGCGCGGATTGGTCTTCAAGAGCCACGGGTCGGCAGATGCGCTTGCTTTCGAGCATGCATTGGCGCGCGCGTATGATGCGGCGGGTAACAATCTGCTCGAACGCGTTCGGGGCCGCATCGCCCGTGCCACCCCCTTGTTGGACGGCGCTGGTACAGGCCCTGCGTCACGCCTAGACCCTTGAATTGAGATGAGAAGATATTCCAGAATTACCGGAACCGGCAGTTACCTGCCACCGCGCCGTTTGTCCAATAGCGACCTGGTGCAGGAGCTGGCGGCCAAAGGCGTCGAAACCAGCGACGAGTGGATTGTCGAGCGTACCGGTATTCGGGCGCGCCATTTTGCGGCACCGGACGTCTGCAGCAGTGACCTGGCCCTGCCAGCTGCGCGCCACGCCCTGGAGGCCGCGGGCATCACGGCGGATCAACTCGATCTGATCATCGTTGCCACGTCCACGCCGGACATGGTGTTTCCGTCGACGGCATGCATCCTGCAGAACAAGCTGGGCGCCAACGGCGGCGCAGCGTTCGACCTGCAGGCAGTCTGCAGCGGCTTTGTTTATGCACTGAGCGTGGCCGACGCGATGATCCAGAGCGGAGCGGCGACGCGTGCGCTGGTGGTCGGCTCCGAGGTGTTTTCGCGCATTCTGGACTTCAACGACCGAACCACCTGTGTGCTGTTCGGTGACGGTGCGGGTGCGGTCGTGCTGGAAGGTTCGGAAACCCCGGGCATCCTGGCCAGTGACCTGCATGCGGACGGAAAACATGTCGGCATCCTGTGCGTGCCGGGCAATGTGGCCGGTGGCCTCGTGCTCGGGGATCCGCTGTTGAAGATGGATGGCCAGGCGGTATTCAAGCTGGCCGTCGGTGTGCTGGATCAATCCGCCCGCGCCACGCTCGCCAAGGCTGGCAAGACCACCGACGAGCTGGACTGGCTGATTCCACACCAGGCCAATATCCGCATCATGCAGAGCACTGCCAGACGGCTCAAGCTGAGCATGGACAAGGTCATCGTGACGGTGGACCAGCACGGCAATACCTCTGCAGCCTCGATTCCACTGGCGCTCGACAGCGCGGTACGCTCCGGCAAGGTTCGGCCAGGCCAATTGCTGTTGCTCGAAGGCGTGGGTGGCGGCTTTACCTGGGGCTCGGTGCTGCTGAGCCTGTAGATTGCGATCGATTTTCCTGCTGGCACCGTGCTTGCGGAACCACGTAGAGGATGAACCGATGAAGCCGTTCGCTTTTGTATTTCCGGGCCAGGGCTCGCAATCCGTTGGCATGCTTGACGCGTGGGGCGCGCATCCGGTTGTCGCCGAGACCGTGCGCGAGGCCTCCGACGCCTTGTCGCAGGATATCGGCGAATTGATCCGCAGCGGGTCGAAGGAAGCGTTGGCGCTGACCACCAATACCCAGCCAGTGATGCTGGTGGCCGGTGTTGCCGCCTACCGGGTCTGGATGGATCGCACCGGCATTTTACCCAGCGTGGTGGCCGGGCATTCGCTGGGCGAATACGCCGCGCTGGTGGCGGCGGGTGTGATCACCCTGCGCCAGGCCGCGCCGCTGGTCCGCTTGCGCGCCCAGGCGATGCAGGACGCGGTACCGGTCGGCACCGGATCGATGGCGGCGGTGCTGGGGCTGGATGCAGCCAAGGTGGCTTCCATCTGCGAGCAGGTCCAGGCAGAGCTGGCTGCGGACAGCACGGCCGTGGTCGAGGCGGCAAACTTCAACGATCCGGGGCAGACCGTGATCTCGGGCAGCAAGGCGGCCGTAGAGCGCGCCTGCGAAGTGCTCAAGGCCCATGGCGCGCGGCGTGCCATGTTGCTGCCGGTGTCGGCGCCGTTTCATTGCCGCCTGATGCTGCCGGCGGCCGACAAGCTGCGCACCGCGCTCGAGTCGGTCGTGTTCGAGTCGCCGCAGATTCCCTTGATCAACAACGTCGATGTCGCCGTCGAGGTCGATGCCGACAGGATCCGGGATGCGCTGTACCGGCAGGCTTTCAGCGCGGTGCGCTGGGTCGAGTGCGTGCAGGCTCTGAAGGCGCGTGGTGTCAGCCATGTCATCGAATCGGGTCCGGGCAAGGCGCTTGCCGGCATGGTCGCGCGGATCGATCCGGAATTGACCGGTTGGCCGCTGTTTGATCCGGCCACGCTGGCTGCGCTCGAGGTTGCGCTGGCCTGAGAGCATGAGTGGCAATTACTTGAACCCACGCAATACCCCGCAATTTGACCCAGGCGCTTCGCGCCACGGCCAGTCGCGGGGTCTTGCCCTGCGGGCCGGGACGCTCAAGGGTGCCCCGTCGTGGGCCCAATCGATTGCCTTTCACGCTCTGAGGAAACATCATGAATGAAGTGAAAATCGAAAAGCAGGTGGCGCTGGTGACGGGCGCCTCGCGCGGGATCGGACGAGCCATTGCGTCGGCATTGGCGGGAAGCGGCTACGCGGTTGTCGGTACCGCGACGACCGAATCTGGCGCTCAAGGCATCAGCGAGAGCCTGGCGGCGTTCGGCGCTTGTTCGGGGGAGGTGCTCGATGTCAACGACACGCCGGCCGCGGAAGCCCTGATCGGCCGCATCGTGAAGCAGCACGGCGCTTTGCATGTGTTGGTCAATAATGCCGGCATCACGCGTGACATGCTGGCCATGCGACTCAAGGACGAGGACTGGGACGCCGTGCTCAACACCAATCTGAAGTCGGTGTTCCAGATGAGCCGTGCCGTGATGCGTCCGATGATGAAACAGCGCTACGGGCGCATCATCAATATTACCTCGGTGGTCGGCGCGTCGGGCAACCCGGGACAGAGCAATTACGCCGCCGCCAAGGCCGGCGTGGCCGGCATGGCGCGCGCGTTGGCGCGCGAACTGGGTTCGCGCAACATCACCGTCAACTGCGTGGCACCTGGGTTCATCGCCACCGACATGACAGCGGCCCTGTCGCCCGAGCAGCAAAAGGCCTTGCTCGGCCAGATCCCGCTGGGACGGCTCGGGCAGCCCGACGAAATCGCCCATGCTGTGGTCTATCTGGCGTCGGCCCAGGCGGCGTACATCACGGGGCAGGAACTGCACGTTAACGGCGGAATGTACATGTAGGCGTGGCCTGTCTCATCAAGCCGGATGATCTGTTCGGCTGCCGCCTCGGGCGTATTCAGCAAGGCGGCTAAAATCACAGATTCTTTTACAACCCTTTGAGGGACTCCATGAGCGATATAGAAGCGCGCGTCAAGAAAATCATTGCAGAACAACTCGGTGTCGAAGAGGCGCAGGTTACCAACGAAAAGGCGTTTGTCGCCGATCTGGGTGCCGACTCTCTGGATACAGTTGAACTGGTGATGGCTCTCGAAGACGAGTTCGGCATCGAGATTCCCGATGAGGACGCTGAGAAGATCACGACCGTGCAAAACGCGATCGACTACGCGAATACCCATCAGAAGG
>JBDTMH010000148.1:0-10971 GCA_039934375.1 Burkholderiaceae bacterium | reverse complement strand
GCCCTGCGGGCTGCGGTGCGAGCTTGCTTGGGAACGGCCCGGCGCGGCGCTCATTCGGCCTCCGTCGCCCGCAGGCCATCGATCAGCTGGTCAAGCTTGTCGTTACTCATGAAGCTGCACATGGAGCGGTCGTTGACCAGCATCACCGGTGAATCCGCACAGGCACCCAGACATTCGCTTTGTTGCAGCGTGAACATGCCGTCGTCGGTGGTCTCACCCATCGCGATTCCAAGCTTGTGTTCGAGGTACTGCAAGGCCGTGACACCGTCGCGCAACTGACACGGCAGGTTGGTGCAGACGTTGAGCTTGAACTTGCCCGTCGGCCGCTGGTTGTACATGTTGTAGAAAGTGGTCACCTCGCGCACTGCAATCGGGGGCATGCCCAGATATTCGGCCACCAGCTTCTCGCTTTCAGCACTGACATGGCCGAGCTCCTGCTGGACGATAGCCAGGCAAGCCATGACGGCAGACTGCTTCTGCTCCGCAGGGTATTTCGCAACTTCCTTTGCAAAGCGCGCTTTTGCGGCTTCCGAGATCATCGATCAATCTCCCCAAATACGATATCCATGGTGCCGATGATCGCGACCACGTCGGCGATCATGTGGCCGCGCGACATTTCGTCCATGGCGGCCAGATGCGCGAACCCGGGCGGGCGGATCTTCACCCTATAGGGCTTGTTGGCGCCGTCGCTGACGATGTAGATGCCGAACTCGCCTTTCGGATGCTCCACCGCCGCATAGGCCTCGCCTTGCGGAACCTGGAAGCCTTCGGTGAACAGCTTGAAGTGGTGGATCAGGTCTTCCATGCCGGTCTTCATGGATTCGCGGCTCGGCGGTGCAATCTTGTGGTTGTCGGTGATGACCGGGCCAGGGTTGGCGCGCAACCACTCTATGCATTGGCGGATGAGCTGGTTGGATTGCTTCATCTCTTCCATGCGCACCAGATACCGGTCATATACATCGCCGGTACGCCCCACCGGAATATCGAAACTGAGCCGGTCGTACACCTCGTACGGCTGCTTCTTGCGCAAATCCCACTCAATGCCGGAGCCACGCAGCATCGGCCCGGTAAAGCCCAGGTTCAAAGCGCGTTCAGGCGTGACGACGCCGATGCCCACGGTGCGTTGTTTCCAGATCCGGTTCTCCGTCAGAAGGATGTGGTATTCCTCCAGGCACTTCGGAAACCGCTGCGTGAAGTCGTCGATGAAGTCGAGCAACGAACCGTTGCGGTTGCTGTTGAGCAAGGCCACACCACGCGCATTGCGCACCTTGCTCGCCTTGTACTGCGGCATCGTGTCTGGCAGATCGCGGTAAACGCCACCAGGTCGGAAATACGCGGCATGCATGCGCGCGCCGCTGACAGCCTCGTACATATCGAACAGGTCTTCGCGTTCGCGAAAGGTGTAGATCAGGATGGTCGAGCTACCGCAGTCATTGCCGTGCGAGCCCAGCCACATCAGGTGGTTGAGCAGCCGCGTGATCTCGGCAAACATGACCCGGATGTACTGGGCCCGGATCGGAACCGCGATGCCCAGCAGCTTTTCGATCGCCAGACAATATGCATGTTCGTTGCACATCATCGACACATAGTCGAGCCGGTCCATGTAGGGAAGAGACTGGATGTAGGTCTTGCTCTCGGCCAGCTTCTCGGTCGCGCGATGCAGCAATCCGATGTGCGGATCTGCCCGCTGGATCACCTCGCCGTCGAGTTCCAGCACCAGCCGCAACACCCCATGCGCCGCCGGATGCTGGGGTCCGAAGTTCAATGTGTAATTCTTGATCTCAGCCATGTACAGCGCGACCTAGTGCAGGTTCCCGTAGTTGTCTTCACGAATGATGCGCGGCGTGATCTCGCGCGGCTCGATCGTGACGGGCTGGTAGATGACGCGCATCTGCTCGGCGTCGTAGCGCATTTCCACATGGCCGGTAGTCGGGAAGTCCTTGCGAAACGGATGGCCGATGAAGCCATAGTCGGTCAGAATGCGGCGCAGGTCGGCATGGCCCTCGAACACGATGCCGAACAGGTCGAAGGCCTCTCGCTCGAACCAGTTGGCAGAATTCCAGATGCCGTTGACAGAGTCTACGACCGGAAAATCGTCGTCCGGCGCAAACACCTTGAGCCGGACACGCTGGTTCAGACTGACCGACAGCAGGTGGGACACCGCACAGAAACGCGGCCCCTCGTAGCGGCCATCGCCATAGGCCGAGTAATCGACGCCGCACAGATCGACCAACTGCTCGAAGCGGCAGTCGGGCGCGTCGCGCAGCAAGGTGGCAACCTGCAGATACTGGGCCGCGTCGACGACGACCGTCAACTCGCCCAGCGCCAGGCTCATGCGTTTGGCCTTATCGCCAAGCACCTTGGCGACCGTGTCCCTGAGCGCTTCGGGATGTACCGCGTAATTCGTTGTCACAACTTCCCCTCAGGCACGGGCAATGGTGTTGGTACGGCGGATCTTCTGCTGCAGCTGGATGATGCCGTAGAGCAGCGCCTCGGCAGTCGGAGGGCAGCCTGGAACGTAGATGTCGACCGGAACGATGCGGTCGCAACCCCGCACGACCGAATAGCTGTAGTGGTAATAACCACCGCCGTTGGCACACGAGCCCATGGAAATCACCCAGCGCGGCTCTGACATCTGGTCGTAGACCTTGCGCAGCGCGGGTGCCATCTTGTTGCACAGGGTGCCGGCAACGATCATCAGGTCGGACTGACGTGGGCTGGCGCGAAACACTTCCGCACCAAAGCGACTGATGTCATAGCGCGCGGCTGCCGCATGCATCATTTCGACGGCACAACATGCCAGCCCAAATGTCATCGGCCAGACCGATCCGGTCTTGGCCCAGTTCACCACTGCGTCATAGCTGGTGGTGACAAATCCTTCTTTCAATACACCTTCAATCATTGCGTCACTCCCAGTCCAGGGCGCCTTTTTTCCACTCGTAGGCAAAACCCACGACAAGGATGCCCAGGAAAATCATCACGGACCAGAATCCGACCGCACCCACATCCCTGAGCGCCACGGCCCACGGAAACAGGAAGGCGATTTCGAGGTCAAAAAGGATGAACAGAATCGCCACCAGGTAATAGCGCACATCGAATTTCATGCGCGCATCCTCGAAGGCCTCGAAACCGCACTCGTAGGGCGAGTTCTTTGCCGGATCCGGGCGGTTAGGACCCAGAATGTAACCTAGCACCTGCGGAACCACGCCAACGGCGATACCGACCAGTATGAAAAGCAGTACCGGTAAATATTGTTCGAGGTTCATCGGGAGTTTCTGACTTCTGTTTCCCACCGCGGAGCGGTGTTCCTGGCTGGTGCCGTCGGCGAGACTCGAACTCGCACAGCTTTCGCCACTACCCCCTCAAGATAGCGTGTCTACCAATTTCACCACGACGGCGGCTTTCTTACAGATGGTCGGATCGCGTGAGGCACCTTGCGGTATTGGCTTTCCGAACAGCTGGTAGTTTACTCTGAAAAAACATCACCAAGCCGAGTCGAATGGCTTGGCGAAACACTTCACTTGGACGGAATCAGCGCCGCACCGGAAGCCGGCGTCGCTGGCGGCGCTGGCACTGCCGGCGCCGAACTGCCGGCCGCCGGAATGCTGACTGCTGGACTGTCCAGCACGCTGCCACTGCTGGCCGGGCGCAGGTTGCCGAAATAGGCCAGGGCCAGGGTGCTGACGAAAAACACCGTGGCCAATACTGCGGTGGTGCGCGACATGAAGTTGGCGCTGCCGCTGGCACCAAACAGGCTGCCCGAACTGCCGCTGCCAAAAGCCGCGCCCATGTCGGCACCTTTGCCGTGCTGGATCAGGATCAGACCAATCATGACCACTGCCGAAAGCATCTGCAGCGCAAGCACCACCGTCAACATGAGATTCATCTATAACTCCTCAATCTGTAGAAATCGAACAAGCCGTCACGAAGCCGCGGCGATGATGGCAAGAAAATCCGCCGGCTTGAGGGACGCGCCCCCGATCAGGCCGCCATCGATGTCCGGCTCGGCCAGCAGCTGCGCGGCATTGCCTGCGTTCATGCTGCCACCGTAAAGGATGCGAACACGTCCGGGCTGGGTCGTGGCGGCCTTGAGCTGCGCACGCAGCACCGCATGCACCTGCTGCGCCTGCTGCGCACTGGCCGTCTTGCCGGTACCGATGGCCCACACCGGTTCATAGGCCACGACAATCTCGCTGATGCAGTGTCCGTTGACGTGGATCACCGCTGCCAGCTGGCGCCGGACCACATCTTCGGTCGCACCGGCGTCGCGCTCGGCCAGCGTCTCGCCGACACACACGATCGGCGTGATGCCCGAGGCCAGCGCCATGCGGGCTTTCTCCGCGACGACCGCGTCAGTCTCGCCATGGTACTGTCGCCGCTCCGAGTGGCCGACGATGGCAAAACGCACACCCAGGTCACGCAGCATCGCCGCCGACACTTCGCCGGTATAGGCGCCTGCATCATGGGCCGAAACGTCCTGGGCACCCAGCGCGATCGACTTGCCGGCCAGCAAAGCCCCGACCTGCGCCAGGTAAGGCATCGGCACGCAAATCGCGACCGCACAAGAGGCGGCCGGCAATCCTGCCAGCAGCGCATCGACCAGCGTCGCATTGGCTGCCAGCGCACCGTTCATCTTCCAGTTGCCTGCAATCAGTTTGCTCATCGGACTGATCCCCCGCTCCATGTGATGACCAGTTTGCCGATATGCTGATTCGTCTCCATCAGCGCATGTGCCCTGGCCGCGCCGCTGGGCAGATCACCTTCGGCCTGCAGCGCGTCAAAGCTGCGGTAGATCACCGGCTTGATGCTGCCGTTCTCGATCAGTGGCCAGACATGCTTCAGGCACGACTGTGCAATCGCCTGCTTGAACGCCACCGGACGTGCACGCAAGGTCGAACCGGTGATCGTCAGGCGCCGACGCAACACCATGCCGGCATTGAACTCGCTCTTGACCCCGCCTTGCACCGCGATGATCACCAGCCGACCGTCTTCGGCCAGGCACTCGATTTCGCGCGCCACATAGTCGCCGGCGACCATGTCCAGCACCACGTCGACACCCCGGCCATCGGTCAGGCGCTTGACCTCCACGGCGAAGTCCTGGGTCTTGTAATTGATCGCATGATCGGCGCCCAGCGCCAGGCAAGCTGCCACCTTCTCGTCGCTGCCCACCGTCACGATGACGCGGGCGCCCATGGCATGCGCGATCTGAATCGCCGTGACGCCAATGCCACTGGAGCCGCCCTGCACCAGCAGGGTCTCGCCCTTTTGCAGCCGCCCGCGGTCGAACACATTGCTCCATACCGTGAAGAACGTCTCCGGCAAACTGGCGGCTTGCGCATCGGTAAGGCCCTTGGGCACCGGCAGACACTGGGCGATCGGCGCCACGCAGTATTCGGCATACCCGCCGCCGGCCACCAACGCGCAGACATGGTCACCGAGCTTTAATCCGGCGGCCGCCAGCGCACCAGCGTCGCCCTGGTCGATCACCCCGGCCACCTCCAGCCCGGGAATGTCGGACGCGCCCGGTGGCACCGGGTAGTTGCCGGTGCGCTGCAGCACGTCGGGTCGGTTGACCCCACTGGCCGAGACGCGGATGCGTAATTCGGCCGCACCGGCTTGCGGCAACGGACGCTGGCCCGCACGCAACACCTGCGGCGGACCGAAGGACGTGATCTCGATGACATTCATGTTGTTACTCCTGTCGCGGCCAGGGGCGTAAACACCCCCGGCCAGGACCGCCGGTCAGTCACCGGCGTCGGCACTCAGCCCTGCTGTTCCGTGCCATGGGCCGCCGGTTGCGGCTGGCGGTCGAGCAAGGCCTTCATCGACAGCTTGATACGGCCTTTTTCGTCGGTCTCCAGGACCTTGACCTTGACGATCTGGCCTTCGCTCAGATAGTCGGTCACCCTTTCCACCCGCTCATGGGCAATCTGGCTGATGTGCAGCAGACCATCCTTGCCGGGCAACAGGTTGATCAAGGCACCGAAGTCGAGAATCTTGGTGACCGGGCCTTCATAGACCTTGCCGATTTCCACTTCCGCCGTGATTTGCGCAATGCGCTGCTTGGCCGCTTCGGCCTTTTCCGGATCGGTCGACGCGATCGTGATCGTGCCGTCTTCATCGATATTGATCTGGCAACCCGTCTCTTCGGTCAGCGCGCGGATCACCGAGCCGCCCTTGCCGATCACGTCGCGGATCTTGTCCGGATTGATTTTCATCGTGAACAGGCGCGGCGCAAAGTTTGACACTTCGGTCTTGGCCTGCGACATCGCTTCCTGCATCTTTCCCAGGATGTGCATGCGTGCTTCCTTGGCCTGGGCCAGCGCGACCTGCATGATCTCCTTGGTGATGCCCTGGATCTTGATGTCCATCTGCAGCGCGGTGACGCCGGCAGTGGTGCCCGCGACCTTGAAGTCCATGTCGCCGAGGTGATCCTCGTCGCCGAGGATGTCGGTCAGCACCGCGAAGCGGTTGCCTTCCTTGATCAGGCCCATGGCGATGCCGGCCACGTGCGCCTTCATCGGCACGCCGGCATCCATCAGCGCCAGACAGCCACCGCAGACGGAGGCCATCGACGAAGAGCCATTGGACTCGGTCACTTCGGACACCACACGCATGGTGTACGGGAAGTCCTCCTTGGCGGGCAATGCCGCGATCAGCGCGCGCTTGGCCAGACGGCCGTGACCGATCTCGCGCCGCTTCGGTGTGCCGAAACGTCCCGCCTCGCCAGTGGCGAACGGAGGCATGTTGTAGTGCAGCATGAAGCGGTCATGAAAATCACCGGCCAATGCGTCGATGCGCTGGGCGTCGCGCTCCGTGCCCAGTGTGGCCACGACCAGCGCCTGGGTTTCACCACGGGTGAACAATGCCGAGCCATGGGTGCGCGGCAACACACTGTTGCGGATCTCGATCGCACGCACGGTGCGGGTATCGCGACCGTCGATGCGCGGCTCGCCGGCCAGGATCTGACCGCGCACGGTACGCGCCTCGATGTCGAACAACAGGCTCTCGACCTTGACGTTGTCGAACACGACGCCGTCGGCCTTGAGCCCGGCCATCACGGCGGCATAAGCCACCCGGCAAGCCTGGGTACGCTCTTGCTTGTTGCGGATCTGATAGGCCGCGACCAGTTTGTCTGCGCCCAGCGCCTCGACCTTGGCGATCAGCGCTTCATCACGCGCTGGTGCCTTCCAGTCCCAGACCGGCTTGCCGGCGTCACGCACCAACTCGTTGATCGCGCTGATCGCGATATTGCCCTGCTCGTGGCCGAACACCACGGCGCCAAGCATGATTTCTTCGGACAACTGCTGGGCTTCGGACTCAACCATCAGCACGGCCGCTTCGGTACCGGCAACCACCAGGTCCAGTTGACTGTCCTTGAGCTGGGTCTGGCCCGGATTGAGCACGTATTCGCCGTTGATGTATCCGACACGCGCGGCACCGATCGGCCCGTTGAACGGGATGCCGCTGACCGACAGCGCGGCGCTGGTGGCGATCATGGCAGCGATGTCGGCCTGCACCTCAGGGTTGAGGCTCAACACGTGCACGATCACCTGCACCTCGTTGTAGAAACCTTCAGGGAACAGCGGACGGATCGGCCGGTCGATCAGGCGGCAGGTCAGCGTCTCGAGTTCGCTCGGACGGCCTTCACGCTTGAAGAAGCTGCCTGGGATCTTGCCGGCAGCATAGGATTTTTCGGTGTAGTCGACGGTCAGCGGGAAGAAATCCTGCCCGGCCTTGGCATCGGTCTTGGCAACCACCGTCGCCAGCACAACGGTGTCATCGATGTTGACCAGCACAGCGCCAGTAGCCTGGCGGGCGATTTCGCCGGTTTCCATCGTGACGGAATGCGAACCCCATTGGAAGGTCTTGCTGACTTTCTTGAACATGCTCATGTGTCTTATCTCCTGCTCTGTTGTGGAAGGTGTCGGCCACCTTGCCTCAGCCTGGAGTCAACAATGGCAGAACACGATGCCATTCCAGTGAAGCTCGGCGCACAACCGCAAACTTCCCTGGAATGACACAGCTTCGCTCTGCGCCCGTCTGGGTTCTGGCCCGGCATGCAACATGCCACAACCAATCCAGACCGTGTCTTCTCCGAAAAAAAATTCAACAACAAAGCGCCTGAGGCACGGTTGCAGTTCAGGCGCTTGTCATCGCACTTCGGATTACTTGCGCAAGCCGAGCTTGGCGATCAATGCCGTGTAACGCTCCGCATCCTTGGACTTGAGGTAGTCCAACAGCTTGCGCCGGCGACTCACCATGCGCAACAGGCCGCGCCGACCATGGTGGTCCTTGGCGTGGGTCTTGAAGTGCGGAGTGAGTTCGTTGATCCGGGCGGTCAGCAATGCGACCTGCACTTCCGGGCTGCCTGTGTCGCCGACCTTGCGGGCGTTTTCCTGGACGACAGTCGCCTTGATACTGCTTGCAATCATTTCATTTCCTGTGAATGGGGCGGCACAAATGGCTTTTTGCCAGTACTGCCCCGGGTTGAACTTGCGTCAGGTGCTGGAACGGCTCCTGACGTGCGCTGTTGCTCTTCTGGCAAAGCCTCGGGATTATAACCAGGCCGCCACGACCCGTGCTAGGCCTGGCGCAATAACCAGTTCCGCAGCCGCTCGACACCGTCCACCAAGCGCTGCGGATCCCGCGATGCGAAACACCAGCGCAGCCAGCTGCCAGCCGGATCGCCGTCGCTGGCGCCGAAGGCCACACCGGGGGCCAGCCCCAACCCGGCTTCGAGCACCAGACGCTTGGCCGTGGCCAGCGAATCGCTGGAGCCCGCCAGTCGGAAAAACCCATACATGCCACCGGGAGCCGCCGCCAGCTCAACGCCCGGAACTCCCTGCAACAGCGGGGTCAGCATGTCACGGCATTGCTGGAGATGGGCCACGATGGTGGGGGTGACCTCATCAGTTCGAGCCAGTGCCTCGATCGCCGCACGTTGCACGAACACCGGCGCGCACGAGGTGTTGAATTCGATCAGCTTGCCGATCTGCGGCGTCAGCTCCGGCGGCAGCACCAGCCAGCCCAGGCGCCAGCCGGTCATCAGGAAGCTCTTGGAGAAGCTGTGTACGACGACCAGTCGGTCCTTTGGGCCGCAGACGTCCAGAAAACTGGGCGCGCAGTTGTTCTCGCTGGGCAGGTAATACAGCCGCTCGTATACCTCGTCGGCCAGGATCCAGGTGCCGGTCGTGCGGCAATGCGCGGCGATCTGCCGCTGCTCGTCCCGCGTCAGCGTCCAGCCGGTCGGATTGTTGGGCGAATTGACGATCAACAGTCGGGTGGCCGGCGTGATGGCCGCCAGTAATACGTCCATGTCCAGCACCCAGGCGCCCGCCTGCGGCTTGAGCGACACGCAGCGCACCCGGGCTCCCATGATCTCCGGCTGGGCCACGAGATTGGGCCAGACCGGCGTCACGGCCACTACCTCGTCGCCCGCGTCGACCAGCGCCTGCACCGCCAGCATCAACGCGTTGACGCCACCGGAGGTCACGGCCACGCGATCGGCCGTCACGACCGGGTGGCGGGCACTCATGTAAAGGGCAATGGCCGCGCGCAATTCCGTCAACCCCAGGTTATGGGCGTAAAAGGTCTCGCCGCGTTCCAGTGACGCAATCGCGGCCTGGCGGATGAAATCCGGCGTGACCTCGTCGCTTTCGCCGAACCAGAACGGCAATACATCGTCGCGACCCAGGCCGGCATTGGCCACTTCGCGGATGCGGGATTCCTGCAGATTGCGAACGATGTTGCGCATGTAAAAGCTTTCTCAAACAAAAAAATTATGGGCGTCGCCGCTCAGGGACGCTGCATCTTGCAGCTGGTCGGTTGCTCAGCAGCAGCCGCCGCGATGGTCTTGACGACTCGAAAGCCGTAACCAGAGCCTTCGACGTCGAACTTCACTCCCGGCGTGCCGGCGCGGTCCATCACCCCGACAACCAGTGGCTGCTGGAACTGATGATCCGAGGCGCGCATCTGTCCGCGCTGGCCCTGCAGATTGACCGATACCTTCTCAAGCGTGCGTGCGATCGCCAGCACATCGAGTCCGTCGGCGGAGCCCGGCCCGGCAGCGCTGCCCGCGTTCTCGATGGCCTGCGCCAGCGCCTCGACCATCAGCTGCATGCGCATGTGCACATAGTCCTCGGCCGGGCTCGGAAAACGCGCACGGAAAGCACGGTAAAAGGACTCGCTGGCCGGTGTCTGCACATTGGGCATCCAGTCGGCAACCGCGATCACCTTGCCGATGCCGGCATCTCCGATGGCCGCCGGGGCGCCCAGCGCGTTACCGTAAAAGGTGTAGAAGCTGCCCTCGAAGCCTGCATCCTTGGCGGCCTTCACCAACAGCGTCAGGTCATTGCCCCAGTTGCCGGTCACGACGGCCTGGGCGCCGCTGGCCTTGATCTTGGCCGCATAGGGTGCGAAGTCCTTGACCCGGCCGATCGGGTGCAGCACTTCGCCGACGATCGCAACGTCCGGGCGTTGCTGCTCCAGCTGGCGGCGCGTCTCGCGCAGCACGGCCTGACCGAAGCTGTAGTCTTGCCCGATCAGGTAGACCCGCTTGAGCGCCAGATCGGATTTGATCAGCTCCATCAGCGCCGCAACCCGCATATCGGCATGGGCGTCGAAGCGAAAATGCCAGAAGCTGCATTTTTCGTTGGTCAGCACCGGGTCGACCGCCGAATAATTCAGAAACAGTACCCGACGCGCCGGGTCGCGCGCATTGTGCTTGTTGATGGCGTCGATCAGCACGGCGGCATTGGCGGACGAGTTGCCCTGCAGCACGATCTGCACGTCATCGTCGATGGCGGCATGCAGCGCCGACAGCACCTCCTCGTTCTGGCCCTTGCTGTCGTAGCGTTGCAGCACCAGCAAGCGGTTGCCACCGGCACTGGCGGGCAGCTTGACGCCGCCGCGGTTGTTGACCCGCTCGACGGCCCTTACCAGGTTGCGGTAGACCGCCTCGCCGGTATT
>JBDTMH010000147.1:0-10972 GCA_039934375.1 Burkholderiaceae bacterium | reverse complement strand
TCCTGGCTACATCCTGGCTACATATGGCGGACATCAGGGCGCACGCCGTCGTGCCTGCCGTGCGTTCGGACAGATCACAGGCATGGGTTCTCTTTCATCCGGACTGTCACCGCCGGCTTCGGATTGGCACCGAATCTGCTGACCCGGCACGGGCATTGCCGTACCGGCGCTCGCGGGCTCGTGCATACAGGACGCCATCACCGCCGGTAGGGAGTCGCACCCCGCCCTGAGAACACCTGGGCCGGCGCAATCGCACCGACCACGCGCATTCTAGGCCAGCCTCGCCATGCCTCGAAGCGGCCTCAGGCGCGTGCAAGACTGTCCGCCGCCGCTTCCAGCGCGCCCGAGCCGAAGGCGATGCCTTGAACCTGCATGGCGGCTTGCACGCCTCCCAGGCAGCCGAGCACCATGGCGGCGTTGACATCCCCCAGATGCCCGATGCGAAACACCCGACCCTGCAGCGGCCCCAGACCACCGGCTATGGCGACCTGAAAACGCTCGCGCGCCACGGCGCGCAAGGCATCGACATCAATGCCGGCTGCCACCTGGATCGCCGTGACCGAGGTCGAACGTGCAGCCGGTTCGGTGGCGAAAAATCCGACCGTTCCCGCACCGCTCCAGCGCGCGATTGCCGCGTGCACCGCGCCGGTCAATTGTCGATGGCGCAGCATCACCTGGTCGATGCCTTCATCGAAAATCAGCTGCAGTGCTGCCTGCAACCCGAACAACAGCGTCTGCGGCGGAGTGCCGCAGAACTTGCGGTAGGCCAACGGACTCTTGCGCAGCCGCCAGTCCCAGTAGTAGCGGTGCGTGGTGACGGTCTCGCTGACCGCCAATGCCCGTGCATCGGCCACGGCAAACCCCAGCCCGGGCGGGCACATCAACCCTTTCTGTGATGCGCCCAGAACCACGTTGGCACCGAGCGCGTCCATGGCGAACGGCGCCGCCCCCAGCGAAGCGACCACGTCGACGACCAGCAAGGCTGGATGGCCGGCGGCGTCGATGGCGCGGCGCAGTGCCTGCATGTCGCTGGTGACACCGCTGGCGGTGTCGGTGTGCACCGCGAACACCGCGACGATGGCATGCGCCGCGTCGTCCCGCAGCATCTGTTCGACCACGGCGCAGTCGATCGGCTGCCCTTGCGTCCACGGCGTGCGCAACGCCTCGACGCCCATGGCCGTGCACTGCAAGGCCCAGGAATCGGAAAAATGTCCGGTACCGGGCACCAGCACCTGCTGGCCCGGCGAGGCCAGATTGGCGATCACCGCCTCCCAGGCGCCATGGCCGTTGGCCGCATACATGAACACCTCGCCGGCCGCCGTTTGCAGCAGTCGGCGCAACCCGTCCTCGCACAAGGCGATCACCTGACCCAGCCGCGGATCGGCCATGTCGACCGGCTGGCGGCTCATCGCGTGCATCACTTCCGCAGGCACGTGGGTGGGACCCGGCGAATGCAGAAAGCGATGGCCGGGAATACGCGTAAATGGGGACATGGTCAGGCACCGAAGGACAAGGCTGACGATCTTAATCGACGCCGGTGTCGATGCGAGAATGGCAGGACATCGCCGGGAGGACCCAAGCGCCATGACAGACATCGTCAAAGCCGACATCATCGTGATCGGCGCCGGCATTGCCGGCGCCTCGGCCGCTGCGCGGCTGGCCGCGCAGCGCAGCGTACTGCTGCTCGAACGCGAGTCGCAACCCGGCTACCACTCGACCGGGCGCTCTGCCGCCATGTTCATGGAGAGTTATGGACCGCCCGCGGTCCGTGCGCTGACCCGGGCCAGCCGCGATTTCTATCTGCACCCCCCGCAGGACTTCACCGACGTGCCTTTGCTCAGCCCCCGTGGCGCGATGTACCTGGCCCAGACCGGTCAGCAGGATCTACTGTCCAAGATGCAGGCGGAGTTGTCTGCCACCTGCCCGCAACTGCAACTGCTCGATCACGACCAGACCCTTGTCATGTTGCCGTGCCTGCGGGCGCAGACGGTGCATGCCAGCCTGATCGACCCGCTGGCGATGGACATCGACGTCAATGCGCTGCACCAGGGATTCCTGCGCCAGTTGCGCCGCTGCGGCGGTCAGCTGCGCACCCGCGCCGAGGTCGTGTCGGCGCGCCAGCGCGACGGCCTGTGGCAGGTGCAACTGGCAGACGGGGAAACGCTGCAGGCGGCCGTGGTCGTCAACGCGGCTGGCGCATGGGCCGAGCAGCTGGGCGGCCTGTTCGGGGCACAGCCCATTGGCCTGGTGCCGCACCGGCGCAGCGCGTTCACGTTCAAGCCGCCCGAGGGCGTCACCATCGCCGACTGGCCGGTCGTCAGCAGCCTGGACCACACCTGGTATTTCAAGCCCGAAGCCGGCGTTCTGCTCGGCTCGCCATCCAATGCCGACCCGACCGTACCCCACGACGTGGCGCCGGAAGAGCTGGATATTGCCACCGCAATCCACCATATCGAGGCGGCGACGACACTGCTCATTCCGCGCCCGATCCGAACCTGGGCGGGCCTGCGCTCGTTTGTGCCCGATGGCGAACTGGTCATTGGCTGGGACCGCACGCAGAGCGGCTTCTTCTGGCTCGCTGCGCAGGGCGGTTATGGCATCCAGAGCGCGCCGGGGGCCTCCGAACTGGCCGCTGCGCTGCTCCTGCACCAGCCAATTCCGCAGCAGCTGCTGGCACAGGCGGTGAATCCGGCGGCCGTCTCCCCGTTGCGCCTGCGCTGACAGGGTTCGCCGTGGCACCCAGGGCAGACCCGGCCTTCGGGTTTTCCTCGAGCATGGCGGAACGAAAGAATATCGCAGACGATTGCAAGATCTGGCGGCCGGATCCGACTGAAGTGCAAGACCCGCACCTCGTGAAGGCCAGACACCATGACCAGCACAACTACCCGCCGCCCGCTCCTTGCCCGCATCCGCCTGAATGGACCCGCGTACCGTCTGCGTCTGGCCGGCACGGCCGACGATGTGCGCGCTGCACAGGCGCTGCGCTTCCTGGTGTTCAATGTCGAGCTCGACGAAGGGCTGGCACAGTCGTATGCCAATTGCCTGGACGTTGACGAGTTCGATGCGGTCTGTGACCATTTGCTGGTCGAAAACACCCATACCGGCGAGGTCGTCGGTACCTATCGGCTGCAAAACGGCAGCACTGCGCAGATGCATTGCGGCTATTACAGCGCACGCGAGTTCGACTTCACGCCGTTCGAGGCAATGCGCGGCGAAATGCTCGAGCTCGGGCGCGCCTGCATCCATCACGAGCACCGTTCCTTCGCCGTGCTCAGCCTGCTGTGGCACGGCGTAGGAGCGTATGCAAAGCAACACCGGGCCCGCTTCCTGATCGGCTGCAGTTCGCTCACGTCGCAGGATTGCGGCGTGGGTGCTGCGACCTGGCAGCGTCTGTGCGCGCATCAGGCGCCTGCGCCCTGGCGTACCCGCCCGTTACCGCAATTCGTGTGTGCTCTGGACAATCCCGTCGCCAATGCTCCCAAGACCCCCAAGCTGCTGGCGGCCTACCTGAGCCTGGGCGCGATGATCTGCGGGCCGCCCGCGATCGACCGCGAGTTCGGTACCATCGACTTTCTGACCTTGGTTGACCTGCAGGCACCGGCCCAATCGCGCCGTCTGGCCCGCTTGGGCATCCGGATCTGACAACACCGCAGCACGGCTGCGCTGTGGGAACAACTCAGTCCGTGGCCGGATACAACGGTGTCAATTCCTTTTCTCGCCGATGCCAGCGCCGGAACTCGGACCACGACAAGGGCTTGAAGCCCCGATCGCGATTGGCACGGCCGATCTGGAACAGCAGCCGGTACTGAAGCATCAGGTCAGCCCAGGCGCGAAACAGCGTGGTTCCCCGATCCCAGATATGGGTACTCTCCGCACCCGCGCCGTTGGCCTCGACGATCGTGAAATCCTCGCCTTGCTGGACGCGCGCAAAGTCAGCAAAACGAATGTCGAAACGGCCGAAATGGAACTCGCCAATCTGGTGCGCGATGGCGTCAAACCGCGCCTCCATTTGCGGCGTGACCAGTGCATTGCCGTCGCGAAAAATCGCACCACGGCTGTGGCTACCGGCAAACGCCAGGCGGATCGGCTCGCCCACACGCGGGACCTCGTCCAGCCGTGCCTTGTGCCGCCCCAGGTAGAGGTGCGACAACCGACCTGCACGCGGATCATCCAGGATCAGCTGGCGCAGGCTACGTCGCCCATCCCCGATCACATGCGGGAAATACTTCAGCGTGACCGAGATGATCCGGCCCTTGTCCTGCCCGGGCCGGCGGCAATAGAAGATGCCGGCCTCACCTTCGAAGGGCACGTAGGCCTGCAACAGCAATCGCGCGCCGCGCGGAAAGCCGGCCAGGTAGCTGCGCAATCGGTCGACGCTGCGCACCAGTTGCACGCCGGCGCCGCGGCAGCCGAGGTCCGGCTTGGCGACCACCGGCAAAGCAATGCCGGCCCGCTGCAATTGCGCAAGTGCCTGCGCCACTTCGGCGTCGAGCGACACCTGCGCGGCAATGCCGGCATCGAGGTTGTCCGGCGCTCGGTCGACGGCGACAAAAGCCGCCACCCACTGCGGCGCGTTGCGCATCGCCAATCGCAGGATCTCGGCCTTGGATTCACCAACGAAGCCGCCCCCGGGAAACGACGGATTGGCCACGGTCGGAAGCAAGATGCCACGGTAACGCAACATCAGCCACAACACATAGACGAACACCGGTGGATAAAACGCCCACATCGGCCAGAATTCGAAGAAGCTCAGCGGTGCCCCTGACTCGTCCAGCGGCGGCATGCCCTGGTGCGGCACCTGGCCCGTGCCCGAACCGGCATCTGCCGGCACAAATGCCCGATCCGTCTTGCCCAGCGCGCTGCGATCCGAGGAGAGGCCTGGCAACGGCACCACGGCGCTCATGAGTTCTCCGTGCTGCGCACTGCGGGATTCGCCTTGGGAGCGGTCCGTCGGCTCATGACGCCTCCGTGACTTCGGATGCCGTCGATGGCCCGTTCGGCCGACGGATCAGCGACAGACCCAGCGCCAGCACGACGATAGGGATCGCGACTGCAAGTGGCGCAGGAATTCCGAATGCGGCCTCCAACGGCGCACCGAGCAGCGCACCCATGCCCATCAAGCCAACAGTCCACACCGCGACGGCGAGCACAACCCAGGCGCAAAACGGCGCCAGCGGAAGGCGAAAAAATCCGCAGGCGGTGTAGGTCAGCAAACGCAGCCCCGGGATCACGCGTGCCAGCAGGATGGCGGCGGCGAACCGGTGCTGCAGATGCAACGCCGCCCGGCCGGCACGACCCAGCGCCAACCGCCGGCGCAGGTAAGGCCACCGGTTGGCGGCCACACCCAGCGCATATAGACCCAGATCGCCCAGCGCGATGCCAGCGCCGACACTGAACATGGCCCATTCCCATGAAATGCTGCCTTGTACCGCCAGCGCCGCACCGGCTGCGAGCGCCAGGTCCTCGAGCAACAGCGTCGTCAGGGCCAGAACCAGACCGATCACCCAGGGCGCGGCCGCGCCATGCAAAGCGGCATCGAACCAGCCGAGCGTGGACTGCCAGTCAATCAGCATCGTGTGCGACTCGCCACGCTGCGCCTGGCCATGCCGGGCGATTGCGCGTTGACTGCAGGGTCTTGGTCATTTCCCCAGCACCTTCGGCCAATTCTGATCGGCCTTGCGGATATGACCGGGAATATCGCGATCCCACTTTTTCTGCACATCCGCATCGTAGTTGAGATACAACTTGCCATCGACAATCTTCCAGAGCTTGGGATCCGCCGAAGCCGTGCTGCCCTCCGACACGGCCCATGCGCAATATCCCCCGTATTGCGGTGCGAAGCGCTTCGGGTCAGCGGCAAACGCGTCCCGGTTCGCCGCTGAGGCAAAGTGCCATTGCGCGCCCTGGTACTCCTGCGCGAACTTCGCGTCGCCCTTGACCGGCTTGTTCTCGGTGAAATACGCAACCGCGTCGTAGCCGCTGAGCGCCACGTTGCTGAAAAGTCCGGTGTAGACCTGTTTATCCGCAGCCCATGTTGCCGCCGGCGCCAGGGACATGACCAGAACCAGCCCGCCCATGCAGAGAAAGATGCGTCGCCTCATCGTGAACTCCTCGTTTCCATGTTTTCGGGGTTGCCATCGGCATCCTTGCATGGGTCGCGCGGGCACTGACAATTCTTACGGCCGGCCTGTGTCAATCGTCGTCACGGTGCGCCGGCGCATGCTTCGCCACCAGTTGCTGCTGCACAGTAGCGGGAACCTGGGCGTAGTGGGAAAAGTCCATGGTGTAGCTGCCCTGGCCACCGGTAAGCGACTTGAGGCGGGACTGGTATTCATCGAGCTCGGCCAACGGCACCAATGCCCGCACCAGCATGCGCTCGCCCGCGCCAGCCTCGGTCGCGGTCACCTGGCCGCGTTTGCCGGCCAGATCGCCTGTCAGGTCGCCCACCGAGTGCGGTGGGCAGAGCACTGCGACATCGACCAGCGGCTCGAGCACGATCGGTGCCGCGCTGCGTACTGCGGCTACGGTGGCCTTGCGGCCCGCGGCGATGAATGCCACCTCCTTGCTGTCGACCGCATGGGACTTGCCGTCGACCACCGTGACGCGGATGTCCTCAACCGGGTAGCCGGCAATCACGCCTTCGGCCAGTGCCAGTCGAACGCCCTTTTCCACCGCCGCGATGAACACCCCCGGAATGGCACCACCCTTGACAACGTCGACGAACTCGAATCCGGCACCGCGCTGCAGCGGCTCGACCCGCAGCGCAACCTCGCCGAACTGGCCCGCACCGCCGCTTTGCTTCTTGTGCCGGCAATGGCCCTGTGCCGGCGCCGAGATGGTCTCGCGGTAGGCAATACGCGGCGCACGGGTCGACAACTCGAGCTTGTATTGTTGCGCCATGCGCTCGAGCTTGGCACGCAGGTGCATCTCGCCCAGGCCCCGGATCACGGTCTCATTGCTGTGCGCATGGCGCTCAACCCGGAAACACGGGTCTTCGACCTCGTAGCGCTGCAACACCTCGAACAGGCGCTGCTCGTCGGCCTTGCGCAAGGTCTCGACCGCCAGGCCCTGCATGGGCACAGGAAAGCCGATCGGCCGCAGGTGGATGTGGTCCTCGTCATGCGAGTCGTGCAGCACGCAGTCAAAAACGATCTCGTCGACCTTGGCGACTGCGCCGATCTCGCCCGGCCCGAGCGCGTCGACCTCGACATAGTCCTTGCCTTGCAGGCGGTACAGGTGATGCGCCTTGAATGGCCTGCGTTCGTCGCCGACAAACATCTGGGCATCGCGCCGCAACGTTCCCTGGTGTACCCGGAACACACCGAGCTTGCCGATGAATGGGTCGCTGATCACTTTGAAAACGTGGGCCAGCACATGCAACTGCGGATCGGGCACGGCCTGGAACGGCTGTGCATCCGACGCGCCCGGGGCGCCGCGGTAGAACGGTGGCGGGTTGCCTTCGGCCGGGCTTGGTGCCAGACGCACCAGCACGTCGAGCAGTTGAGGGACTCCGGCACCGGTACGGGCCGAGACGAACAGGATCGGTATCAGATGGCCTTCGCGCAACGCCTTCTCGAACGGTGCATGCAACTCGGCCGCGCTCGGATCGGCTCCATCGTCGAGATACCGCGCTAGCAGTGTCTCGTCTTCCTCGACGATCTGGTCGATCAAGGCGCGGTGTGATGCTGCCACTGAATCGAAGTCACTCTCTCCACTCGCATGCTCCAGCAATTCCACGACCTCGCTGCCATCGTGCATCGGCAGATCCAGCAGCATGCATGCACGGCCGAAACGCGCGCGCAATTCCGCAACCCGCTGCGCGAGGTCGAGGTTGTCGACATCGATCTTGTTGACGACAATCATGCGGCACAGGCCGCGCGCCGCCGCCAGCTCCATCATCTGCTCGGTCGCCGGCTCGATGCCGGTCTGCGCGTTGACAACCACCAACACTGTGTCGACTCCGGCCAGTGCACCGATAGCCTGCCCGGCAAAATCCGGATACCCGGGTGTGTCGATCAGTTGCACGACGGCATCCTTGCAGCCCAGCGACACGATCGCCGATTGCAGTGAATGACCCCAGGCCTTTTCCTGGGAATCGAAGTCGCAGACTGTGTTGCCCTTTTCGACGGCACCTCGCACATTGATCGCGCCACTGGCATGCAGCAAGGCTTCGGCCAGTGTGGTCTTGCCCACCGCTCCATGTCCCACCAGCGCAACGCAGCGCAGATTCGCAGCTTCCGTGGGGTTCATGGCATGACTTCCTCGTGAAAAGTTCAGCCTGCGTCTTGCCCCTTGCTGGCGCCTGGATGGGCCAGTTCGGCATCGCGCACGGCATACAGCAGTGCCAGATCAGACTGCAACTCGTCCAGTTGGCTGGGCCGTGCTTCGTGATCGAGCCAGGCCGATGGCTGAGGCAATTCCGGGTAGGGACATTCGAGTTCGGGCGGAAACGACCACACGATGCTCAGCAGCCACTGCGCCGCCTGCGGATCGATGCGCTCGATCTCCTGCATCAACTTGCGCTGGAACGCGACTGCGTAGCACAACAGACGCGGGTCCCAGTGCCGCACACCCAGGCGCAGATGCATGAAGGTGCGGCCGCCCGCGGGCTCGAGCAGCACCTGGGCCTCGACCCAGGACTCGGGAATGCCCGACAGTCGCAGCGTGTTGCGAGTGCGCACGCGCAGCAACTCGCGCCGGGTATCGACCTGTGCGTCGAAATCATCCTGGGCCCGAGGTGCATGTGCAGCGCCCGCCGGTGCATGGACAGTCGGCTCGAACAGCCCGGCGCCAGTCGGCTCCAACGGCGCAGGCGTCGAACCGCGAAACAGCTTTTTCATCAAGTCCACAGTACAGCACTCCTTCCCATGCGATGGCCTCCATGGCCCATCATGCCAGAGACAGCCCCAATCATGCCAGGCCGTCCTTGTTGCGCCTGCGCACCTGCACCTGGGTCGTCATGCCAAGAAACGCTTGGGTCGCACCGAACCAGCTGCCCGAAATCGGTGATGCCAATGCCGGATCCCGCACCACGGCAACGCGGATCAAGCGGCTGTCGCCGATGAGGTTATTGGTCGGATCATAGGTAATCCAGCCCGTCCCCGGTAAAAAAACCTGCATCCATGCATGGGTCGAGCCGGCGCCGACCATTGCCACCTTGCCATCCGCGTCGAGGGATTCGTCGTACAGATAGCCCGACACGAAGCGCGCGGCGAGGCCGAGCCGTCGCACGGCCTCCATCATCAGCAGCGCATAGTCCCTGCAACTGCCGCTGCCCAGTTCGAGCGTCCGCACCGGTGTTTGGGTCCCCTCCTCATCGCGCGCCGCATAGGTCAGGTTCTGTCCGATGTACGCATTGATACGTGCCAGCAGTTCGAGCGTGGCAACGCGGCTGCCCTCGGCCAGAAACTGGTGCACCCACGCAATCAGGGTACCGTGCGGGTCATCGTAATGCGGTCGCAGATAGTGCTCCAGATCGATCCGTTCATCCGGCGAATAGGTGAATGGCAGGAACTCGGCAGATGGCGCCACCGGCGGCGCGGCCTCTGCGGGCACGTGGTCGATCGCGAATGCACAGGTGAAGCGCAACTCGCTGGCCGGACCGATCGGTTGCACCAGCGCAATCGAATTGGAGTATGTGTCCTGGATCAGCCGGATGTCGGACTGCGGACTCACCTGCAGGTCGGTGGCCAGCACGCGCTGGTCGTGGCTGTCACGGGGCCGGAACATGACACGGTGAACGCCAAACTCGACCGGCTCGCTGTAGTTGTAGACCGTCGTGTGGACGATGTCGTGCACGATGGACATGCCGTGTCCTCAAACCGGCTGCAGGATATGAATCGCCCTGCCGGCCACCATGTCCCGCGTACGCGAGCCATAGGCCAGCATGTGTGGCGCTGCCGAATGGGCCTTGAGCGCATCCAGACTTTCCCATTTCTCGATCACCATGAAGCAATCGGGACCGCACGCAGCCTGGTACGCGGGACCGTTGGCCAGGTCGACCGCAGCCGCGTATTCGATGCAGCCGGCCTCGGCCCGCACGGCGGGCACGTTGGCGCGGAAGGCCTCCAGCACCTTTTCACGTTGGCCCGGATGGGTGGTGATGATGGCGATCACGTGGATCATGTTTGGCGTACTCCTGCGATACGGGTTGGCATGGCCGCCACGGCCGGACCCGACCAGCGCAGCGCAAGCCCGGGGAGAATAACACCGCGAAGTTAGACCGGCACCGCGTTGCCGATGCGTCACAACAACAGGCAGCCGAAATGACGCGCGAACGCCTGGGTCGTGGCCGGATCCAGCCTTTGTCCGACGAATACCTCGACACCCCGCAACATTGCACGCAGCTCCTGCGGGTTGCGACAGCGTGTGATCGCCTCGCAAATCGGTTCTCCGGCCGATCCCAGGCGGTTGTGCACAAACCGCGCAGCCTCTGCGCGCACCTCCGCGAACACCTGCGGATCGGTGGCCGCGCGCGGGGGCTCCAGCGCCACCGGGTGGGCAAAGCCTTGCGCGGCGGCTGGCTCCAGCAACACCACGGGTCCGTCCGGGACAACCAGCCCTAGTGCCAGCAGCTGGCCCAAGGCTTCGTCGCGTTCACCGACCCGTACGTAGGCGTCGAGGTCATTGACGGTTTTCTGGCCATCCACCAGGATCAGCAAGCGCCGTTGCACCGGCGTCAGTGTCCCGGTGCGTTGCGCAACCTCCTGCCGCCCCATGTCGGTCTTGATCAGCCGGGTACCGGGTTGCACGATCGATCCTCAGCCAATGGCGTCCGGTGCTCGGGATATCGACCCGACGGGGAGTGGCACCGGCAGGCACTGAAGGGAACAGGCAAAGGGCATGGGGATTGGGCAATGTGCGGTAAAGCGCTATTGTGGCAATACTCGGCGCTACATGGGAATGCGTCAGAATCACCTGATCGGGCTGCATCACTTGGCGGGCCGGTTTGCGTAGCGCAACCACACAGGAG